>CAZQHU010000051.1:0-1020 GCA_964592785.1 uncultured Gammaproteobacteria bacterium | reverse complement strand
ACTGGAAAGACCTGTACGAATGGACGGAAAAATATGAACTTGACATAATAAGGTCATGGCCTCCGGAGAAAGAAGAAATCCCTCCTTTGCCCTATGAAACACATTCCGAAGAGACGATTGTCGAAGAGAAAAAGATTAAAGAAATCAAAACGGTGATTGAAACTCCGCTGGGATCTCTGGCGGATATACGCTATCAGCCGATGGACGGTTCGCCCGGCTACATAAAAAAACACCTGATAGAAGACGTAAGCGATGCAAAAAAATACCTTTCCCTGCCCGAACAAAAAAACTTTCCGGGCACTGATTCATATTTCGCCCTTGAGAAAAAAACAGGCCAGCGCGCATTGCTGATGGTAGGTATTGACGAGGCATTGTATGCTGTCCAGAGGAAAATGGGTTCGGAGAAATTCGGCTACTGGCTTTATGATGAAAGAGACCTGATAAAGGAGATGGTGGATAAGGAATATAATGGCCTGGAAGCCCTTGTTAAACACTATCTGTCCAAAAACATCGGCGACTGCTTCGGATGGGTGGGCCCTGAACTGTGCATCCCGCCGCTGACTTCGGTGAAGGATTTTTACGAGTTTATCGTCGGGTACGACAAACGACTTATAGAACTGGTTCACAACGCCGGCAAACTGGTATGGATTCACTGTCACGGGGACATGAAGCCGGTGCTGGAGGGATTTATTGAAATGGGACTGGACTGTCTGAATCCCATAGAACCGCCCCCTGTCGGCAGTATTACCCTTGCGGAAGCCAAGGCGGTCTGTTCCGGGAAGATGGCGCTGGAGGGAGGAGTGGAGGACGGGGCATTTGATACGCTGAAGCCGGAAGAGATGGAAAAACTGGTAACCGAAGTCATAAACCAGGGCAAGCCGGGAGGCGGGTTTATACTTTGCCCCACGTCTTCTCCCAATACCCGGGCGAGACTCCTGCCGCACCAGATTGAAAACTACAGGGTGTTTGTGGAAACCGCCGTGAAAATGAGGTATTATTAAAGAATGAAGGTTTCTGTAC
>CAZQHU010000050.1:0-1084 GCA_964592785.1 uncultured Gammaproteobacteria bacterium | reverse complement strand
TCTCATGATCGCTGTCAAGGCCTTGTTTCACGCAGAATGTTCCGGCGGAGCCGGGTGCAACGTGATGGGGATGCGCAAGGTGGGGGACGGAACTGAGACGACGGTTGAGCAAGCTCTCATGCGCGGGTTGGCTACCGCATGACCGTGGTTTCGTCCTGGGGCTGCCTCGGTCTAGGTGGCGAGCGTCGACGGTGTCGGCTCATAACAGGCCACGAGGGTTCCCCACCGCGTTCCGTCCCCGACCTTGCGCATCGGCATGATCGGGGTCGTTTCCTCTTCTCAGCCCCGGGCCTGTGCTTCACCGCCAGGCACTGGCGTCACACACCGGGCGATTGCCCAGATGAAGCCGACCATCTCGCGGGCGATCGCCGTGGTGACGACCACCTTCGGCTTGCCCGCCGCCATCAGGTGCCGGTAGCGCTGGCACATCCGCAGCTGCCCTTTCCAGGCGATGTCGCGTACAGTCTTCGGGAGCGCCTCGATCCGGTCGTGCAGCTTGCGGCTGACGCGGGCTTGCATCCGGTAGCTCCAGGCGCCTTCGATCAGCACGCGCCGCGCCAACCCACTGCCGGCCTTGGTGATCCCGCCCCGGCGGATGCTGGAGCCGGAGGAGTGCTCCGATGGGGTCAGCCCCAGATAGGCCATCAACTGCCGCGGGTTCTCGAAGCGGTGAAAGTCACCGACCTCGGCCACCACCGTCACCGCTACGATGAACGCGACGCCGCGCATCGCCTGCACGGCCTCCACCACCGGCGCCAGCGACCAGTTCGGCAGCAGGTCCGCGATCTGGCCGGTCAAACGCTCGACCCGGGCCTCGGCGTCGGCCACAGCGTCGACATAGTCCTGGAACACGATCTGCTGTGCCGGGTGCTGGAACCGCACCGTCGTGAGCCAGCGCCGATAGGCGACCGTCCAACCCTTCTTTCCGGGATAGATGCGACCGTGACGGAGCACAAACCCCTGCAGGTGCTGCCGTGCCTTCCCCAGAACCCGCACCGCCGTCGCCCGCGCCCGAACCAGGTCGCGCATCGCCTCATGCGCCGCGTCCGGGACCCAGACCGCCGTCAGTTCCCCCGCCCGGTGC
>CAZQHU010000049.1:0-1259 GCA_964592785.1 uncultured Gammaproteobacteria bacterium | reverse complement strand
TATACTGCCACTATTTGTCAAGACAGAATTTTGAGAAATCATCTTCCCACCGCCTGCTAAGTGCCTAACCAACTTTTTTAACTCCTTCCAGATAGACGTTCATCGGTTTTTTGTAGCCCAGTGCCGAATGGAATCGGTTGAAATTGTAAAAGTGCATATATTTGGCAATGCTGCTTCTAAGGTGGCTGACACTTTGATAATCGTTGATGTAGATTTCGTCGTATTTGAGCGTTCTGAAGAACCGTTCAATAGCGATATTGTCAATCGATCTGCCTTTGCCGTTCATGGAGATTCTTATACCGTGATCCCTGAGTATTTTCGTATGTTCATGGCTTGTGTACTGACTTCCCTGATCGGAGTTGAAAATCTCGGGTGTACCGTATGTGTCGATGGCTTCTTTGAGCACATCGGTTGCGAGAAGGGTATCCATCGTGTTGGAGAGTTTCCAGGAGAGAATTGACCTGCTATGCCAGTCGATGATCGCTGCCAGGTACATGAATCCACCGTGGGTGCGGATGTAGGTAATGTCGCCGCTCCAGACCTGATTGGGTCGTGTGATCTCCAGCTCTTTGAGCAGGTACGGATAAATCTTGTGTTCATGGTTTTTGATCGAGGTCAGTTTCCGCTTCTTTGGAAAGATCGCCTGTATACCCATCACATTCATCAGCCGGTTCACCTTATTGACGCCGATTGTAAAGCCGTCTTCGAGCAACTGCTGATGCATAAAGCGGTAGCCGTAGGTGGATGAAATATCGGTGTAGATCTCATCGATACGACGCATGATCTTCAGATCGTACTGGCTCATCGGCTTTGCCTCGTAATAGAGCGATGAACGGTTCAAATCGATCATTTCGCACTGTCTTGCCATGGAGAGTTCATTGAGCTTGGAATCGACAAGATCTTTTTTATTTGATAAGTCCAAGCTCTTTAGCTTTCCCACGGCCCAATCACGCTCGATGGTCGTCTTGCCCAGTTTTTTCGCCAAGGCATCGTTCTCTTCTTTGAGGGTTTCGATCTCGTCCTTGTAGGCTCTTGTGGCTCCACTCACATCAAATGCCAATGATGCATTCTCCAAAAACTGTTTTTTCCAGTCCCCCAGACTTTTGGCCGTGATATCATATTTGCTGGCAACCTGTGCCACCGTCAAATCACCCTGCAAAAGTTCAAGCACAATTTTTGTCTTGTACTCCGCAGAATATTGCTTCCGTTTTTTACTCATGATCTGCTCTCCTAAATGTCTCGTCAATTGTACCATTTAG
>CAZQHU010000048.1:0-1325 GCA_964592785.1 uncultured Gammaproteobacteria bacterium | reverse complement strand
TTTATGCCAAAAATTAAGATAGAAAAATTAGTATTTGGGGGCCCCGGCTCTGCTAAAGCTACGCCGGGCGAGCGGGTATTGAAAGTTCAAAAATTAGTATTCGGGGGACAAGCTTTGGGCAAGTTGGACAACAAAGCTTGTTTTGTTTGGGGTGCGCTTCCTGGCGAAGAAGTGGAATTTGATTATACAAAAAATAAGCCGGATTTTGCGACTGGAATTGTTAAAAATATTTTAGTAAAGTCACCAGAGAGAGTAGCGCCTCAGGAAGATCATTATTTATCTTGTAGTCCTTGGCAGATAATGAATTTTGAAGCGGAAAATAAATGGAAAGTAGAAATAGCTAGAGAGACATATAGAAAATTGGGAAACTTGTCTCGTAGTGAACGGGATCCCGCTGTGGCGGGAGAAATTGAAAATTTGGAAATGATAACTGATGGTGTGGAATATGGTTATAGAAATAAAATGGAGTATAGTTTCACAGTTTTTGAGGATCAGGTGACTCTGGCTTTTCATATCCGAGAAAGTCGAAAGTATATTCCTATTCAGGTTTGCGAGCTTGCCAGACCAGAAATAAATAAAGTAGCTTTGGAACTTTTGACTTGGGTCAAAGAAAATAAAATACCTATTCGTAGTTTAAAAACTATGATTGTGCGTTGTAATCAAAAAGGTGAAGTTTTGGCTGGTTTATTTTTGAAAGATCGTTTGGAGTTTGACAATTATCCCCGATTAAAAAATAATTTAATTGGTTTGACTATTTATTATTCCACTCACAAGAGTCCGGCTTCAGTGCCGACGGCTATTCTGCATCTAGAGGGACAGGATTATTTGGAAGAAGATTTATCTGGCATAAGATTGAGATATGGCTTGTTTAGTTTTTTTCAAATAAATGTACCAATATTTAAAAAAGCCTTGGCAGATATAAAACAATTTGTCAGTCAAGATGATTGGGTAGTTGATTATTATTCTGGCGTGGGGGCCATTGGTCTGCCTTTGGGAGCCAGAACTTTGGTGGAGAGCAATCCTGAAGCAGTAGAATATGCTGAAAAAAATATTAAATTAAATAAAATTCCTTCTGAAGCTGTTTGTCAACCTTCGGAAAAAATGACAGATTTAATTACTCATGATAAAACTATAATTTTTGATCCGCCACGCGCTGGGTTGGATAAACGGGTAGTAGAAAAAGTGTTAGCTGAGTTGCCAAAGAAAATTATTTATTTATCTTGTGATATTGCTACTCAGGCGCGAGATTTGGGTTTACTCAAAGAAAAATATGACATCAAATTTTTAAAACTTTATAATTTTTTTCCTCGTACAGCGCATATTGA
>CAZQHU010000047.1:0-1393 GCA_964592785.1 uncultured Gammaproteobacteria bacterium | reverse complement strand
TTCACCACTTCATCTATATGCCAATCGGTCTTCACCAAATAGTCAAAAACTCCTTGCCTGGCAGCTTCGGAAACTTTGGTGGCATCACTCAAATTGGTGAGTAAAATTATTTTTGCTTCCTTACCCCAGGCATTCTCACGAAGTTTAAAAAGCATACTCATGCCATCCATTTGAGGCATGATTATATCCAATAAAATAATATCGGGATGTTCTTTCAAAGCCATTTCTAATCCCTGTAACCCATCCCGAGCTTGAAGAACAACAAACTTCTCTTTCTCAAACTTTCTAGTCAGAGCTTTCAAAATAGCTGGCTCGTCTTCAACAATTAAGATTTTATATAACATAAATTTTAAGTTAAAGATTTAGTTCCTATTTTTTTCTTCATGCCACTAAGCGGTAAAATAACGGTAAAAGTAGTACCCTTATTTTCCTGAGAAACAAAATTAATTTTACCGCCGCTATGTTCCAAAATATTTTTTACCAAGTATAAACCCAAACCAGTACCCTCGGTATCAGTAGTACGCACATTATCAGCTCGGAAAAGTTTGGTAAAGATTTTATCCTGCTGGCTAAAAGGTATACCCATGCCAGTATCAGAAACTTTGATTTCTAAATTATTTTTATTTTTGCCAATCAACATCCCAATCTGCCCTTTTTCCGGAGTATATTTGACAGCGTTGGATAAAAGATTTTCCAGCACCATATGCATTAATTTTTTATCCAACTTCATTGGGGATAAACTTACATCATATTCAAGATTAAACTTCTGTTTTTTAGTTTTAATTCTTGGTGTTAATTCTTTGATCACTTCATCAACTATTTCCTTGAGATCACAGTCTACCGGGTCAACCACAAAAGTTCCCAATTCCATGCGAGAAACATTGAGTAAAGAATTGACCAAGTCCACCATTCTCTGATTGCCTCGATAAATTTCTTCCAAATAATTAGTCTGTTCTGGTTGGAGTTTGCCGGCATCGCCATTAAGGAGCATTTCCGCATACCAATTGATAGTAGAAAGTGGGGTACGAAGTTGATGTGAAGCCAAAGAAACAAATTCAGTTTTGGCTCTATCAATCTCTTTTTCTTGGGTAATGTCACGTTCAATACCCACAAAATACAAAATGTTGTTATTTTTATCCAAGACTGGAGAGACACTAACAGAAGCATCATAAATTTCCCCATTCTTCCTCTTATTTTTAATAACACCAACAAACATTTTCTTTTTGTTTTTTATTATATCCCAAAATTTTTCATAAAATTCTTTGGACATTGGAACATGCCACAAACTTCCAGCCTTTTTGCCTATAGCTTCCCTCAAGCTATAGCCTGTAATCTTCTCCACCATTTTGTTTCCATACAAAACAACACCTTCACTATCAGTAATTACAATATG
>CAZQHU010000046.1:0-1518 GCA_964592785.1 uncultured Gammaproteobacteria bacterium | reverse complement strand
AATCCGGTAGCGCATAAGCTCGCTGAGTTTTCGGGATTGCCATCGCTTCCGCGCAGATCGGCGCAGGTTCTCAATCATGCAAAGTATGACGATGCTGTCTTTTGGGCTATTAAGCTCGAATCTATCGCGCGTATTCGCCGTGACGGTTGGATTGATCGGGAGAGCTTGGAGTTTTGGGCTTTTGACGTTTTCGTTGTTGGCGATCATGTCAAGGATAGATCAACTTTGCGCGCAAAGGTTCGCTCGGTTTTCGAGTGGTATCAATCGAGAGATTGGAAAATTGACGATAGGAGTTTCACAATGAGCAGATCAGAGGGAGCGGCCAAAGCTACTGCTATACGTCAGGCCCGTGTTAAGGCTAAAATCCAGGGGGCTATTAACGTTCTCCAGTTGTATGGTCAAAAAATTACTGTTCGCGCTCTTGCTGAGGAAGCTGGGATCAGTCGTTCATCTGCCGAGAAATATCTGAAACAGCTTCGCGAAGATGGGGGGCTGGGGGTGACAACCCCCAGAGAGGAGCCGCAGGCGACGGAAGCAGCTCCGCAGGACGGAAACGAAGTTTCCCCCCTCAATGCAGAAAAAAAACCTGTGTTGCTTAGTTCTCGTGATTTCTTTGTCGATAAAAGAAAGGGTGTAGCAGCTTTTTTGTGTAATAGTTTCACAAAATAGGCTGAAAATGTGTAATAGTTGCGCATTGGTGCGAAGCGCATAAGGGTCCCTCGACACAGTCGAGGGAAGAGGCGCGGAGCGCCCTTGTCAAATTATCAAAAATTTACAGACACTTTTGGGTCCATTTCCGACTATCGGAATTATTCAGATCGATTCTTCCGGATCTCGGATTATTTCAGATTGTGGGCGGTGCTTTTTTCTTCCGTGGCATCTGCTCTTCTTGCGCTGTGTGGGCTTGGGCAGGTTTCGCCACTCCAATTTCTCTTTTATTTCTTGAGGGCTTTTTTTTTTCGTTACTAGTACGCTATCCGCTCCGCTCAAAACTGCAAAACGCTCCGCTTTTTTGCTGTACCCCTTAGTACGACTGAAATATGACAAAAATTTTGACATGTTTCGATGATCGAATTAGGACAAAATATGCTATGATTTTGGTATGTCGAAAAGCTCTTACACTTGAAGCAAAAAATGAAGAATTGATAGCCCGCTCAATCTTGGCGGATGACGGACTATCAAAGAACCGAAAGGTGTACATGAATTCTACCGCAAAACAGCAAAAATATCAATTTTGGCTCTCTTTTCAGATTCACGGGGACGGCTTAGAGCTTCTCGATTATGGATTACCTACACCAAACCACTACCAAAGGGCTAATAATGCCTCTTATGGCGTTTATTGGCTTTTAGATGGATATTTCCATACCAAAGCGGGAAAAGAGTATTTAAACGACGTTATAGCGCGCCTCTCGATAGCAACCAAAATTCAAAGAAGATTGGGCGCTCCGGTTGATCGTAAGATCAATCCGGTAGCGCATAAGCTCGCTGAGTTTTCGGGATTGCCATCGCTTCCGCGCA
>CAZQHU010000045.1:0-1967 GCA_964592785.1 uncultured Gammaproteobacteria bacterium | reverse complement strand
ACAGGAGTTTCGTTTTTAACCGCATGAGAAACGCTGAAGCCCGCACGCAGAGCCAATCTTGAGTATTTTTCACTGTAAGACCCCTCAAATCAGTCTATAAAAACACAATGTGGAATAGTCATATCAATATATTTATTTTAAATATGTCTTGACAAGTAAGACCCTACAAGGTATAATATGGACATGGCACACTTTCATACAAAGAAGAAACGCGGAAGACCCTATTTATACGTGCGAGAGATTGCCCGGGTGCACGGAAAACCGAAGGTAATATCGCAGGTATATATAGGCAGTCCGGAACGGGTACGGAAACTGGCTTGCGGGCAGGACGCAGAAGAAGAACGGTTGAAGGTTGAAGAATGGGGCTCGTTGTTTCTGGCGCAACAAGCAGACAAGGATATAGACATGGCAGGGATAGTGGATTCGGTAATCGGGCAGACGGAACGTGAAACAGGGCCGACGGTGGGAGAGTACTTTCTCTACTGTGTATGGAACCGTATGATTCAGTCGGTAAGCAAACGTGCGCTGGCTAACTGGTATAAACACACCGCGGTACAGCAAATCCGGCCGGTAGATTTATCGGAGTTAACCAGCCAGCGGTACTGGGACAAATGGGATATGGTATCGGCGGAGGATTTGCGGCAGATTGGACGGAAGTTTTTTGAGAAGATATGGGAGATAGACCGTCCTACCGCAGACTGCCTGCTTTTCGATACCACCAATTATTTCACATATCTGGCCGCAGAAACAAAATCCAGTCTTGCCAAACGTGGGCACAGCAAAGATGGCAAGCCGCAATTGCGGCAGGTTGGACTGGCGTTGCTGGTGGACAGGGGCAGTCGGATACCGTTGTTCTATCGGGAATATCCGGGCAATATGCATGATTCAAAACTGTTTGAGGCGTTAATGGATGAAATGTTCGGTGTGATTTACAATCTGAAGCAGACAAAAGACTGCCTGACCGTGGTAATAGACAAGGGGATGAACTCAGAGGACAACATCCTATGGATTGACGAACATGCCCGGGTACACTTTGTTACCAGTTATTCCCCATACTTTGCGGAAGATCTGGCAGTCATCCCTCTTGAAAGGTTCGAGCCTGTAGATACCGAGAAGAACCTGCGGCTGGAAAAAGAAAACAAAAATAATGAACGCCTGCTGGCTCACCGGACTGCCGGGGAGTTCTGGGGAAAAGAACGCACTGTGGTGATAACGTACAATCCTGCAACTGCCCGAAAGCAGGCGTATACCCTGGACAGCAAAATGGAACAGGTCCGGCAAGAGCTTCTGGAGATGCGGGCCAAGGTAAGAGAGAGGGCTGTACATTGGCGCCGTCCGGAAGAAATTACTGACAGGTATATACGTTTATGCGAGCGGATACATATGCCGTCCGACCTTTACAACCTTGAGTTTACACAAGACAAAAACAGCCTGCTCATGAGTTTTCGGAAAGACATGTATCGCATCAAGCGTAAGCAGGAAACGTTCGGTAAGAACATTATCATTACCGACCATAGCGATTGGTCAACTACGGCCATTGTTCAGGCACATCTGGACCGATGGCAGGTGGAGGACCGTTTTCGCCAGAGCAAGGATGATGACCTTGTATCAATGAGGCCTGTACGCCATTGGACAGACAGCAAGATACGCTGTCACTTGTTTTCCTGCGTCGTGGCATTAACCTACCTGCGGCGACTGGAACGCAGGTTATCTGCCGTCGGTATATCCCGTACCGCTGCGGATGTAATGGCAGATATGCGCCGGCTGCATTCTGTATTAAGTTTCCGCAATGGTGCCAGAACTCCCAGACGCCGGATTGAGTCTCCATCGAAGACCCAATCCGAAGTCCTATCGGCACTTGGATACGCTGTGGATAATTGGGGGGTCTTACAGGGTAGAAAAGGCTGAAACGCTCTTCCAGTGCGGGCTCACATGACTTTATTACCCCTTAAGGACGAAACTCCTGT
>CAZQHU010000044.1:0-1971 GCA_964592785.1 uncultured Gammaproteobacteria bacterium | reverse complement strand
CTAGCAGCAAGCTCGGCTGCCTGCGCTGGCTGGACACCGTGGCCATCCCCGAAATGCCGCCCAAGGTCGAGCATCAGCACCTCCTGCGGGCCATGGACGCGTTGATGGACAATGTCGATCGCGTGGAGGCCGAACTGGCACGTCAGATCCGACCCCTCGTGGACCGCGATCTCACGGTGGTCTTCTACGACCTGACCACAGTGCGCATCCACGGCGAAGGCGAGGTGGACGAAGATATCCGCGCCTACGGCATGAACAAAGAGACAGGCGGTATCGCACGACAGTTCGTCCTCGGCGTCGTGCAGACCGCCGAGGGGCTGCCGCTCATGCACACCGTGCATCCTGGAAACGTGGCCGAGACCAAGACGCTGCAGGCCATGCTCGCCACGGTCCTGCAGCGCTTCCCTATCGAACGCGTGATCCTGGTTGCGGATCGCGGGCTTCTCAGTCTCGACAACATTGACGCCCTGACATCGCTGGCCGAACAGGGTGGGCGAACGCTGGAGTTCATCCTGGCCGTCCCCGCGCGCCGCTACAGCGACCTGGTCGAGACCTTCAGGGACATGGCCTTCGACGAGAATGAGCTGGCCGAGGATCGCTTTGCGGGTCATCGCCTGATCGTCGCCCATGATCCACTTCGTGCCACTGAACAGGGTGATCGCCGGCGCGCCCGCATCGCCGAGCTCGAAGCCATGGCCGAAAAGATGGTCGGCAAGCTCGACGCCCAGGATGCCGGAAAGACCGCCAAGGGACGCCCCGCCTCCGATCGCGGGGCCTACAGCCGCTTCGCCCGCGCAGTCGCGGAAGCAGAACTCACGCGGTTCATCAAGGCCGATCTCAATGCGGATCGGTTCAGCTGGTCGGTCGATGACGACGCCATCGCCGAAGCCCAGCTTTTTGACGGAAAGCTCGCACTGATCACCAACGCCCCAGACCTGACGCCCACCGAAGCTGTCGCCCGCTACAAGGGCCTCGCAGACATCGAGCGCGGCTTCCGTGTGCTCAAATCCGACATCGAGATCGCGCCGGTTCATCACCGTTTGCCCGATCGTATCCGCGCCCACGCCATGATCTGCTTCCTGGCCCTCGTTCTCTACCGCGTCATGCGCATGCGCCTGAAGGCGAAAGGCCACAGCGCAAGCCCGCGGACCGCCCTCGATCTGCTTGAGCGCATTCAACAGCACGTCGCTCGTATCGGCCCGACAACCAAGACAACCCTCACGCGCCAGCAACCGGAGCAACTCGACCTCTTCGAAGCCCTGAGCCTGCAAACACCCACCTGAAACGGCCATGTTGTGGCAAAAGCAGGCATCCCGCTTCAACAATATCAATCGTTTACGTGTTTAACTGTTGAAGTTGGGGGTGCTCATCGACAGCGGCTGGCAGGGCACATCGCAGAGTATTCTGCAGCGTGCGTTCCCTTCGCTGAACTGGCATGGTCTTTACGTGGGCAGGATATTGACGCCCTCGCATGACCGAATGATCGTCGACAAAGTGATCGGCTTGTTGTTCCAAGCTGAAGCGTACGATCCGGAAAAGCCCGAAACGGCGATCACACTGCACAGGCATCTGTTCGAAACCTTGCTTGAACCCAACGGCCCCTCGATCGATGAGATCATCGGCGGTCCGCGACACGCTCTTGCCGAGCAGCAAATACAGGCCAATTTGACTGAAAAGGTGGATCCGCAGCGCGACGCTCTCTTTCTCCACGTGGAGGCCTACCTTCGCGATCACGCTGGGTTGGGCCCAACCGGAATTCTGGCCCGTTTCAAGCCTGCCATGACCGAACTGGCCCGAATTCTTGTCCGTCCGACTCGCACAGAAGCACTGGCCGTGCAGTGCAAGGACAGGTCGGCGGACTTCGGTAAGAAATTATCCGTTTCGGTTCTTATTGAGCCTGACAGCGCCGCGCCCTCTCGCGAACTGAACGTGGATCAACGCATTCAGCATTCACTATGGCCACAAGGTCAG
>CAZQHU010000043.1:0-2008 GCA_964592785.1 uncultured Gammaproteobacteria bacterium | reverse complement strand
CGAACACCGTTTGGGCGTGAGCCCTCGCAGGTTCAAATCCTGTCCTCTCCGCCAATTTTTACATTCAGCAAAATTGAAAGATGTTGCCTCGGCGCAAAGCGCCTCGGCATGGTATTTTTCCGCAATTTTGAAGGCATTTTTGAAATCGCACGCCAGCGTGCGTTCGGCAATGCGGAAGTTCGAACCAATCTTTTTGAGAAAATCCCGAATCCTTTCGGGATTTTCTTGTTGAGCGTATTTTTCGGCTTGGTTGGCTTCTTTTATGAAGTTTATGGCAAGTTCGAACCGATTATTACTCTTTCGCCCAAAAGCGGTGATTTTTTCTTCCAAATCCTTTTTAGCGAGAATGAGTTTTTGCTTTTTGGCGGTATATTCCGCAGATGATAAACTGCCGTCCAGTTGCAAATCAAGCAAACGATCGAGTTTTGTTTCAATTTCTACAAGCTCATCTCGCAATTTTTGGGCGAAAGAGCTTCCCGCTTGGGCAATTTTAATTTTTTCGTTTTCAAAATAATTGATTGAAGCGTTTGCCCAAGCGGAAGACAAAGAAACTTTTTTGATTACCTCTTTTATTTGAGAAGTGATGATTTCCTCGCGAACATACCTTTGTGAGCAAGGATTTTTCCGTTTGGTGCATCGCAAATAATTATGACCTTTTTGCGTTTCGGTGGTGATGAAACAACCGCACTCTCCGCAACGGAAAAATCCTCTATACACATAGGGTTTCAATTTTGGCGTTTTCGGTTTGGATTTTCTCATCATCACTTCTTGAACGGAATCAAAAAGTTTCTTTGTGATAATCGGTTCATGCTTTCCGTCATACAATTCGCCGTTATATTCAATCATTCCGTAATAGATTTTGTTTTTCAGCATATACTGATAATTTGAGACGGAAAGCATTTTGCCTTTCTTGCCAACCAAGCCCAAGGAATTGATAATCTTTCGGATTTGAGCGAGGGGATATTCGCCAGTTGCGTACATTTCAAAAGCCCGCTTGATATATTTTGCTTTTTCTTTATCCACAATTATTTTGCGAGCGTTTTTGTCGTTGATATAGCCGAGCGGAGCCCAAGCGGGCCAAATACCATTTCGCAATTTCTGGCGAATACCCCTCTTTATATTTTCCGAAAGATTATCCACATAGTATTTTGATTGCCCAAAAGCGATAGACAACATAAATTTTCCCTGCGGTGTCGGATCAAACCAAAAAGTAGGAAATTTTAGCGTGGTAATTTTTCCAGTATCTACAAGATAGATTATTCGTCCGCCGTCTATGCTGTTTCTCGCCAACCTGTCAGGGTGCCACGCTAAAATTCCCTCGGCTTCATTTTTCTCTATGCTTGTGACCATGTCGTTAAAAATCTCTCGCCCTGGCTCTTTGGCGGTTTTGCTTTCTACAAATTCACGGACGATATTCAGCCCCTCTTTTTTGGCATATTCCCGCAACTCAAACATTTGCGCCTCAACGGAAAGCACTTGTCGCTCTGGCTCGTCCGTGGATTTGCGGGCATAGAGAAAAATCTTTTTGGTTTGTAAATTTATGTTGTCCATATTGTTTTGAAATTAGTTTTTGGGCAATCAAAGAAAAATACGCTCAACCTTTCGCTGAAAGCGAAAGAAAAAAGATTGGTTTGCAAAATTTCATTTTGCCCGTGCTTCGCACGGCGAACTTCCGCATTGCCGAACGCACGCTGGCGTGCGATTTCAAAAATGCCTTCAAAATTGCGGAAAAATACCATGCCGAGGCGCTTTGCGCCGAGGCAACATCTTTCAATTTTGCTGAATGTAAAAATTGGCGGTGTTTTTTGGACGAAGTTCGAACATTTTTTGAAGAAAATCCTGAAAACTAATTTGGACTCGGCGGGGCAAACTATTTTTCTGGGGGAATGGAATTGCCCCGCCTCGGCTTTCTTCCCGCCCGCAGGAGGGGTCTGGGGAGGAATGCGGGCGGGATTTTGAACCTTTCCTTTTTCGCTTCCGAATTTCGTATTTTGCAAAGCAAAATGCG
>CAZQHU010000042.1:0-2034 GCA_964592785.1 uncultured Gammaproteobacteria bacterium | reverse complement strand
AAGGAGTTTTTGACTATTTGGTGAAGACCGATTGGCATATAGATGAAGTGGTGAAGAAGGTGAGAGATAAATTGAAAGAATAAAAAACCCCCTGTACTAGAACGGTGCAGGGTTTTTTGTGCAGTATATTACAAATTGTTCGAACGTTTTTTGGCCCCGCAAAGGCGGGGCAAAAGTAGCCCCCACTAATTACCGGCGAGGCGACGCGGTCTTTGACAATTTCCAGTTTTTCGAATGAGTTGAGTATAACTCATTGTAATAAATTTTTCAAATTCAAATTTTTGAAAAATTTATTACTTTGGCGGCAAATTCTTTTGTGATTTGAAACAAAAATCCATTCGCTTTTTCCTCCACATTTTCACCTAAATTATTTTAGGAAAAAATGTGGCGTGCGAATGGATCTTCGTGTTGTGTTCGCACCCACAGCCATTTTACGGCGGAGCACGAGCATTCATGTTGTCCTCCTTCACTTGTCGGGGTAGTAGAGCATCCCACCGCTCTCGGGGTCCTGCATCGCGAGCGTGTTCTGGCCAGCGATTTCGGACTTTTCGATGAGGCCAACAACCTTGGCTTCGATGCCACACTTCTCGGCAACACGGAGACAGGGTTCAACCCAGTGACGATCCGAGACGACGGCCATCAAGCGCCAACCCATGTTGAAGACCTCGTACATCTCGTGCCAGGAGATCTGACCTTCCTTCTGGATCAGCCTGAACAGGGGCGGAATCGGGAAGGGGGTGTTGTAGACGAAACGCAGACCAGGCCCACCGAACTTCATGATCTTGGTCTGCCCGCCGCCCGTGCAGTGGATCAGTCCATGCAATTGGTCGGGAGTCAGGACTTCCAGCAACCGCCGGATCAGGGGCAGGTAGATGCGTGTCGGCGAGAGCAGACCCTCGCCCATCTCGAAGTCACCCTCGCAGATGGAATCCGACATCCTGTGTCGTCCGCGGTACACCTTCTCACGGTCCTGTTCCGGGGCGAAGGATTCAGGATACTTCTCCCGGTAGCGCCGGCTCATCAGAACATGACGCGCGAGAGTCAGACCGTTGGAACCGATGCCCGAGTTGGGCTCCTTCTCCCACTTGGCCTGACCCGTGGACGAAAAGCCCACGATGTAGTCTCCAGGGCGCATTCGGTTGCAGTCCACGACCTGGTCGCGACGCAAGCGCGTGACAACGGTGCAATCAACCGAAATGGTGCGATCCAGATCGCCCACGTCGGCCGTCTCACCGCCGGTCATGATGCAGTCGATATCGAGGAGCCCCATGTCGGCGCAGACCTTCTGGTAGCCGTCGATCACGGCCTTCACGACCTCGCCGGGCACGCGTCTGGGATTCCTGGCGATCATGTTGTTCACCAGGAAGGGACCGCGAGCGCCAGCACAACCCATGTCGTCCAGGTTCATGGCCAGAGCGTCCTGAGCGATACCGCGCCAGATGTTGTCGCCCCAGTCCATCCAGTGCTCCTGGTGTTCTCGCCAGGCCACGTAGGCCGCACTGGACTTGGTGCCAGCACCGTCACCGTGCATGATGATGCAGTGCTCCTTGGAGCCGGTCAGGTCGTCGGGCACAATCTTGCAAAACGCACCCGGGAACAACCCCTGGTTCTGGTCGGCAACTGCCGCATGAACATCGGCCTTCTGGGCGTCAACACCAAGTTCCTTGTACGCGTCACCCATCACAACCCTCCCCTCGAATTCTAAACATGGTTACACCAACCAGACCATTCTGGATGTGTTTGGCCACGCCTGAATTCGGCAATTACCTAAGCCTAAATTAACATAAATATTTAATTATTTCAATAGTCTATATAAAACAAAAAAAGAAGTTCCGAGCTTCTAGTGATATGTGTAATTGTTTAAAAATTTTCTTTTCCCTCGAACAAAACTGCCAATATATTTTTTCGTTTAAAACCCCTTACAATTTGGTGGCCAATCTCGCCAAAGAGCCCCAAAAAGTTTTGACATATTCTTACAAGTGCACTACTTCGGTCTAGAACCAAATTAATACAGTCAACCAAGGGCTTATTTCG
>CAZQHU010000041.1:0-2275 GCA_964592785.1 uncultured Gammaproteobacteria bacterium | reverse complement strand
ATAAATTTGCGAGAGAGTCTCATGATACTATTATTAATCAGTGTAAAAAAATGGGTGCTAGTTTGGATTGGAGTCGTGAGGCTTTTACTCTAGATGAAAAGAGAAGTTTGGCTGTACAAACTGTTTTTAAAAAAATGCAGGATGATGGTTTGATTTATCAAGGGTTTAGAATTGTTAATTGGTGTCCTAGGTGTCATTCTACTTTGGCTGATGATGAAGTAGAGTACAAACCAGCAAAAACAAAATTGTATTGGATAAAATATGGGCCTTTTATTTTGGCCACTACTCGTCCGGAAACTAAATTAGGAGACACAGCGGTGGCAGTACATCCCAAAGACAAAAGATATAAAGACATGGTAGGTAAGAAGTATATGATTCATGGAGTTTTGGGTGAGTTTGAAATTACCGTAGTAGCTGATGAAGCTGTAGATATGGAGTTTGGCACAGGAGCAATTAAAGTTACCCCTTATCATAGTTTTGCTGATTATGAAATTGCTCAGCGTCATAATTTACCTGGCAAACAAATTATTGATGAAGATGGTAGAATGATGAGTAATTGTGGTAAGTATGCTGGCATGACTACAGTTGAAGCTAGAGAGGTTATTGTTAAAGACATGGAAAAGATGGGTTTGATAGATCATGTTGATGAAAATTATGAAAACAATCTTTCTATTTGTTATCGTTGCGGAACAGCGATTGAGCCTTTACCATCTAAACAGTGGTTCGTTGATGTAAATAAAGAGTTCACAGTTCATAGTTCACAGTTCATAGGAGATCTAAAATTGAAGGGAATTAAAGACGGTGAAAAGGTCAGTCTAAAAAAGTTAATGCAGACGGTTGTGAAATCTGGGCAAATAAAAATTATTCCTGAGCGATTTGATAAAATTTATTTTCATTGGATAGATAATTTACGTGATTGGTGTATCAGTAGGCAAATTTGGTATGGGCATCCGATTCCTGATAGCGAAGATACTCTAGACACTTGGTTTTCATCCGGACTTTGGACATTCAGCACTTTGGGATATCCAGATTTAGAAGCAGAAGATTTGAAAAATTTTCATCCTACATCTGTGATGGAGACTGGTTATGATATTTTGTTTTTCTGGGTAGCGAGAATGATCCTCATGACGACTTATATTTTGGGTGATATTCCTTTTGAAAAAGTTTATTTGCATGGTTTGGTTCGTGATGAATTGGGGAGGAAGATGAGCAAGAGTCTTGGTAATGTTATTGACCCACTTGATGTGTGTAAAAAATATGGTACTGATGCAGTGCGTTTGTCACTACTTCTGGGGAATTCTCCAGGAAATGATAGCAAACTATCAGAAGAAAAGATTGCCGGGTTTAGAAATTTTTCCAATAAATTGTGGAATATAAGCCGATTTATGATCGGCAAGATACAAGAGATAAATAACAAGATACAAATTGATGTTGAATTACCAGAGGCTAAGACTTTGGCTGACAAGTGGATTTTGGAACAGGTACATCAAATAATTTTTGACACAAGTAAGAATATAGAAGAATTTAATTTTTCTTATGCTGGAGAACAGTTACGCAGTTTTACTTGGGATCAACTGGCCGATTGGTATTTAGAAGTTGCGAAGATTGAAGTAGATCCTTCGACAAGCTCAGGACAAGATAAAACAGAAATTTTAAATTATATTTTGAATACAATTTTGAAATTGTGGCATCCTTTTATGCCGTTTGTGACTGAACAGATTTGGAGTGAAATTTATGGTAAAGACAGAATGTTGATGATAGAAAAGTTTCCTTTTTTGTCAGATAAAGATGAATGTATTCCAGCCGATGATTTTGATCTTATAAAAAATATTATCACCAGTATTCGTTCACTTCGCGCTGAAAATAAAATTGAACCAGCTAAAAAATTGAATGTAATTATTTCTGCTGGTGATAAAGTTGAATTGCTAAAAGAAAATGCTGAAGTAATAAAAGGTCTGGCACGATTGGAAGAGTTAACAATAAATCAAGAAAGCAACCTTCGTCTCGAGCTCAGGTCGAGAGAAAAAACAAAAAATCAAATTGGCTTTGTGGTTGGAGAAGTAGAAGTTTTTGTGGATTTAGCTGGGGTAGTTGATTTTGATAAAGAAAAAGAGAGATTGAAAAAAGAGATTGGTACAATAGAACCCTATGTGAAGGGTTTAGAGAAAAAACTTGCTAATAAAGAATTCGTAAAAAACGCTCCAGAAGCTGTGGTTGAAGCAGAAAAGAAAAAATTGGCTGAAGCCCAAGAAAAACTAGCCAAATTAGAATCACA
>CAZQHU010000040.1:0-2421 GCA_964592785.1 uncultured Gammaproteobacteria bacterium | reverse complement strand
GTAAGCATGCGGCGAGGGCCGTCTGGCGCGGATGTCGTTTGACGGGTTACCGGATGTCCTTATGGACGCACACGAAGACACCCCCCGCATTCAAGTTTTGTCGATTTCGGACACGGGCCGCCGACGGCGGTTCACGGATGATGAGAAGCTCCGGATCGTCGAGGAGAGCTATCGCGACGGCGTGACGGCCGCCGAGGTGGCCCGCCGCCATGAGATCAGTCGGTCGATGATCTATGACTGGCGGCACAGGCAACGGCTTGGGCTTCTGGCTAGCCGCGCATCGTTCATGCGCGTGGTTGCGATCGAAGGCTCATCCCGCGCAGATGCGCCGCTTGCGGCGGACGTCGTGCGATCATCGGCATTGACCATTGATCTTGGCGGTCGGTGTCGTGTGACGGTTCCTGCGGATTTCGACATGGATGCGGCGGCGCGTTTGCTCAACGGGTTGATGGTGAAGCGATGATCGCGTTTCCGGCAGGGACGAAGGTGTGGATCGCCGGTGGCGTCACGGACATGCGATGCGGGATGAACTCGCTTGCGCTGAAGATCCAGCAGGGGCTCGGTCGCGACCCCCACAGTGGCGAGATATTCTGCTTTCGCGGCCGCAAGGCCGACATGGTGAAGCTTTTATGGTTCGACGGGGTGGGCGTGTCGCTTTACGCCAAGCGCCTTGAGGCCGGAAAATTTGTCTGGCCCTCCAGCGCCACCGGCGAGGCGGTTGCGATTTCGGCGGCGCAGCTGGGTTATCTTCTGGACGGAATTGACTGGCGCAATCCGCGCTGGACCCAGAGGCCAAAAAAGATGGGATGACGGGGCTGAAGCGACTGTATTTGTTGGCCTTTACGCTGACGCATGGTAAAAGTCGTCATGTCCGATGCTCCATCTGAAATCGAGAAATTGCGCGCCGAACTGGCGGCCACCAAGGCTGAACTGGCGCAGGCCCGCGCGGTGGTCTCGACCTCCGAGGCGATGATCGCGGGCCTCAAGCTCGAGATCGCACTGCTCAAGCGCGAGCAATATGGCCACAGCGCGGAACGGACGGCGCGGCTGATCGACCAGCTGGAATTGCAGCTGGAGGAGCTGGTGACCGACGCCGCCGAGGATGCGGCGCGGGCGGAAAAGACCACGAAGGTGGCGGCTTTCGAGCGGCGCAAACCTGTGAAGAAACCATTCCCCGAGCATCTGCCGCGTGAGCGGGTCGTGGTCCCGGCACCGACCTGCTGCACCTGCTGCGGATCGGACCGCCTCGTGAAAATGGGCGAAGATGTCACCGAGACGCTGGAGGTGGTGCCTCGGCAATGGAAGGTGATCCAGACCGTGCGCGAAAAGTTCACCTGCCGGGCCTGCGAAAAGATCAGCCAGCCGCCCGCGCCATTCCACCCGATCCCGCGGGGTTGGGCAGGCCCCAGCCTGTTGGCGATGATTGTCTTCGAAAAATTCGGCCAGCATCAGCCTTTGAACCGTCAGGCCGAGCGTTATGCGCGGGAAGGCGTGGACCTCAGCCTCTCGACGCTTGCCGACCAGGTCGGCGCCGTGACCGATCTGCTGAAACCGCTCCATGATCTGATCGCGGCGCATGTCATGGTGGCCGAACGCCTGCATGGTGACGATACGACGGTGCCGCTGCTGGCCCGCGGCGGCACGAAGACGGCGCGGCTCTGGACCTATGTCCGCGACGATCGTCCCTTTGGGGGCGCGGCGCCGCCAGCGGTGGTGTTCCGCTTCTCGCGCGACCGGGGCGGGGAACACCCGGTCGCGCATTTGAAGGACTGGCAGGGGATCCTGCAAGCCGATGCCTATGCGGGTTACAACCCGCTTTATCGCGGCGACCGCAAGCCGGGGCCGGTTCTTTCGGCCCTGTGTTGGAGCCACGCACGCCGCAAGTTCTTCGAACTGGCCGATGTCGAGGGGAACATCCGCAAGGGCAAGGATGCCAGGGAAATCTCGCCGGTCGCCTTCGAGGCGGTGAAGCGCATCGATGCTCTCTTCGACATTGAGCGCGAGATCGCCGGCCTCGACCCGGCCGCCCGTCTGGAGGCGCGCAAGGCGCACGCAGCCCCACAGGTCGCCGCCCTGGAACTCTGGCTTCGGGCGCAACGTGCGCAGCTGTCGAAGCACGCCAAGGTCGCCAAGGCGATCGACTATCTGCTCTCGCCCGATCACTGGCCGGGCTTTACGCGGTTCTTGGAAGACGGACGGGTCTGCCTCAGCAACAACGCGGCGGAACGATCTCTGCGCGGTGTGGCCCTGGGCAGAAAGTCTTGGCTCTTCGCCGGCTCCGAGAGGGGCGGGCAGCGCGCGGCCTTCATGTATTCCTTGATAGGCACCGCCAAGCTGAACAACATCGACCCGCAAGCCTGGTTGGCAGACGCCATCGCGCGGATCTCCGACATCCCCGTCTCGCGGCTGCCGGAATTGTTG
>CAZQHU010000039.1:0-2471 GCA_964592785.1 uncultured Gammaproteobacteria bacterium | reverse complement strand
CCAACCTACTATTGATGACAAATCCACAATAAATGGCAAGTTGGTAAAGTGTAGGTAACTAATTACCCAACCTGTTTCTTTTAAGCTATATTGCTTCCGTGTTTATATAATTAACTCACATCTGTGGTCTCTGCCACAGTGAACCTTTGGCGGTGGTTGTAGGGGGTAAGACCCCCTACACGCGGTAGCGAGTTTGGGGTACAATGTTAGTATTATGACTAACATTGATTCCAAAATCTGGCATTGGTACCACAACATTTCCGAGTGTTACTACCATATCCAGCTTACAGTAAAATACCGCCTCCAAGTTTTGGACCAGCAGGTACAGGCCGCGATAACTGAGAGCATACAAGGTATTAAGGAACGGTATGCCATTGAAATCACCCACATCGGCTTTGACCAAAATCATATCCACATTTTAGCGAGATTTTTACCAACCTATTCCAGCGGTCAAGTGATTAAAATAATCAAGAGTATTTCAGCAAAAAGAGTGTTTCAACAAGTGCCAAAGGTAAAAATCGAGCTGTGGGGCGGAGAATTCTGGACCGATGGCTACTACATTGCCACCATAAGCGGCCGTGGCAGCAAGTCCGTTATTGAAAACTACATCAAAAGCCAAGGCAGAACCAACGATGTTAACCAATTAAAGTTGTTTGAAATTTAATCGTCCAATACGCCCTGCGGTCTCTGCCGCAGGGCAGTTAACTAACAGGACTGTATTACACGCAGTATCTTATTAAGTATTTTATAAATATGAATCAAACAAACAAATGTAATTGTCAGTGCGGATGTGGATCAGACCCTCAAAAAATAAATGATACCAACAAAAAGACTCTCACAATATTTTGGCAGAGATTAATTAAGGGGGAGGTATTACCTGCCCTTGATGCGGATCGACCGAGAGTGATCTAAATGATGCTGTCCAACAGCTTAAAGAAAAATTCGCTTCGCTTAAAATTGATGTAATTCTTGAAAAGAAAGAATTATCGTTTGAGGAGTTTAAAAAAGACCTAGTTGAGTCTAACCTTATTTTATTCAATAGGCGTTCTCTTGAGGATATAATCGGTGCTAAAACCGGACAAAGCTAATGTTGCGATGTATATGAAGATGAGGAATGCCGAACAGTAGAGATTGGTGAACAAACACACGAAACAATTCCGGCCGAAATAATTGTTAAAGCTGGATTGAAAGTGGCTGTGGATTTGTAAAAGGCTGTCACAAAGCCATTTTTTGCCGTTTGTTTGCCCCTTGGGCGAGCTTTCTAAGCACTATCGTTATCTATTAACTAAAAATTCAACAACAACATAAATAACCCAAAAGGATAAAAGTAAATATCCTTCATTTTTTGTGATCAACTTTCCTGTTTTCATGAACTTAAGCAGTATGAATGAGGAGATAGCCATAAACACCCCTGTAATGTAAACAATTTTAACTGGAAAGAAAAACGGACTGATTGTAGCCAAAATACCAACCACTATGGTAGCGTCTGCCAAAACCGATCCCATAATATCGCCAACTGCCAATCCATCATCTTTTCGTTTTACAGCCTTTAAAGAGAAAAATAGTTCTGGCATAGTTGTACCCAAACTTACAACAAGCATGCCGATAAGAATAGGTGTTATTTTTAGAGCATGAGCCAGAGCAGTAGCTGAAGTTACGGTAAAATGCGAGCCAACCAATAGCAGGGCCATCGAGATGATCAAAAATAAGAGACTTTTATATTTTCCGTTGCCATTCCGTAAATTTGCAGATACATCAATTCCGTTTTTAAATACCAGATAATAAAAAATTATACCTGCCATAATTAAGAATACACCTTCAATTCTTGAATAGTGTCCGTTTAAACCGAATAATAATGGTAAAAGCAAAAAGAAAGGATATAGTCGTACATTTTTCAAAACTTTACTTTCTATTTTCATACCCCGGCCTGCATATATGATCAGGATTGCAAATATCAAAGATAGGTCAGCAATATTTGAGCCAAATAATGTACCAAGGCCAAACTCAGGTATGCCACTGATGGCAGAGTTAATTGAAATTAATGTCTCGGGCAGGATTGAAATAAACGCAACGATAATAAATCCCACAATATATTTCGAGATATTAAAACTCTCTGCCAATTTGGCTGAGTATTTTGTGGCCATTGTCGCACCCTTTATAACCATTAGCAGAGCGACTATGAAAATGAATAGATTGTTGATCATAAAATTATTTAAAAGTATCCAACTTGAGCGGTGCTTTTTCCGCTTTATTGATGATAAATTTGCTTAGAATCATTCCTTTTTTCTTGCTCAAAACAATGAGAATTGCTGTGGCTATCAAACCGAAAAACGAAATAATTCCGAACAAAGCGTTAAAACCCATCTTGCTGGCGATAAAAGCACCGATAGTGGCACTGGAGGCAGTAGCGATGCCGACCCCGACATCTTCTAACGACCATTCAAGACCTACAATTTTTTTATCTATGTGAT
>CAZQHU010000038.1:0-2670 GCA_964592785.1 uncultured Gammaproteobacteria bacterium | reverse complement strand
GAAAGCGAAAATCCAGAAATCGTTGGCGAATAGATCCCTGCTTTCACAGAGATGACACAAAAAGTATTAACCTTCATTTAATAACAAACTACCCTCAACTGTCGGTGTACTGGAAGCAGTATTTTCTGCGACTCCCACCAAACAAATTTCTGGTAAAGGCCGATAATGACTTTCAAAAACCACTTCTTCTTTTTTATCCCCTGGCAATTCCCGAGTGTAAGTAAAAACCGCATCTGCTCCGGTGTACGCATGCTGACAACTAGTAACCCCAGGCTCCAATTTGGTAGTTTCAATAATTTTCTTTTCTCCGGCTGGTAGCCAACGCAAAACTTTTGGCAAAGAATAATAAGCCTTACGACCATCATTTAACCCCCACAAGGTGAAATACAAACGTTGATTTACTATATCTATTTCTGTTTGGATCAAAACTGAATTATTGGTATCATTTAAAAATTTAAAATCTGGGGCTGGTTCATAAATAGTCGCGTCAGTACCTGGATTACCATTGGTCAGATCATTGTAATAACTCACCACCAAAGAATGATTACGACGTTCACTTATTTTCATGCCCGAATTCATAGCCATTCGAAAAAGCGTGGTACCAATTTGACAGAGTCCACCACCAATCTCTGGTTTGATTTCGTCACCTTTGATAACCAACTCCGGCAAATAACCGGCTTCTGCAGTAAAAGGAGATAAAAATTTGATAGCTGAAAATTCTTGACCCGGTCCGATAACCACTCCATTTAATTTATTAACTGCCAATTTAATATTTTTTATACGATTGGTGGGACTGCCAGCATAACTGGAAATACCCACTCCCAAAACTTCATTGATTCCCAGATCATTGACATCACCAGTTTTGATATTTGGCTGGACTCTGTCCACTGCCGCTGTCACCACTTTGGTAAAACCACTATCATGGACAAATCTTTCTCGAAAAGCATTTTCCAAAAGCTCCAAAGTGCCAACAGTTTCAGCGGTTCCATAAATATTTAGAGCTATGCCTGGTCGTGAACCCTGGAATTCTACTACCCTACCATCTTCACCCATTTTAAATTTAGCATCGCGAGCGGCAACATTAATTTGAGGAGACACAAACTGTTCCAAATACTTCCCGGCCTTTTCAAAATTAAAACCAAAATACAAGCTTCTATCTTCATCTTTTTTTACTTCCAGCCATTCAGCCAACTGAGTAGCCCCAATCTGCCAATCATATTCCCTTTTTGTTTCCGGATCCCGATAAGCGAGCTGAAGACCACCAGCCTCAAAAATTTTAGATAATTTATCCACGATTGTTCCAACTTCGGCCTCGTCTATTTCCGCCTCTTTAAAAACTTTTTCTACAACCAAATCTTGATTATTCAAAAATGACCAGTTATATTCAAGCTCTTTCAAAATGACTTCATAATTTATGGTTACACCCGAAGATGGTGGCGTTATTTCATAAACTAGAGGCGATAAATCACTAATATGTACATTGGCATTTTCAGGAAATTTTTCTTCTTCCAACAAACGATCGGAAAGAGTTTGTTGTAATCTAAATTGATCCAAATTGAAATTTTCAAAACTCAATTTTTTGTTATTCAAAAAACCAGACAAAGCTCGCCAACCTACCATTGGCAAACTCGCATTTTTATCAAGAGATAATAATCTATCAACTTCTCGATCAATATCAAAATGCGCCAATTCATAAGAGCCACCATCAACTACCAAGACCGGAGAAAGTATCAAAGTTTCTTTTTTGCCATTTTTTTCATAAACAAAATGCCAACCTTCATCTACCAATTTATCAGTGACTTTTTCCAAAAAAAGTTTGAGTTCACTACGATCCATCCGACCCACAGGAAACTCTCCCAAAGTTAGGCCAGGTAAAGTACGATCGCGAAATGTATAACCATAGACTGATAACAAAGCAACAAAAAGACCTGCCGACAAAAAAAATACAAGCAAAATAAAACCAACCCGCGACCAAGAAAAGCGAGTTATAGTTTCTTTAAAAAATTTTCGCACCTCTTCTTTCATAAAGCTAGGCTATTCTTCAGTGATAACCACGGGAATTTGTCTTTCCAAGCGTTGTTTGGGAATCCAAACAGTCAACACTCCATTGTGATATTCAGCTCTGGCCAAATCGCCTTTGACTTCTACAGGCAGAACAATAGTCCGGGAAAATTTTCCCCAAAAACATTCTTCATGAAAATATTCCACCATTCGTCCATTTAAAGGAGAAATTCTCCGACCACGAATAGTTAATAAATCATTTTGTAAATAAACCTCTAGTTGATCGGCCAAAGCCCCGGCCATGGTGGAAACTACCATAACTTCTTTCTCAGTCTGAGCCACATCCACTGCCAATTGTCCTTCCACCTGCTCCTCGTGCCAATCTTCCGGCAAAGCAAAACTAGCCGGTTGCGCCGAAGCTGTGGACTTCTGTCCATTATTAGCTGCCAAAATCATGGCAAAGACATCATTTTTATTTGTGGCTGACTCCATATCTATGCGAATATTATACTACAAAATTAAAAACTACTAAATAGTCTTGACTTAAAGACCAAAATAGCGTAGAATAATCATACCTATGGAGAGTTGGCTGAGTTGGTCGAAAGCGCCTCACTGCTAACGAGGTAGGGCCTTAAAACCCTCGTGGGTTCGAATCCCACACTCTCCGCC
>CAZQHU010000037.1:0-2977 GCA_964592785.1 uncultured Gammaproteobacteria bacterium | reverse complement strand
CCACTTCTCCGCCTGCGCGCGGTTCCTCAAATCATCCAAAGCAACTTTGGCTTGCATATCAACTTTGATTCTTCCTGCCGACAAAACCGCCAACTGTTTACCTTTCCAACCCTCTGCTCTGGCCTCATGCCCGGCAATAGCTTCTGCCAAACTAATAGTTTTTTCTGGTGGGTATGTTTCTTTTTGCCCCCTGATTCCAGGAGCATATTTTTGTCTAGGGGCTGCCAAAGTAGCAGCACGACCCCTACCAATAAACTCTTCATCTTTGGCTTTACCACGCATCTCTTCTGCTTCAAGAATACCTCTTTCCACACGATCTTGAGCATCTACATCTTTATTTTTACGATTGAAAATCCAACCACCGGCTTCTGCTCCAACTCTCTTCCAAAGAATTTTTTGCATCACTTCAGCTTGGCCTTGAGATTTCTTGTAATGTTTTTCTGTGCTCACACTGCGACGAGCAAACCAGCCCATGGCCCGGAAAGCAGCATTACCTCTGTCCTTATCCATTATTGTGCGATATTCTTGTTCTTTTTCTTTCAGGGCATCTCTTTTTTTGGTCAATTCTGCTTTTTCCTCGGCACTAACAGTGCTCCCCGGTTCATTGGCTTTTTGTAATTTAGTCTCAATTTCAGACAACTCTGAACCAACTGCTGCTAAATTTTCTGCAGCTTTTATATTGGCCGGAGTAATACCAGCGCCGGCTCTGGCATAGGAAGTTTTGACATTTTCCCAAACAGTCTTGCCCATTGTGGCCCATTTTTCGCCACCAATTACAGGGGCATACCAAGCAGCAGCCTTAAGTCCTTTGCCTGCAGCTCCAGTCAACCACCTACCCGCTGCATAACCACTGGCAATAGTCGCCACTTTCTTACCAAAATTCACTACTCCACCAACCATACCACCACCTACCACGCCTATTTGTTGAACTACATTCAGACCAACTATCAAAAGAGCAATAGGGATGAGAAAATTGGCCATGTTGTCCCAAGTGGTAGCAGAAGATAAAGAAAGTTTTGGTTGATTCACTTCCGTGCCCATAACTTTTTGCACGTCCGCCAGATTTTCTGCTCCAGGAGCTAGAGCTTGCTGAGTAGCGATATTACCAGCCCCCACAGTAGCAAAAGCCAACCACAAGAAAAAGACCATCACCGGCGCCACTATTACTTGTTTACCAAATTTTTGCCACCATTCTTTGGCGTATTGCTCTGTCTGAGGGATAGTCTGTAAAGCAAAAGCCAAAGGAGAAAGTACAATCAATACCCACAATACTACCAGACGAGCTACCATCACTACCAAGTAGGCGATCATAGTAGCCGCAGAAATCGCCGCAAAAATAAATCCGGCAATGGCTGAAATCAATACATCTAATTGTAAATCCCCACCATAATCACCTGTTTCTCCTACCATAGTCAAAACTTCTTGCAGATGCAACATCTTGATCACATTACCTCCGGCCGCGCCGGCGATAGCATTGACAAAAGTAATGGTGAAAACATGGGCAATATCTATAAATATTCCACAGATAAGATTGGAAAAATTGATAAAGACCGCTGCCAAGATCAACTTTACCAAAGTCTTGGTCCACATATAATTTTCCATACCCATCATGGTGCCAAAAGCAATGAGAAGGAGCGCTATTACAAAAAACATGTTGGCCACATCACGAACCATTACCCAGCCAACCAACACTGTAGGCGCATCTACATAGTTATTATATTGAGCAACTTTGATAAAAAACTCCAAAGCAAAAATAGTAAATCCAATAGCCAATCTGGCCAAACCCAGAAAAAGCCAAGACGCAAAACGAATCATGCCATTGGCCACTTCTTCTACCAATGCTTGAGCTGGAGTAACCACAAAAAACACACCAATAACTACCAACAATAAAATCCCGGCGAGTGAATAATAATGCTTTTTATTGAAACGGTTGAATAAATTTTCCAGCTTAGACTTCAACATATTATGATTTTTCTTAGTCTTTGGCCAAGACCACGATCGCTCCCCGATAATAAGTCCAGGGACCAGAATCTCCTGGTATTATATTATTATTTGCATCTCTTGGCGAACACTCATCTGTGGCGCCGTCGCCATAACAAAAACTACCACCCGGGCTACTGGCGCCGCCACAACTTCCATTACAAAAACCCCAATTATCCATTACTTGCACGCGTGGACGGAAAACACAAACCTTAGGATTTGAACCGAGTCCAGAGGCACTACCTTGGGCAGAAGCTATTTGTTTTATCTTATCCACTTCAGCTTGGCTCAAACCAGATAAAGCCGGGTCAATTCTCTCCAAATCACTGACGGTAGTACTGGTATCAGCACTGGTACAACTATAATAGTGGGTAAATTCAAACGGTCGGCTAACACAAGCGCGCGCTGCATCACCAAAAAATCTTCCATCATAAGTAGTTGGGTCATCACAACCTACGTTCACACCAACACAATGAGTATCATTTTGACAGGTAATTTGAGTTTGTTGACATCTGGCCACAGTCGGTAGAGCTGAACTATCAGAAGTTTCACAAAACGGTTTCCTATTTTTATAAAATCCAAATTGTTTTTCATTGACAAGATTACCATCTCGCCAATCCACCATCACTCTACGAAGTGGCATGCGGTTGTCTTCAGCTGCAGCGAAAAAGCTTAGATTGACCCCAGCCGTACCAACAAAAATCATTGGATCTGAAAGACCATCAAAATCTGTATCTTCTTCATCCACACCATCGCCATTATAATCACTGGTTTCATAATTACGACGATTTATCGTCACTGCTTCTGACTTCCAGGCTGAACAAGATTGTTTATCATCTGTAAAACAATTATAAGGATTTAGAGAATATACTTTTGGTATTTGCCAGTTTTGGGTGCCTGTTGCCCTCTCCGCATCATCCCAAACATTTTTCAAAACAAAATTATCATTATTATTTTCCGGAGCAATAACTTTATAAGCTTTGACAAAAAATTCATT
>CAZQHU010000036.1:0-3165 GCA_964592785.1 uncultured Gammaproteobacteria bacterium | reverse complement strand
GCAGTATTATGAGCGAAGAGGGTCTTAGCTTCCGGGTTCGGAATGGGGCCGGGCGTTTCCCCCTCTCTATAGCCACCAGAGCACGCAAGGAGAAGGTCACCGAGGTGAGCTTGTCCTTGCGGGCTTAGCAAGTAATGCGAGGTATTGTTATTGTTAAGTCGTCATATCGTAACTTCAAGTCATTTCACAGCTTATGCTTAATAAGGCGGTGAGCATAGAAAAAAGACGAACGTTCTATTAGTACCGGTCAGCTGAAAGCATTGCTGCTCTTACACATCCGGCCTATTAACCTTGTAGTCTTCAAGGGAACTTCAGGGAGAGTTCATCTTGGAGTTGGCTTCCCGCTTAGATGCTTTCAGCGGTTATCACATCCGTGCGTAGCTACCCGGCGATGCTCTTGGCAGAACAACCGGTGCACCAGTGGCACGTCCAACCCGGTCCTCTCGTACTAGGGTCAGCTCTCCTCAACTCTCCTGCGCCCACGGAAGATAGGGACCGAACTGTCTCACGACGTTCTGAACCCAGCTCGCGTACCGCTTTAATTGGCGAACAGCCAAACCCTTGGGACCTGCTCCAGCCCCAGGATGCGATGAGCCGACATCGAGGTGCCAAACCTCCCCGTCGATGTGAGCTCTTGGGGGAGATCAGCCTGTTATCCCCGGCGTACCTTTTATCCTTTGAGCGATGGCCCTTCCACACAGAACCACCGGATCACTATGACCGTCTTTCGACTCTGCTCGACTTGTCTGTCTCACAGTCAGTCCGGCTTATGCCATTATACTCTACGAAGGATTTCCAACCCTTCTGAGCCGAACTTTGTAAGCCTCCGTTACTTTTTAGGAGGCGACCGCCCCAGTCAAACTACCCACCAGACAGTGTCCTCCATCAGGATAACTGATGCGAGTTAGCTATCAGAATACTCAAGGGTGGTATCTCAAGGATGCCTCCATTGCCACTGGCGTGACAATATCAACAGCTCCCACCTATCCTGCACATGAGTATCCCAATAGCAATGTCAAGCTATAGTAAAGGTGCACGGGGTCTTTCCGTCTTTCCGCGGGTAGGAGGAATTTTCACCTCCACTACAATTTCACTGGATCCCTGGTTGAGACAGCTCCCATCTCGTTACGCCATTCATGCAGGTCGGTATTTAACCGACAAGGAATTTCGCTACCTTAGGACCGTTATAGTTACGGCCGCCGTTTACTCGTGCTTCAATTCAATGCTTCGCTTGCGCTGACACATCCTTTTAACATTCGAGCACCGGGCAGGCGTCACACCCTATACATCCTCTTACGAGTTAGCAGAGTGCTGTGTTTTTGGTAAACAGTCGGGAGGGACTCTTTGCTGAGACCCGTTTCGGCTCCGGAAGCAAGTTCCTTCACCTACAGCGGGCACACCTTATACCGAAGATACGGTGCTAGTTTGCAGAGTTCCTTAACCAGGGTTCTTCCACGCGCCTTAGAATACTCATCTCACCCACCTGTGTCGGTTTACGGTACGGGCGACATATGTTCTCGCTTAGAGGCTTTTCTCGGCACGACAGTATCATCGATTCTCCTCGCAGACCGAAGTCCTTGAAGAGCCTGTAAGATCTCGGAGTATTGCAACACGGATTTGCCTGTGTTACCTCCTACGTCCTTCGACCCACTATTCCATCAGTGAGCTCGATTAACTCTATGCGTCCCCCCATCACTCAAACGAACATATGTCGGTATCGGAATATTAACCGATTTGCCATCGTCTACCCCTTTCGGACTCGACTTAGGTCCCGACTAACCCTACGATGACGAGCATCGCGTAGGAAACCTTGGGTTTACGGCGAAGCAGATTCTCACTGCTTTTATCGCTACTCATGCCTGCATGCTCACTTCCAAACGCTCCAGCACTCCTTACCGGTATACCTTCAACGCTGTTTGGAACGCTCTCCTACCACTCTCTAAAAGAGAATCTAAAGCTTCGGTGTACATCTTAGCCCCGTTATATTTTCAGCGCAGAATCGCTAGATCAGTGAGCTGTTACGCTTTCTTTAAAAGATGGCTGCTTCTAAGCCAACTTCCTGATTGTCTCAGCAACTCCACATCTTTTTCCACTCAGATGTAACTTAGGGACCTTAGCTGTTAGTCTGGGTTGTTCCCCTCTTGACGATTGATTTTATCACCCACCGCCTGACTCCCGAGATTACGCATGAAGTATTCGGAGTTTGAAAGGGTTTGGTACCGCGGTGAGCAGCCCTAGCCCTGTCAGTGCTCTACCCCTTCATGTTACGACTCGAGGCTATACCTAAATATATTTCGGAGAGAACCAGCTATCACTAAGTTTGATTGGCCTTTCACCCCTATCCACAAGTCATCCGGGGGCTTTTCAACGCCCATCGGTTCGGTCCTCCACTGGCTCTTACACCAGCTTCAACCTGCTCATGGATAGATCACTTAGTTTCGGGTCTGCAGCCAGTGACTAAAACGCCCTATTAAGACTCGCTTTCGCTACGGCTTCGCGTTTGCTTAACCTTGCCACTGACCACAACTCGCAGGCTCATTATGCAAAAGGCAGTCCATCACCCTGATAAATCATAGGGCTCTGAATGATTGTAAGCCATAGGTTTCAGGTTCTATTTCACTCCGCTCACCGCGGTTCTTTTCACCTTTCCCTTACGGTACTGGTTCGCTATCGGTCTGGTAGTAGTATTTAGGATTGGAGGGTGGTCCCCCCGGCTTCAGTCAAGATAACACGTGTCCCGACCTACTCTGGATCCTGCTAGCTCATTGTCAATTTCAAGTACGGGGCTATCACCCTCTATGGCCCAACTTTCCAGATGGTTCTTCTATCGACTTTGAATGCCGTATGCAGTCCGCAACCCCGATGGCAAGCCATCGGTTTGTCCTATATCCCATTTCGCTCGCCGCTACTTTGGGAATCTCGTTTGATTTCTTTTCCTTCAGGTACTGAGATGTTTCACTTCCCTGAGTTCGCCCCCCTAAGGGTACTGCACCTCTCGATGCAGTGGGTTGCCCCATTCGGAAATCCCCGGATCAAAGCTTCTTGGCAGCTCCCCGAGGCTTATCGCAGCCTAGTACGTCCTTCATCGCCTCTACCAGCCAAGGCATCCACCTATGGCCCTTAATATCTTTTTCTAATTCGCGCTCACCGCCTTATTAAGAATAA
>CAZQHU010000035.1:0-3252 GCA_964592785.1 uncultured Gammaproteobacteria bacterium | reverse complement strand
AGACCGTGACGCCGCCCCACGCCAGCCTGAAATCCGGCACATGCCACGCGACCGACACCGCCCATGCGCCGCACATGACGAACAGCCAGTCCTCGGCGCAGTCGATCCACGACCCGCCGCGCCGCCATTGCCAGACTTCCCAGGCGGCGTAGATCACCGCAGCGACCCACAGCCCGCCCAGAAGCGCCAGCACGGGGCCTATCAGCCACGCATGGGCGCTCTGGTTGCCAGCGTGGCCCGCAGGGTCGGCGCGGAAATCAGACGGGACGGACAGCGCGTCCAGAAGGCGGCGGATCATGTGACCGCCCCGGTCTTCAGCCCCTCGGCAAACGCCTGCCATGTCGCGCGATCTGCGGCGGTCATTGGAGTGCCGCCGACAGTCAAGAGAACGGCCATAATACAGCTGGATGTATTCACCATCACTTCGCCATATCCATCTGTGTCAGAATTCCTGACGGCGCGAACCTGACCGCCAACAATGAATCTTGTGCCGTCGGATCGTGTCGCAGCGGACGCCGCGCGAGTGGCCAGAAGCGCCGCACCGTCTGCGTATGCGGCGTAGCTGGGCAGCGTTACGTATGCCCCGAATGGCCTATCGAATTGAAGGACTACGCCATCACCCAAGCCCGGCGAATAAGCACGCCTGCGCCCCTGGTTCAAGTTCCCATCGCCCGCGCTTATATGCGGGCCATCGTCAGTGTTTGCGCCAGAAATGTGACCAAAGTGCAGCCCGCTAACATCACCCCACGTCAACCCGGGCGGTCCATTGTATAGAACGCTGGGATTACTGGCCATATTGCCAACATATGACACCGAAAAACCAAATTCAGCCGGGAACGGCACATCCCGATCCGCAAACCAGCAGCCGCCAGCCATGCTCATGACCGGAACGCCCGGAGCCCATGTTTGGTCTGTGACGATGGCTGGTGATCCGTGCGCATCCATTTCAAGGCCAGCAGGAAGGCCACCGCCAAATCGAGATTGCCATTTTCCATTAGCCAAATTGGCGTCGCGCGCAACAAACAGGACAAAGGGCACCGACAGGCTGGGAACCGCCGCGCCACCCGAGGGCCACACGCCGCCCTGCCATTTCAGCCGCGACACCTCGCCCGCAGCGGTCTTGATCCGCAGCGCGTTTCGCAGATCGAATTTAGGCATTGGTCAGCACCGCAAATTCCATCGGCCCGGGCGTGTAGGCATCGAACGCGACATCATCGGTGAACGTGGTGATCGTCACGCTTTCACCCGGAACCCCCGGCGCGCCTGCCGGGCCCTGCGGCCCCGGAACCCCCTGCGGGCCAGCGGGGCCGGGCGGGCCTTGGGTGCCAGCCGTTGCCACCGATACCTGCTGCGCGGGCGGCCATAGGACTGTCACGGATACGGTTGCGATTGTCATTCCACCACCACCCAGAAGCGCTGCGTTGAAACATCATCCCCGCCCGCCGTGACGCGAACCCGGAAATGCATGATCCGCCCGGTCGGCATGGCGTCGGCCCATTGCATCGTTAGCGTCACCTCGCCCGCCGCCGCGTCGGTGATCTGCGCGCTCAGGTGATCGGCAATGGCGGGATGCGGCTCATAGATCGCCACGGTGTAGCCGGTCAGATCGACAGGCGCTCCCGCAGCGTCGGCAAAGGTCATCCTCGCGCGCAGATCACTGCCGCGGTTGATCGTGAAGTCGGTCATGGTTGATCCCTACAAATGCGGCGCGATTTCCACCGCCGCCTGTTCCTGCCTGATCCGCAGCCGGTAGACTGGCCGAGCCATGCGGTCGGCCATGTCCGCCAGTGCCGCCCCGTGCTGCACCTGCTTGGCGAACGCCCGCGCCTCGGCCCACATGCGATAACGGCGCACCAGCGGATACAGCACCAGATGCAGCCCCGCCGTGGCCCAGAACTGGCGGGCATGCTCAACCTCATGCGCCAGCAGGCCCGCATCGCCGCGATAGGCGGGACGGATCAGGATGATCGGGCCGATGGCTTTGCCAGCCGCTGTGCCCATCAGCAGATCAGTGTGAATAACGATGCGCGGGATCATGCTTCAATCGCCATCGCGACCGCGTAGAGATCATCCAGCTGATCGTCGGTCAGCCCCAGCGCCGCGCCCATGGCATTGATTGCAGGCGACGTGCGGCGGTATTCGACTGCCTCGGCCCATGCCAACCGGGTCAGCGCGTCCGCCTGCCCGATCACCGCCTCGGCGGCATCCAGCAGCCCCATCTGCGTCAGCGCGGCCTTCGCCTGAAAGCGGCTGCACACCATGCTTGAACGCGCTGCGGCCTTGGCGGCTTCCTTGCGCGCCGGATCAATGACAATCCGCCCGCCCTGTAGGGACCATGCGTCACGGTCGTCGGTGGGCAGTGTGGCGGCGTCAAGGACGGCGTGATCCGCGCCGGTCGGCACGTCCTTCATGGCAGCGTCGATGCTGTCGGCGGGGTAGATCACGGCAACGCCGCCGTCTTCAGTTGTGTAAGCAATACAGTTCATTGGGAGACCTCAGCGGAAAATGGCGACATTGAAGTATGTGGGGTCAACAGGGCCACCAGCGTTGTTCGTGGCATGTATCGTGACGTTAGAAGTTGCCGGGGCCGCGTTGTATCTGTGCGAAACAATCACAGGCTCTGCGTTGCTGTTCCCAGTTGCAACAACCGCATAATTCGCATCCGGCATGGGCGTCGTGAAGTTGATACGGTAGTGGCCAGTCCCCAGATCGGTGATTGACGACACGTTCCCGCTCGCGCGGATCGACGGGGTGCCAGTGCCGTTGAAATTCACCCACGCCCGGCACAAGAAGCCTGTATCCATCGGCGCAGATGCCAGCGTGTGCCACGGGGACCAGATATTCGTGCTGCTGATCTGCGACCTGATCCAAACGCGCGGCTGCTCTGTGTCGATGCTGCGATAATATTGCGAATAGCGCTGCACCACGCCCGCGCCGGTCTGGAAAACCTCCAGAAAGCCCGCCTTGGCGTCAGGGAAGTTTGATCCGGTCCCGGCGTCCGCGTTGCTGTCTTGAAAGTAAAACCCCGGCGTGGTGATGGTGTTCAGGTCAGCCGATGCGCCCAGATCGGTTGCGCCGGTGGGAACCTTGTTCCCGAGAAACGCCAGCGTCCCCAGCGTTCCATGCGCCGCCGTGCTGCTGGAATCGTCGATCAGCGACCGCCCGAAGGCGCTGGTGCCCGCCAGCTGAAACGCAGAAGGGTCCAGCGCGCCCAGCGTGATCCAGCCCGTATCAGCCGCGTTGCGCGCCTTC
>CAZQHU010000034.1:0-3298 GCA_964592785.1 uncultured Gammaproteobacteria bacterium | reverse complement strand
CGCAAATTAGCTTTTTCCAAAGAGTGGGCGAGGTCTGTAATTTCCTCACGACGTTTCACTTCCTTTTGAATGTTGTTAATAAACAAATAAGAAATTATGAATACTGCCACCAAAATTATTCCATTAACAATAAACTTTATTGATTCACCAGAAATAATAAATTGGATGAAAAAAAAGAAATTTAACAACAAAACAAAAGCTTCAGCTGCTAATAATTTTATATTTAATAGTTTATATTTGAAAATAGCATAAGTAGTAAATATCGCCAAAGCAGTACTAGCGACTTGGCCAAACCAATTTAATTCGAAATAACCAATCCAAGGCAAAATCAAATTAGAAAACATCGCTAAATTTGAACCCAAAAAATAACCCAACAACACCAATTTAGCCTGAACTTTCATTTCAGGACTCAAATATTTTAATTTATTCCACAAAACCACAAAACCGGCCAGAAAAAATAAAGATATGTGCGAGGCATAAACGCTATATAGTGGCCCCCATAAAATAACATCCTCACCTCCACCTGGATCGGAAAGAACACCCCGAATAAATAAATTAGGATGTAAACACAACAAAACAATTAGTAAATTTTCGACAGCTACTATTGGATGCCACCACCAACTAATCTTTTTATCATCCGGAAAAACTAAAGAAAAAAAGAAAAAACTGGTAGAAGTAAAACTGGCCATTATATACAAAATTCTAACCCACAAAACTGTTTCATTATAAAAGTGGCCTCTATACAAAACCATTGGGATTGTCCAGCCAACAATCGCTAAAAGAGCTACAAAATAAGACTGGCCACTGGCTGTTTTTCGCGCATACCTAAAAATTATCCATAGCAATAAAAGATTTACTACCAATGAAACGAGAATGGCTGTATTCCTGAAATCAAATTCAATCATAATTACAATTAATTCTACAAAACAATTATACACCATTTTTGTTTTTTTTAAAACAAAAACATCACTAACCAGTGATGAAAAAAGTTGGATGGAAGCCTCACGAACTCCGGTAAAGAAATTCGTGAGGCTTAAGAGCAGGAAATTGATTGGCTGTTCTGAAGATTGATCAGACGTCTCGCGGGCAGTGTGGAATCGGCTTCCGCTTGTGCGCGGAATTCTGAATCAGTTTCAGCACGTGAGCAACGTCACCCATCGGCAGAGCGGCGAATTCGATCGAGTTCGATTTCATAGCACGCAGAACTGCATTCAGACGGGGGTATGAAATCCCCATCTCGCCTTCATCGGTCTGGGTCGGGTGGTAGCCAGCCGTCGGGATTCGGTCAACAATGACCTGAGGAAAACCTGGGATGGCGTGAGCGAAAGCATATATCTCGTCCTTGTAGTAGTCCAGAAGAGGTTCGATATCCACCCCTCCGTCACCCCACTTGGTGAAGTAGCCGGTCATCAACTCGGACTGGTTGGTCGTGCCACCAACGATCCAGTCCTGGTCGTGAATGCCCAAGCTATGTAGCTTGACGTTAAAGTCCTCGACCGTGGCGTAGAGTTCGATCATCCGCAGACGTGAACGAGTATTGCCATGCAGGACGCGATCAGCGGCCGTACACATGACGTCGTAGGTCTGGGACAAGTCCACGATCCGGTACTGGATGCCAAGCCACTTGGCCAAGAGAATTGCATCCTCTTGATCCTTCGAGTTCGAGTGGCAGGGCATGATCACCCCAAACACTCTCTCCCGCCCGAGAGCATTGACCGCAAGGGTCGTAGCGACGGCCGAATCTATTCCTCCCGAAAGCCCATAAACGAGCCCTCCCTTGTTTTCGGCTTCCATGAAGGCACGGAGCCACTCGATAACCCTCTTGATCTCTAGATTCACGTCGAACATCTTACTTGCCTCGTTAGAGAAACAACCAAAATCCTCCACATTTACAAACCATGATTGATTAATAAATGTTGAAAATTTGGAACCTCCGGGCAGCGCGGTGATGAAGCTTAACGCTCCACCACCGCGCCACCGGTTGAGTCAATCGTCCGGGTGATCCATGAGCTCCGCCTTGAAATGAAGCTCATGGGCCGCCTTGAAGAACGTCCCGGGACTCGCGAGGACTTCACGTCCACGCTGCAGCACCACGAGCGCCTCCAGGAGGCAACCCGGAATATTGTCCGATCTGAAGTTGGGCAAACGCGGATACATGGCCAGTCGACCATCCCGCGCAATCGCCTTCTTCAGGGTAACCCCTCTCTCCATCAACCGTTCCCGAATCGGTTGATGAATGCAGGGATGTGTGTCATCCGCAACCACGGCTCCAGCTCGGAAGTAGGGAACCGTGTTCACGATGTCATCGCCTCGTGCCGTGAGTACCACGGCCGCATCGGCATAGAGAAGGTTCGTGGGGTCACTGGTACACACCACACTCCCTTCCTGTTCGAGACCCTTGCCGTAGCGCGGGTCCAAGGCGATGATAGTCCGAAAGAGGTCCTTGCAATCCTGGATGAGTTGACTGCCGGTGTAACCGGCACCACCCAAAAGAGCGATGTTGACGTCTTCCGGACACTTGCCCGTGAGTTTCGCGACTTCCAGTGCAGCTTCCCGCATGGCGTAGCGAGTGCCAAGGCTCCCATCCACGAACGGAGCCTGCAACTCTATGCCAGCTTTACGAACAAAGCCAGGCAGCCGACCGGCCAGCGCGATGACACGCGCCTTGGGAAACTCCTTGAGGGTAGCCTCGAGAATATCCCGAATCTTCTCCGGGTTATTGTCAAGATCCTCGGCAGAAGTCTGAGTAGCCCCGTAGAGCCCCCAACGAGAACCAAATCGGAGTAGCCCAAGCGGAAAGACCGCCCGCAAGAACCGTGAAGCCCATTTCGGGAAATAGGCCCGCGAATCCTTGATGGTGCCCGGATAGACCAGGAACACCACGGCCGGCTTGACCCACTGCCGAAACAGTGGCCAGAACACATAGAGCGAAGCGAAGAAGAACATACGACTCAAGAGCCGCAACTTCTTCAACCAAGGGGGAGTCTTCTTGACCGTCTTCTTGACAGGACGGTCGGAGGGGTGCGGAATTGTTCTCCAGTCAGCGATAATCATGGCAACCTCCATACCGTCCCATATCAGGGACGACAAACCTAAAAGTTTTGAACGACACCAGCCGTTCTCATTTTTATCTAGATCAACTAAACAAAAATGAGAACGACTGAAAAGTTTTTAAAGAACAAAATTTATTCTATTCCAAAACAAAATAAATTTTATTCCTCAAAATCACTATCAATTTTTTGGTCATTCTTTGCTCTAAAAATCATCAACTCATCAAAATCACTCAAAAACTCATACT
>CAZQHU010000033.1:0-3449 GCA_964592785.1 uncultured Gammaproteobacteria bacterium | reverse complement strand
ATGTATGCCGAGCAACTCTCGGTCGTTTTGGATTATGTGGAAACTTTGAATGAGGTGGATATAGAAGGAGTCAGAGAAACTTGCCAAGTGACCGGTCTAGAAGATGTGGTGAGAGAAGACGAAGTAAAGAATGTTGATGAAGAAACCAAACAAAAATTAATCAATTCCTTTCCAGAAAAAATGGGTAAACTTTTAAAAGTTAAGGCAGTGTTTAACGATAGCGAAACAGAGTAGACAGGTGTCATCGCGAGGCCCGAAGGGCCGTGGCGATCCCTTGGGATTGATTCGTCGCTTCACTCCTCGCAATGACATATGCATTTAAACGAACTTACAATTAAAGAATGCCATGATGGCCTTAAAAAAGGCGATTTTACCAGTGTAGAACTTACACAGGCTTGTTTGGCACAAATAAAAAAGCGCAATAAAAAAATTAATGCTTTTATTTCTATATTTGGAGATGAAGCTCTTGAAGAGGCTAGACAGGCTGATGAAAAAATTAAAGCCGGTAAACAAGAAATGTTGACCGGTATTCCATTTGCAGTCAAAGATGCGATTGACACCTTGGATCGCCGTTCCACTGGCGCAGGCAAAATTCTAGATAATTATATTCCACCCTTAGAAGCCACAGTCATTAAGAAAATTCGCGATCAAGGTGCAGTGCTTATTGGCAAGACTAATTGTGATGCTTTTGGTCATGGAGCCAGCAACGAAAACAGCATGTATGGATCAGTAAGAAATCCCCATGATGAGAGTAGAGTTGCTGGGGGCTCTTCTGGTGGCTCAGCCGCAGCTGTGGCTGATCATCAATGTATTTTTGCTATTGGTGAGGATACTGGTGGCTCTATTCGTCAGCCAGCGGCTCTTTGTGGCATTGTGGGATTTCGTCCTAGCTATGGGCGTAATTCACGTTTTGGCATCATGCCGATGGCTTCTAGCATGGATGTGGTAGGGCCAATGACCAAGACAGTAGAGGACTGTGCTATTGTGCAAGAAATAATGGTTGGGTATGACTCGCTGGACGCAACGACAATTAAAAATCAAAAGTCTACAAAGTTTTTAAAATCCATAAAAAATTTGCGAGTGGGAATTCCGAAAGAATATTTTGAGATAGAGGGGATGGATAGTGAGACACGAGAGATAATTGAGAAGAAAATAAAAGAAATTGAGAAATTAAGAAATTTAGAAATTATTTATGTGAGTTTGCCCATGACCAAATATGCTATTCCGGTTTATTATATTTTGACGCCCAGTGAAGACAGCTCCAATCTAGGCAGGTTGGATGGTATCCGATATGGGGTTCAGGCCAAGGCGAAAAATTTATATGATGTCTATGCCAAGTCACGAGCCCAGGGTTTCCCCGAAGAGGTTAAGCGCAGAATTATGATTGGTACCTATGCTTTGTCAGCTGGTTATTATGATGCTTATTATCGTCGAGCCCAAAAAGTTCGAACTTTGATTATAGAAGATTTTGAAAAGACCTTTGAACAAGTTGATTTATTAATCACACCTACTTCGCCTTTTCCAGCATTTGCAATTGGTGAAAAAAAGAATGATGTTTTGTCAATGTATCTAGCAGATGTTTTTGTTTCTCCAGCAGCAGTAGCCGGTGTGCCAGCGATTTCTATTCCCGTTGGTTTTACCAAAAAGAAATTACCAATTGGTATGCAAATAATCGGACCGCGTTTACAAGAAGAAAAAGTTTTAAATTTTGCTAATTCAATAGAAAAATTATGAAAGAAGAAGAAATTAAAAAAAGTGAATTATTAAAAAATAAAGATTTCAGCTATAGTATCAACGCCAGCGGAGATTATCGGGACACTTGGCGAATTTTTCGTATCATGGCAGAGTTTGTTGAAGGTTACCAATTTTTATCACAATTCAAAAATGAAGTGACTATTCTTGGTTCGGCACGTTTGCCACAGGACAGTAAATATTGCCAAGTGGCTTATGAATTGGGAAAAATTTTAAGTCAAAATGGTTTTGTGGTGATCACTGGTGGCGGTCCGGGAATTATGGAAGCAGGCAATCATGGAGCTTTTGACGGTGGTGGTGAATCGGTAGGCATCAATATTCAGTTGCCTTTTGAACAGCGGGTGAATCCTTATGTCAAAAAAGCCGCAGGTTTTTATTATTTTTTTACCAGAAAAGTAATGCTCACTTCGCCAGCCAATGCCTTTGTCTTTTTTCCTGGCGGTTATGGCACTATGGATGAATTTTTTGAAATCGTGGATTTGATAGATTTGAATAAAATGCAAAAGGCCCCGATTGTTTTAGTAGGCAAAGAATTTTGGACTCCACTTTTGAAGTTTCTTCGTGAAAAAGCCGAAAAGATCGGTTCAGTTCCCAAAGGAGTGATTGACAGCTGGCATTTGGTAGAAACAGCTGAGGAAGCTTATGAGTTTATCAAAAACACCAAAGATTGTGAATCAGACTGTGAACTTTCACCTAGTCATTTTCAATCAAGCCAAAAATTGGATTGGAAAATTTTTCGAATTATGGCAGAAATGGTGGAAGGTTTTGAATTTTTGACTGGCATAAAGAATGGAGTTAATGTTTTGGGAACTAAAAATATTTTTAATGACAGTAAATATTATCAGGTGGCCTATAGAGTAGGCCAGCGACTCGCCAAAGAAGGTTTTACTGTTGTTTCTGGTGGGGGACCGGGCACCATGGAGGCTGTTTCACGGGGGGCTTTTGAAGTGGGAGGTCAGTCCATTGGTATCAATATGAAATATGGTCATAAAGAAAGAAAGAATTCTTATTTGACCAAAGCCATTGGTTTTCAATTTCCCTATGTTCGCAAATTGATTATTACATCTCCTGCCACAGCTTTTGTTTTTTTGCCTGGTGGATTTGGTACTTTGCATCAGTTTTTTGAGGTTTTAACTCTTATTCAAACCAAGAAAATGGAACCAATGCCGGTGATACTCTATGATCATGAATATTGGCAACCACTTCTAGGGTTTATCAAAGAATACATGGTTCATAAATACCAAACCATTGCTGATCTGGATGATGAATTTTATCAAATAGTGGACAGTGAAGATCATTTGATAGAAATGATTAAAAATTTCAGTGAAAAAAGGGATAGAATAAATCAGGCGCTCAAAGCGCGGCACGAACATCAAGAAGAATAAAAAATAAAAAATACTCTCCATGGGATGGAGAGTATTTTTGTTTTGTATTTAGATTATTTTTTATTTTTTTTGAATATAAAAATAACGCCAATAACAACTAATATCAGACCCAACATTTGCGCACCTGGGCTATCGTCATATCCACCAAATATGAATAAAAATATACCAAATAAAATTGATAAAATTTTTAAAGTTGAATATAAAATTTTTTTCATATTGGTGTAAATTTGGTATAGGTGATATTTTGTTTACATCAAATGTTTATTTTTTAGAGGATAATTCCGCCTTCGCGGGCTTCAGCGGATTTTATCC
>CAZQHU010000032.1:0-4045 GCA_964592785.1 uncultured Gammaproteobacteria bacterium | reverse complement strand
TGGAACTGGTAGATCATCCATTTTTTGTAGGCACGCAGTTTCATCCTGAATTCAAATCCCGTCCGATGCGACCACACCCACTCTTTAGAGAGTTTGTCAAAGCAGCGAGTAGGTAGTATACTAATAGATAATAACTCCTAATTTAAATTATATGAAAATATTTGGTCTTGATATAGGGGGTGCAGGAAATCGTGATGTAATGGGTAGTTCTATTAGAGCAGATGATGAAGTACCCCAGGAATTAGTAACAGAAGAAGGCTATGAAAGAAGAGCAAAAGTTCAGAATGTATTAGACACGATTGAAACTTATATATTTGGAAGAAATAATAAGGGAGGGCATTCAGATGATAAAGTTAAAATAAATGTGCACCCTGAAAATATTCAAGTCCTTTTGGGAAAAAAGCAACATTGGTTAAATTACTTGTTAAAAAGAGCAGAAGAATTGGGTGACAGTGATGATCCGGAAGTTAAAGGAAACATAACAGTGATTCAAGAACAAATTGCTCGATTAGAGGGTCTCTTAAAATAATAAATAAAACAAAAAAACCACCCAGAGAGGGTGGTTTTTTAATCTTGTAAAATATTTTACTTTGTGCTTAAATATCTCTATCCAGCCTAGGTTGGCGGGATTAACAATGCTTCTTCTTTCTTGGGGGGTTACCATGCATTGGTTTTTGGCTTTCGTCCTGGCTCTGACCCTGGTTTCGACTTCTCAGGAATCCTCGGCGTTCGAGCTCTGTCTCGGCAACGAGGACGTCCCGGGAGGTGGGTGCATCGTCGTTGCCACGGTTCCCATGCCCACTTGGGTGGAGTCCACGATCACCGACTACCTGAAGATCAGCGACTACCCTGGTCGGGTGATCGCTTGGGGTACCTGGATGCACAGATATGTGGCCAATCAGGAAAAACCGGAAGAGAAGGATTTTCCCGAATACTGGGTCATGGTTATCGGTATGGATGGGTACGTTAGATTCTTGACCATGGACCCATTGTATTTGTTGGTTTACCGACCGGAATACCAGGACATTGCGGAGGTCATGACATTGGCAAGGAAAGCCGCACTCCGTTACGATTCCTTGAGTACCCAATTTCACGAGACGGCTTCCATCGATTTGGGAGAAGAAGACAACATACGATTGATTGCAAGTTCCTTCTTTGGGTGGGGCAATTTTCTCGGTAGAATGCCCTATCATTCTCTGGAGGTGAAGGAGGTATTCGAATAGTTCTTTTGCGGGGCGCCGGCCGGTTGAGTTGAGCAATTTTGCTCCTCCTGGCCGGCGCCCGGATCAATAAAATTAAATTAAAACAAAACCACCCCAGTTGAAATTGGGATGGTTTTTTTATTATCTGTACTTTTCTTTTTTTTCTTGTCTTTTTTCCTTTAGACTTTTGGTTGATTTTTTCTTAGTTTCTTTTTTTTGAAGTCTGTCTTTGCCCATATATTTTTAAATTAATTAATTTATATTAACTAACTGTTTTTTGGTTTGCTGTAATAAAATAAATTCATATCCACCAACCAAAATAGTTACATAAAATAAGTCTCCTAGTAAACTATTTTTAAAGAAGGGGACAGCCATGGTGTAGCTTTGTAGTAACCCAATTAAATTGTGGGCATACATCGTGCCAAAAGCCCAAACAGCGAAATTGGTTATTAAGAAAAATAAAACAGAGCCGAGTAAAGTTCCACCAAGCACAGTTGAAAAGCGTTTATTTTTACGTATCAGCAGACCAATCAATCCCATTAAAATAAAACTAGAATAAACTGCTAGCATGATTTGCCAAGAATAAAAACCAATAAAAATATCAGAGATAAACATGACCAAGAGAGGAATAATGAGAGCGTACCGTTTGGGTAAATAAAGTGCGCCAAAGAGAGCCAGGGCGCCGATAGATGTAAAATTGGCTGGATGTGGTAATAGGCGAGTGGTTAGGCCTAAAATTATTAATAATACTGGAATTAAATATTTTTTCATATTAGTTTGCTTCATAACGCCATTCAATTTTGTCTGTTGGTTTTACTGTAACTTGTTCTAAACCAATAAAATCAATTTTGGTATTATTTAAATAAAGTTGCCAATTTTTACTGGCTGTAGTGATCACCCCATCGAGGCTGGTGACCACTTCTTTGCCATTGCGCAATTCTTGTTTGGAATTGACTGTTGGACTACCGAGCAGTTCTTTCATGCTAGTAGGATTTTTGGCTTGAACTGTGAAAGTATTTTTGTTAGCTTCGGATTTTATTATTTCTATTTGGTAGCTATCAAGCGGAGCAGATAATGTTTGCTCACCTGACTTGACTGCACAGCCGGCGCCTGCAAGTAGTAATAATACACTGAGAATGAGTATTTTTTTCATATGATTTTTATTGTCATTCCCGCAAAAGCGGGAATCTAGTTTAGACTCCTGCCTTCGCAGGAGTGGCATTATTATACCAGAGTTTGGAGTAGTCGCCAAGCCAGATAAAGTCCAGCTCCAGAAGTAGCAGTGAGTGAAATTCCAAAAACAGTTTTGGTGGGGTTGATAGGGGTGGGGGAGTTTACAGCTTCTAGCTTATAGCTGGTAGTTGGTGTGGGATTATTGTCAGATTGCATTATTGAACTACTGTCGTTTAATGTTTGTTTATTTGTACCTTGTAACTGTGGTTTTTGTTGTGGAATAGTGGGGTATTGATTAAGTGGTGTAGCAGCTATCTTCAATTTTTCTATTGGATCATTTTCAGTTATTGTTTCTGTTTTAACAATAATTTCTTCTGTGGTCGTGGTTATTTCCAGTGTTGTAGTAACAAAATTCAAAGTGCTGGTTGCTATTTCCATTGTTGTTGTAGTAAATTCCAAAGTTGTAGTAGTTATTGTTGGAGTAGTAGTTGGAGTTTGTATATTTAAAATAATAGGCGCTGGTTCAATGTAGGATAACCCTCCGCCAGAGGAAAAATTTTGTACTTTGGCAGGAAGAATGATTGGCCAAGATTTTCCCAAGAGCGCCGGCACAGCGTGTTTCATGGCAAACCAGTCTACTTCACCAGGTACCCAAGCAGATTCATAAAATCCTTCATTTTTTAGTTGTTTCACCAGTGGCTGCCAAGGATTTGTATTTGTTGCTGTTTGCCATTCAGCTTGGTTTTCTCCTAGAGCATTTAGACCCATGAGCACCCAGCTGGTAGTAAGGACATCAGAAGCACCATAACCCCAGCCGCCATCTGTTAGTTGAGTGGATTTTAAATATTTTTTAGCATTTGTGTAAATATTTTGTTCAATTGTTATGCCTTTGTTTTCCGCGTATTTTAGGGCGTTCAAAGCCGCGCCAGTCATGTCTGCTCCAGCCCAACCAGTCCAAGTAAAAGCACCTTCAGCATTTTGATCAGCTTTGATAGTGTTGATAATATCAATAATTATTGGTTCATTGACTGAAACATCTATAGCCAAAAGTCCGAGTAAACCAAAAATATCATCATTAATACCATTTAAGCCATATAAATTATTTTGGTAACAAGTGATGAATATTTTATTTTTAAGTCCTTGTATTGCCGGATCATCTTTTGCAACTCCGGCAGCCAAAAGAGCGAGAATGTGACGAGGATAAGAAGCACAGCTATTCAAATCAGAGGAGTCATCGAGATTATATTTTTTTTCATAATCAAGTAGTGAATCACCAGAATTTTTTATTTCATCCGCGTATTGGTTGTTGGCACCAAAAGATATAATCGCCCAGTCAGTAATGGTGCCGTCAACAATTTTTCCAGTTTCATCTTGTTGAGATTTTAAATAACTGAGTATTTTATTTACAGCATTGTTTATTTCTGTTGGAGTGAGTTCCTGATTTTGTAATCCGTTTGTATTACCCGATTGAGATATTGAACCATTATTATTTTCAATCTCAGGTGCCGGGTCTGCACTAGTGGAAAATTCTGTGCTGGTGGGTGTAGAAGTTGGAGTTTCAATTTCCAAATCTAGTGTGGAAGTAGGTGTGCTAGCAGGTGTTTCTATTTCTGGGGTAGAAGTAACAGTGCTTTCTTCTAGTATTGATAAATTTTCTTCTGTACTGGTAG
>CAZQHU010000031.1:0-4365 GCA_964592785.1 uncultured Gammaproteobacteria bacterium | reverse complement strand
TGCAGCAGCGACTTTTTTTACTATGCTCTGGGGTGATGAGATTTTACGGTGGTATTTGGGGATTATTAAATAGATAGTTAAAATATTTTAAATTAATTAGTGTATGATGGAAGAGAGAAATTTTTTGGAGAGTTATCCTAAAGATAAACAATATTTTCTTATTTTGAAAGATTTAAAAGATTATGGTTTAAATTTAACTTTAGCTGAGTCATTTGTCTTACGTCAGTGTATAGATGACTACCAAAAAAGGATGAGACAGTCTTCCAGTATTAATATTTTTCAAGAGGCTGGTTATGATGATCCGATGTATGATTTTTTTTCTAGGTATTTTAAGATTGACCTAATAGATTATTTAGGAAAGGATAGAAATACTAAAAATCATGACGAAAGAATGAAAGAGTTGTGTGTATACATAAACGAAAAGGTAAGACCAAAAATGGAATTAATTTAATTATGTCGAATAAAGATTTACAACAACAAGTAAAAAAACTTCACCTTCAAATAGATGATTTGCGTTATCGCTACCATGTTTTGAATGATCCAGAGGTGACTGATGCGATGTATGAGGAAATGATGAATGAATTGCGTAAGCTGGAGGAAAAGTATCCAGAATTAGTTACAGCAGATTCACCAACCCAACGTGTGGCTGGCAAAGTTTTAGATAAATTTGAAAAAGTTGTTCACTCTGTGCCACAGTGGTCGTTTAATGATGCTTTTAGTGAAGAAGAAATGCTGGATTGGCAAGATCGTATTTTGAATTATTTAGAAAAACAAATAGGTACAAGGCCAAAAGATTTAGAATATTGTTGTGAATTGAAAATAGATGGTCTCCACATGGTATTGACTTATGAAAATGGTATTTTAAAAACCGCAGCTACACGTGGTGATGGAAAGGTAGGGGAGGATGTGACCAATAATATTAAAACTATTAATTCAGTACCCTTACGTTTAAAAGAATCTGTAAGTATGGTGGTCGAGGGCGAAGTTTGGTTGGGTAGTGCAATGTTGGAAAAAATAAATGCTAGTCGGGCGAAGCTTGGTGAGGCCCGGTTTGCCAATCCAAGAAATGCTGCAGCGGGGACGATTCGTCAGCTTGATCCAGCGATTGTGCGCGAAAGAAAGTTAAGTTTGACGGCATATGATATCTCAAAAATAGAGGAACGAGGAATGAGGAACGAGGAACGAATCAATACACAAAAAGATGAATTGGAAACTTTAAACAAACTCGGTTTCTTGACCGATAAACACTGGAAAGTTTGCAAAAATTTAGGTGAGATTTTTGCTTTTTATAAAAAAGTGGAAGGAATGAGAAATAAGTTTGATTTTTGGATTGATGGTGTTGTTGTCAAAGTCAACCAAAAAAAATATCAAGATGCTCTTGGTTTTACCGGTAAAGCTCCACGTTGGGCTATTGCCTATAAATTTTCAGCTGAACAAGGTAAAACTAAAATAAAAGATATTTATGTGCAAGTTGGCAGAACAGGGGCGCTTACTCCTGTTGCTCTCATGGAACCAGTCAAACTAGCCGGCACCACTGTCACGCATGCCACTTTGCATAATTTTGATGAGATAAAACGTTTGGGTGTCAAGATTGGTGATTATGTAATAGTGGAAAAAGCGGGGGATATTATACCCAAAGTTGTTAGGGTTTTGGATAAGTTGAGAGATGGCAGTGAAAAAGGTGTGGGTGAACCAAGAAAATGTCCGATTTGTGGTTCAGAGGTCAAAAGAATAGAGGTTGGTTCTGGAAAAAAACGAGATCCTTCCCCGCAAGGCGGGGCTCAGGATGACGAAATGTCAGCGGCCTTGTTTTGTAACAACAAAAAATGTTTTGCCAAAGAACTTGAAAATATTCGGCATTTTGTTTCCAAGGACGCTTTTGACATAGATGGACTGGGTGAAAAAATTGTTGAACAACTCATGAACGAGGGTTTGATCAAAAATCCTGCTGATTTGTTTATTTTAACAAAGGGCGATCTTGAGCCACTGGAAAGATTTGCCGAGAAATCAGCTGAAAATTTAATTGAAGCCATTGGTAAAGCGAAAATTCAACCATTAAATAGATTTATTTATGGTTTAGGAATTAGGCATGTAGGCGAAGAGACAGCGATTCGTTTGGCAGAAAATTTTGGAACATTGAAAAAAATACAAGAAGCAAGTTTGGAAGAATTACAAGCTGTGGATGATGTCGGCCCACGAGTGGCGGAGTCTATTTATCAGTGGTTTCAAGACAAAGAAAATCAGAAACTAGTGAATGAATTGAGGGAGAATGGAGTTACAATAAAGCAAGAAAACAAGAAAGCAAAAAATCAGCGATTTGGTGGGCAAACGTTTGTTTTAACTGGAACTTTGGGAAGTATGAGTCGAGATGAAGCAGAGGAGAAGATTAGAAGTTTGGGTGGGAAGATTTCCAGTTCAGTATCAAAAAATACTAGTTACGTGATAGTTGGTGCAGAGCCGGGAAGTAAGTTTGAGAAGGCGAAGGAGTTGGGAGTAAAAATTTTAGATGAAGAAGAATTTTTAAAATTGTTAATATGAAAAAACTTTTATTTTTACTATCTTTTTTTGTTTTACTTCCTTTACCAACTTTGGCGCAAGAAAAAATTGATAGTTATTCAGTCAAAATTGAGGTAAGTAAAGAAGGAACTGCTATTGTAGAAGAACGAATTGCTTATGATTTTGGTGAGGCACAAAAACATGGAATTTATAGAGATATTGCAGATGTTTATAATTTTGGGCGTCAAACTAATATTAGTATTTTGTCAGTTCATGATGGAGTCAGTCTTAAATATCATTTTATTACCGAGCGTCAAGGTACTAATCTACAAATAAAAATTGGCGACGCTGACGAATTTGTTACTGGAAAACACATTTATGTAATTAAATATAAACTAGATGGGGTCATAAATTTTTTTAAAGATCATGATGAACTCTATTGGAACGCTGTAGGTGCTGAGTGGGAGGTTCCAATCAAAATAGTACGAACCGAAGTAACAATTCCTAAAGAAATTAATTCGGCCCAAGTTGAACAAACTTGTTATCAAGGTAATCAGGATACAAATATTAATTGTGATAATTTTGTTAACACTCTTAATCGACTAGTATTCACTAGTAATAATTTATTACCGGAGCAAGGTCAGACTGTGGTTGTAAGTTTTCCCAAGGGCTATTTTATTGAGCCAACCTTTTGGCAAAAATATTTTAATGAGGATTTGGTTAAAGCATTAATATTTTTGTTTATACCCTTAATAATTTTTGTGGTGTTGTTTTTTAGATGGCAAAAAAAGGGGAGGGATCCCAAAGGCAAAGGCACAATTATTACCCAGTTTAACGCGCCAGATAAATTAACACCAATCGAGATCGGTACCTTGGTTGATCATACCGTGCAACCACGCGACCTATCAGCTGAGATTGTCGAATTAGCAACCAAAGGTTATCTTGGAATTACTCGGGTAGAAGGTGAATTTTTAAAAAAGGATGATTACATTTTGAAACGTTTAAAAAATGGTGATGATTTACTAAATGAATTTGATCAAAAACTTCTACATGCTTTAATGTCTGAAGCAGTGAATGATGAAATTAAAATTTCAAATTTAAAAAATAAATTTTATAAAGATTTTTCTCAAATCAAAAATTCAGTCTATAATACTTTAATTAATAAAGGTTATTATAATTCCAATCCTTCTGTTGTAATACTTAAATATTCATTGATAGCTTTTGGTTTTTTGTATTTAGGTCTAAAATCCTTTGAATTTACTTGGATGGCAACATTGTCGTTCATTGTTTCTGGTGTTATCATCTTTCTTTTTGGTTTAATTATGCCAGCGCGTACAGTCAAAGGCGTGGTAGTCAGAGAACATATTTTAGGTTTAAAAAATTATTTAATGGTGGCCGAAAAAGATCGTTTGGAATTTCATAATGCTCCAGAAAAAAATCCGGAAACTTTTGAAAAATTTTTGCCAACAGCCATTGCCTTGGGGGTAGAAAAAGCTTGGGCAAAACAATTTGAGGGAATTTATCAAACAAAACCAAGTTGGTATAATGGAGGTAATCAAGCCTTTAATTCTGCCATTTTTGTTTCTTCTTTGTCAAGTTTTAATTCTGCCATTTCCGCAACTACCATAAAAGCCTCACGTGGTGGTAGTGGTTTTGGTGGTGGAGGTGTTGGTGGAGGTTTTGGTGGTGGAGGTGGAGGAAGTTGGTAAAGAATATTTTTTTTGTTATAATACTGTCGTATGAAGTTATCAATCAAAGATGTAGAACAGATTGCTAATCTGGCGCGTTTGGAGCTGTCTGAATCAGAAAAAAAAATGTATGCCGAGCAACTCTCGGTCGTTTTGGATTATGTGGAAACTTTGAATGAGG
>CAZQHU010000030.1:1619-4996 GCA_964592785.1 uncultured Gammaproteobacteria bacterium | reverse complement strand
CAGAAAAGAAAAAATTGGCTGAAGCCCAAGAAAAACTAGCCAAATTAGAATCACAATTAGAAAATTTGAAATAATTTTTTATGATCGGTCACGAAGGAGAAAAATCTTTGGCAGAACTGATGGCTATGGGGGTTAAGCTGGTGCTTGAGGGTAAATTCCAAACCGGACAAAAAATCATTTTTAATCTAAAAGATGGGACGCCAGTAGAAGGCAAGATCGGTGGTCTTTTAGCAGATGGCAGTTATTTGGTATCTTACCAAAAAGATGGACAGGATTTGGGTAGAAAAATGACTTTGGCAGAATTGAAAAAATTAAGTAAATAATTTTATTTTATGAAAATAAACACTGATAAAAAATTAATTGAAAAATTATTGAGTCGGGGAGTAGAAAATATTTATCCTAGTCGAGAGTTTTTGGAGGCTAGATTGAAGGAAGGTAAACAACTGACTCTCTATACAGGGTATGACCCCACCGCACCAACCTTGCACATTGGTCATGCCATCACTATGATGAAACTGCGTCAGTTTCAAGATTTGGGGCATAAAATTATTATGCTTATTGGCGATTTTACCGGTATGATTGGTGATCCAACAGATAAAACTTCTACACGTCAGCCTTTGACTAGAAAACAGGTATTGAAAAATTGCAAAAATTATAAAAAACAAGCGACTAAAATTTTAAATTTTTCCGGAGCTAATAAAGTAGAGGTTAAATATAATAGCAAATGGTTGGCCAAGATGAATTTGGCGGATTTTTTGGAATTGGCAGCTAATTTTACTGTACCGCGACTTATGGAGAGGGACATGTTCCAGGAGCGTTTAAAAGAAGGTAAAACAGTGCATCTTCATGAATTGATTTATCCTGTAATGCAAGCTTACGACAGTGTGGCCATGGATGTACATGGTGAAGTCGGTGGTAATGACCAAACTTTTAATATGTTAGCTGGACGTGATCTCATGATGGCCTTGAAGAATAAAGAAAAATTTGTTTTGACTACCAAATTATTGGTGGATAACACTGGTAAAAAAATGGGTAAGTCTGAGGGCAATATGATCTCTCTCGTTGATGCCCCTGAAGAAATGTTTGGCAAGGTTATGAGTTGGAACGATGAGATGATCCTCAAGGGATTTGAATTATGCACCAAGGTTGAAGATTTGGAGGAAATTGAACAGCAGTTGAAATCCGGGGTTAATCCTAGAGATTTGAAATTGCGTCTGGCTTTGGAAGTAGTAAAAACTTTTTTGGGAGAAAAACAAGCTGTCAAAGCTCAGGAAAATTTTGTAGCGACTTTTAGCAAAGGCCAGAGACCAGAGGAAATGCCGGAAATGAAGCCAAGTTCTTATGACATTATCACAGTTTTGCTTGAAAGCAAGATTTGCGTGAGTAAATCTGAAGCGCGCCGGGCGATAGAACAAGGTGGTGTAAAAGTTAATGATGAAAAAATTTCTGCTTTTGATTTCCAAGTTAAAACTGGGGAAGTAGTGCAGAAGGGGAGTAGGTTTTTTGTGAAAGTGAAATAAATTTTTCTCCTCCTTCGTAAGGAGGGGATAGACAAATATGCCACAGAAATTAAATGAACAAATTATAAAATTATTGCAAGATGCCGGTGTGAGCACTCCAATCGAACTCACCACACCACCCAACTCAGAAATGGGTGATTTGGCTTTCGTTTGTTTTGGTTTGGCCAAAGAGTGGAAGGTAAGTCCGGTGGAGGTGGCTAAGAAAATAAAAAAAGAATTGGATTCCCGCCTTCGCGGGAATGACATTGTGGACAGGGTTGAAGTGAGTGGGCCATATGTTAATTTTCATTTGAATTCGCCAGAGCTGGCAAGAATACTTTTGGAAAAGAAAAACCCTTCGACTCACAAGCTCACTCAGGGTAAAATCATGGTAGAGTTCGCTCACCCCAATACCCACAAGCCGGTGCATATTGGCCATTTGCGCAATATGATCACGGGTGAAAGTTTGGTGAGGTTATTGGAAAGTCAAGGATATAGAGTGGTAAGAGCCAATTATCAGGGTGACGTGGGAATGCACATTGCAAAATGTCTTTACGGCATTTTGCAAACTCAAAACTCAAAACTCAAAATGCAAAAATTGAAAACAGTTTCTGAACGAGCCAAGTTTTTGGGTGAAGTTTATGCCATTGGCGGGCAAGTTTTTGAGACAGATGAAAAGGCCAAAAAAGAAATTGAAGAAATCAATGCCAAAATTTATTCTGCTGAAGACAAAGAAATTAATAAATTATATAAATTGACTAGAAAATGGAGTCTAGAGTATTTTGATCATATTTACAAGCGAGTGGGTGTAAAAAAATTTGACCGCCTATACTTTGAATCAGAAACTTTTGAATTGGGCAAAAAAATTGTTTTGGCAGGACTAGAAAAAGGAATTTTCAAAACTGGTGAAGGCGGGGCAATAATTTTTGAAGGCAGTAAATATGGCTTGCACGATCGAGTATTTGTCAGTTCCCGAGGATTGCCCATCTATGAAGCCAAAGATCAGGCTTTGGCTAAATTGCAATTTAAAGAATATAAGCCAAATAAAATTTTACATGTAGTGGCTAAAGAACAGACTGAATATTTCAAAGTAGTTTTCAAAGCTTTGGAATTCACTTTGCCAGAGAGTAGAGGCAAAGAAGAACATTTGGTATATGGCTGGGTCAGTCTCAAAGAGGGTAAAATGAGTTCTCGTACCGGACAAGTGATCTTGGCAGAGTGGCTTTTGGATGAAGCAGAGAAAAAGATTGGAGAAGTAATGAAAGAGAGAACGATTAAAAATAAAAATGGGGTAATTGGAAGAATCGCCAAGGCCGCGGTCAAATATTCCATGTTAAAAACCAGTATTCACAATGATATTGTTTTTGATGTGAACGAGGCAGTATCGCTTACTGGTGATAGTGGTCCTTATTTACTCTATATTGTGGCGAGGATAAACTCTATAATCAAAAAAACAAAAAACCAAAAAAACAAAAAAACAAAATTACCTGGAGTAATAAGTTTACAAGAAAAGCAATTACTTTTGGAATTGATCAAATTTCAAGATACTGTTCAAACAGCGGCAGAGGAGAGGGATCCTTCACAGGTGGCTAAATATTTATTCAACTTGGCTCAGGTATTTAATAATTTTTATCAAGTTTGTCCGGTGTTACAAGCTGAAGGCGATGTCAAAAATTTTCGTTTGGCTTTGATAAACAAAGTAAGAGAAATAATGGCAGAAGGATTGGAGTTGTTGGGGATAGATGTAGTGGAGGAGATGTAAACAAATTCCCTCCCTTATTAAAGGGAGGTTAGGCCTGCCCGCCAGTGCCAGGCATGGCAGGCGGGAGGGATGTTGGTGGTTTCCTCCCTTAATAAAGGGAGGTTAGGAGGGATGTT
>CAZQHU010000030.1:0-1519 GCA_964592785.1 uncultured Gammaproteobacteria bacterium | reverse complement strand
GGGGTGGTAGAAGCCATCGAATTGGTTGTGGAAGATTTAGAAAATGGGAAAAAACTTCCTGACTTTGATGATTGATACCAACATCCCCCAGCCCCCCTTTATTAAGGGGGAAGACAGCGTGAAATTATTGGGAATTGAAACAGTGGAGGAGATGTAAGATTTTTTAAAAAATAAAAAATCCCCGAAAATATTCAGGGATTTTTATTTTTTCACCGATTCCCCTTTTAAGACAAAAATTATCTTAAAAGGGGGGAAGGATCGGTGAGGGGGGCGAGGGGGTATGGGGTTGTTGTCAGCTGCAGTGGTTGGGGCGCATCGAGGGGATCACGAGGAAGTCGTGGCCCTTGCGGACGGCCCAGTCCTCGAACAGGTAGAAGGGGGTGAAGAGGATGACCAGGATGCAGGTGAAAAATTTCTTCATAAGAAACCTCCAAAGACCTCATATCTGGTTTATCATGATGGGGGGTTTTTGTCAATATTCATATTAAGATGTTATCCACAGTGCACCTTTACAGTGCACCTTTTTAGGTATATAATTAACAGTGAGTAGTTCTTAAAACTAAATTTGGCTAATTTTAGCCATTAATATCTTCCAGTATGCCTAAGAAACAATCAGAAGAACAAATTGAACGCCTTATTATCAAAATCCCCAAGAGTTTGGCTACTTATTTTCGCAAGACTTTTCCTCACGGCAAGCGTAGTGATTTCGTTGCTCAGTGCATTCTGGATTATCAAAAAAAACAAGAGATTGCTGAAATGGAAGACAAATTGCGTTCTGTCGGTAAAATAAGACAATAATCATATGCCTCTTAGCGTTTCTACAGACATGATCAAAAAGCTCTCTGACCGCGAAAGAATATTTGTTGACAGTTTTTTGGAAATGATTGGCAGTGATCAAGAATTGAGAGAAACAGCTTGTAACTTTATCGCCGGCAAGACCAATGATATCGGGCTGATTGCCGACATGAAGAATTTGTCGAGCGAAGGTCAAGCTCAAGCCTGTGTGGAGTTTATCATCATTGGGCTGATCGCTGGTAATATCAAAGTCAAAGAACTTTCAGAATTGGTACAAAAATTTAGCGTGCATGAACCACTTATAAAAAAAGAAAAAATATTTGATGAAGAAGATCAATAAAAATATGCAATTTGATTTAGACAAAATGTATTGTGGAGCGATCAGAAGAGGTGATGTGTTTTTGTACGAAGAAGATAGTCCTTTGACTCGCTCTGGTGAGTCCGCTCAGGATAAACCAGTGATTGTTTTGCAAGAAGATATTTTGAATCAAGGTTTGCCAACAGTGGTTTGTGCCAGTGTAGAGCCTTATGAAAAAGGTGAAGAAATTTTTCCCAATGAAGTACTGCTCTTGGCTGGGGAAACAGGTTTGGGCAAAGACGGCATTTGTATGTTACATAAAATTTTGACCATTGACAGGAGATACATGATTGCCAAAAAAGGCGAATTGAAACCAGAAAAATTACAAGAAATTTATCGGGCGCTGGAGGTGAATTTGGGACGATT
>CAZQHU010000029.1:0-5654 GCA_964592785.1 uncultured Gammaproteobacteria bacterium | reverse complement strand
CAGCCGGACTGACTCACCCTCACCTCCGGCAATTCCCTTTTGTTTTTCACGAATGAAAAAATGAAAAATAGAAGAAAATAAAAATCCGCCTCTAAATTTAGAAAGCGGATTTTTGTTTGTGATATTTTTAGATATCCAAATTGTCGACGGCACTAGTATCAACATCTTCGGTAGGACGAGACATTCTTGGTCCACGGCCACCTTCTGGTTCGTTGATTTTCAAGTTAACGCGAGCATTATTCTTGGCACCCACAATCTTCAAAAGAGTGCGGATAGAGCGGGCGGTTTGGCCCTGGCGACCAATAACATAACCCATGTCTTGGGGGTTAATATCGAGGGTCAAAAGAACACCTCTTTCGTCAACTGTACGGTTGACCTTGACGTCGTTTGGATTGTTAACAATCGCTTTCACGACGCTCTCAAGAAAAGCTTGATCTTGTTCCATATCAATTTTGTCTGTTTAATTATTAAGGAACTGTCGACTCAGTTCTGCCTTTTATCAAAGGTGAGCATATTATACTCTGTCTTTTTAAAATAGTCAAGAGTTAAAAACACCCCGAATTTTCGGGGTGATTTTGTTAAGCTTGTGCTGGAGTGGCTTCGGCTTTTTTCTTGGCCAATTTTTCTTGACGTTTCTTGCTCAAGAATACGGACTTCTTTTTCTTACCTTGAACTACACCTTCTTTCAATAACAGATTGAAAACTGTCGGTGAAGCTTGCGCGCCCTTTTCCAACCAATATTTTACTCTTTCAGTTTGAATAGGGAATTTTTTGTCGCGAGGGTTGTAATTTCCCAAAATTTCCAAAGCTCCATACTGAGTATCGTGTTTCTTTTCAGAAACAATCAGGCGGTAGCTTGGCTGTTTGCATTTACCAAGTCTTTGTAAACGTAAGGTTAACATAATTTTACAAGTCATTCCCGTATAGACGGAAATCTATTTTTTAATTGCTTAAACTTAGAGCGATGACGGTTTAAGTGGGACTATTATACAGATTAAAGATATTTTTGTCAAGTTTATCCTTGGGGAGAGGGCGGAATAAACCGCCCTCTCCCCTCTGACCCCCCAACCATTAAGGAACCACCGTCCCGTCCCTCCTTACGAAAGCGACCCTCTGCCCATCCATGAGAACCAGGACTCCGGACCGACGATCAAAGATTTCCCCTTCCCAGTAGTGCCGGCCATCGCCATTTGGCCAATGCATCGAACCTTCGGACCTGCCATAGCCGACAAAATCGACAAAGACAGGCCCAATAACCCGGATCTTTGTTCCCACGAACTCTACTCCCAGATCCTTTCTGACTTCTTCCTCACTCATTTAGAACCCTCCAATGACAAAGAGACAGGTGATTTTTTCACCCCCAATGCTGTTGAACTTTCAACAAAACTGGGAATAAAAAAATCCCGCTTTTATGCGGGATCTGCCTGTATTTATTAAGTACAGCAAAACTATCCCGCAGGCGAGATCTTCTTGTTTGACTTCTTGATAATTTGAATAGCTGTCATAACCCTTTTAGTTTATCATTATTTTTTTATAAAACCAAATCAATTGTGGATAATTTATTCAGAAAGTTCTTTGGCTTCACTCAGTTTGACACTTAGCAAATGGGAGATGCCATCATTACCCATAGTCACTCCATAGAGAGCGTCGGAAGCATGCATAGTCACGCGATTGTGAGTAATAACAATAAATTGTGATTGAGTAGAAAGTTCACGTAAAATTTTGGTAAAGCGATTGGTGTTGGCTTCATCCAAAGCGGCCTCCACTTCGTCCAAAACTACAAAAGGGGGCGGATTGGTATGGAGAATAGCGCAGACCAAAGCAATGGAAGCCAAAGTTCTTTCACCGCCAGAAAGCGCTTGAATATTTTTTATTTTTTTACCAGGTGGACAAGCTATCACATCAATACCCAAGAGTATTTGTTCTTTCTTTTTTTCTGTTTTTAAATTTTCTTCACCTTCTTCACTCAATAATTGTTCAGCGTCAATCTCTGCATCTTCTACCAAATCTGCCTCACCATAAAGCTCCAAAAGATCGGCCTTACCCCCATCAAATAAAACTGTAAAATATCTGGCAAATTCTTTTTTTATTTGCTTAAAAGCTTTGTCGCGTTTTTTCTTCATTAGTTCATCCAGTTCAGCAACCAATCCTTGCAAATCTTCTAGGGCTTTGGTCAAATCTGTCAACTGTGTATCCAAACTTTCAAAACGTTTCTTGGTTTCTTCGTATTCTATTACTACTTCCTCATCAATACCACCAATCAAAGATAATTGATATTTTAGTTTTTGAATTTGATCTTGTAAATTTTCAATTTGATCAATTGACGAAATCCCCACTCCTCTTTCTACCAAAGCTGACAAAGTGGTGCGCAGTTCTTGATAAACTTCGTTATTTAAGTCTTCTTGTTTGGTATCCAGCTTAGCAATAGCCACCTGTTTGTCATTTTTTTGCTCAGCAATTTTATTCAGATGCGTTTGTTCTTTTTGCATGGCATCTTGTAAAGCAAAGATTCTTTGTTTTTGTTTTTCTTCTTCAGCATTAAAATCTGCCATTTTTTTCTCAATCTCAGACAATTCTTTGGCACGCAAACTGATTTCGTTTTCTACTTCTTTTTTTTGTTTTTCTATTGTCTGAAGACTGGCACTGTACTCCTCTGGAGTCATATTCTCCGCTGCCAACTCATGGTTAAAACCAGATAATTCTTTTTCTAACTCTTGTTTTTGAATAGACAAAATCCCCACTCGTCCAGTGGCCAACTGGATACCAGACTGCAAACTTTGTAATTCGGATTGAAATTTTTCTTGTTCAATTTCTATTTCCGCCAATTTTTTCTGCCAATCGTTCAATTCTTCTTCCAAAGAAGATAGATCTGTACCCAAAAGATAAGGCGAATCTCCATAAGAAAAACTCAGTCCTTTTTGTCGTTCTCTCTTGCGAAAACCACCCTTCATTGATCCAGAAGTCTCCAAAACATCCCCTGCCAAAGTTACCATCCTGATCCGACCAATGCCGATCTCTCTGGCAATGTCCATATTTTCCACAATGAGAGTATTGCCAAGTACATAAGAAAAAATAGCTAAAAATTTGCTGTCAAAACGCAAAAGCTGAACCGCCAAACCATGCACTCCGGGGCGATGAAGATATTCTTCCAAATCACTGGGAGTAATTCTCTCTTTAATTTTATTGAGAGGCAAAAAAGTGGCTACACCCAATTCCTGACCCCGTAAATATTCAATAGCCGTCTGAGCTGTTTGGTCAGAATCCACCACAAGAGAAGATAAATGCCCACCAGCTGCCACATCCAATGCCAGACGAAATTTTTCATCCACTTCACCCAATTGAGCTACCGTGCCATAAATAGTGCCCAAACGATGTCGCTCTTCCAAAACTGCCTGCACTGCTCGCATGCCAGAATATTGCATGTATGACTGTTCACCTCGAATTTGTAAAATCCGTTGTTCAAGATTTCCCAATCGTCCTTTAATTTCTGTTTTTTCAACCAAAATTTCTTCCAATTTTTTCTTTTTTTGTAAAATTTCTGCGGAAAATTTATCAACCGAGGCCTCAATCTCCCGAAGTTCGTTGTTCAATCTGCTGAGCTCCTCTTCAAGACTAGAAATCTTATTTTGTAACCATCCAATATTTTGTTTACCAACTTGCGAATACTCGGTCTGCAGTTTACCACTAAGCACAGCTTTTTCACTTTCCAAAATATTTTTTTGTCGCAAAATTTCTTGATATTCACCCTGCAAACGCGCAAAAACCTCTTGACGAGATTCTGCTCGAGCCAAACGCGCCAATTCTTCCTGAACAGCTCGCAGTTTATTGTTACATTCATCATATTCTCGGCTAATCACCGACAACTCTTGTCGTAATTCTCGCAATTGAGTCTCATGATAATTGTGTAAAGTGTTATAGTATTTTTCTTGGGTTTCTCGCAATTGCACTTCCACTTCTTGGCGCTTTTCCAATTTTTTCACTTGCCGAGAAAGTGTGCGCAAACGCGGTTCTACTTCATTCAGAAGAGCAGTAGCTTGTTCAATATTTTCTTTGGTATGATGTAACTTCAAAGCCGCTTGATGACGTTTAATTTGAAATTCTCTAATCCCACAAGCTTCGTCAAAAAAATCTTTTCTTTCTTGTGGCGTTTGAATAAGCAGGCGGTCAATCGTGCCTTGACCAATAACCGAGTAAGAACCTTGACCAAACTGGGCTCGCGCCAACAAAATCTGCAAATCAAGAAGCCGAACTTGATTGCCATTGATAATATATTCACTATCCCCAGAACGATAAAATCTTCTAGTCACCATCAATTCATCATAATCAAGCGGAACCCGTTTATCACTGTTATCCAAAACCATAGTCACCGAAGCCATGCCCATTTGCCCTTTGGCTTCTGAACCAGAAAAAATAATATCCTCGCCTTTTTTACCACGAAGTGCTTTCATGCTTTGTTCGCCCATTACCCAGCGAATGGCATCGGAAATATTACTCTTGCCCGCACCATTGGGACCAACAATAGAGGTGATAGTATAACCATTTTTATTTTGTGGTAAAAATTCCAAAAAAGCCTTTTCCGCAAAAGACTTAAAACCATGTATTTCCAAAGATTTGAGATACATAACGGCAATATTATACCACTCTTGACAAATGGAGACAAGAGAAGTATAATGACCGGCTATCAAAAATATGCAAAGAACTGCCAAGCAAATCCACAATCTCATCAACAATGCCAATAACATTGTGCTTGTGGCACACCAAAATCCAGATGGTGACGCTTTGGGTTCGATTTCTTCACTTTCTTACTATTTAAAAAGATTGGACAAAAAACACCAAATTTTCTGTGCCACTCCTTCTTCATCCAAACTCTACGACTTGCCCCATCTCTTGATCCCGAGTGACGATCAAAGTTTGTGGCAAACCAAACCAGATTTGGTAATTGTACTGGATTCTGGTGATCTTCGATATGCCGGAGTAGAAGAAATTTTCAATAGACTTGATCATGATTTTATCATTGTAAATATCGACCATCATAATACCAATACCAACTTTGGCCACCACAATCTTGTCATAAAAAATGCCTCGGCCACTGCTGAAGTTTTATACTACTTCTTTTATTACAACCATATAAAAATTGATAAAAACATGGCTCTTTCATTGCTCACCGGCCTTATTACAGATACAGAAAATTTTACCAATTCCGGCACCAGTATTAATTCTTTAAAAATCGCCTCTGATCTTATTCATCGAGGTGCTAATTTTAATTTGCTTAAAAACTGGTTTTTGAAAGACAAAAATCTAAATTCTTTAAAACTTTGGGGTAGAGCCCTCTCTCGTCTGAATAAAAATGAAGAATTAGACATTGTTTATACTTATTTAACCAAAGATGATTTTAATAATTTTGATGCCAGTGAATCGGAAAGTGAAGGTATTGCCAATTTTTTAAATAATCTAGGCGAAGGCCAAGCTTCACTAATTCTCAAAGAACAAACTGGTGGAAAAATCAAAGGCAGTCTACGCACTACCAAGAATGATTTTGATGTTTCAGTAATTGCCAAAGCTCTGGGTGGTGGTGGACACCAGAAGGCGGCGGGATTTACTGTGGAAGGAAGTATTGACAATGTGCTAAATAAAATCTGGGAAACATTGCAAAA
>CAZQHU010000028.1:0-5672 GCA_964592785.1 uncultured Gammaproteobacteria bacterium | reverse complement strand
AGCGCGCCGTCGCCCGGGGCTTTCACGGCAGTTTCCGCGACCTGACCCGCCGCCGGGAAAACATTGCGCACGAACATCGGTCGGTCATCGGCCTCACGCTCGACAAGCTCGATCGGATCTTCGGCGACAGCCGCCACATCCCCAAGGTCAGGCATGCGAAACGGCAGGGTGACAGTCACATATTCGCCAGGCTCAAGATGAAAGGCCAGCTCGGCATCTGCGTCATGCTGAATGCGCTCCAAGTGACTGCCGTAGACAATCATTACGTCAAGCCGGTCACGGAAGATCTTCAGATCGCGCAGCGTCATTTTGCTCAAATTCATTTGCTCCCCCTTTTCAAGGATGCCACCGCCTGATCGACCGCCACTGCCAGCGCCCGCAGCTGATCGCCGTGACCTTCGGTCAGAAATTCGTTCATCAGCGCCCGCCCGCCGATCGGCGCACCGTCCGGCGCAAACCGATGCCAGATCACCTGCGCGCAGCTTTCGGCGACCAGAACCGTCGCCCACAGGTCGCCCACCGGCAGCGACACGCGCAGCGCCTCACGCACCGCCTTTGCCCGCGCAGCGGCCATCAGCATGCCACCCGCTTGCGCCACCAATCGGCAGGCATCCCGCCATCACGGTTTTCCGGCTTCACCGCGGACGCACCCACCTCGGACGCCGCCAAGTCGGTCAATATCCGGTGGCGCAGGCCGATGATGGCGTTTCGCGTCTTGCCATAGCGGGGCGCCACCTGCAGCGCGGTCATTCCATGCCGATCCATCAGATCGAGGATTTCCAGCAGCTGCATGTCGGTCAAAGCGGATCTTGTGCGCGCCATCACATCACCACCGCAGCACGGGCCAGCACCAGGTCGCGGAAATCCAGCAGGCGTTGCGACGGCGGTGCAATGGCAACCCCATCCTGCATTCTCATCTCGCCGATCAGATCCTTCCCCAGCGCCATGGCATCCGCCTGCGCCTGCGCCCAGTCGCGCAGATCCGGCCGGGCGGTCAGCACCGCCGCCAGATCATCAATCACCTGCATGGCATCGGCCATCTCGATCCGAACCGTCATTGTCTTTTTCCCGGCCATGCGACGTTCCTCAGGCGAAATCACAAAAAGGACGCGACGGCGCGGAACCTAAAGCCGCAGCCGCCGCGCCAATGGCCGCTCCACGCCACAGCGTGGACGGCAGGTTGCCCCGCGACTGGCAGTCGTTACGGGACGCAGACACCATCATTCGCCGAACTCTTCCGGCCAGGCGCGCTGCGCCATCATCACCTTGTCGCCGGTGGGGCAGGAAAACCCATCGAACCAGTTGCAGGCCGTCTGAAAGGTGACCGCGAACATCACCGCGCAGGCCTCGCGCGTGCCGCAGCGCCGTGCCACCAGATCGGCCCAGAAAGCCGTCGCCTCATGCCGCGTAATCACGGGCGGGCAGCTGATCCGCCGCGCGGCACGCGCATCCCGCCCACGCCCGCCCAGGGGCGACAAGTCACGCCGATTGGCATGGGACATTTGACCGCGCGGCGCGGCATCGTCAGGATGACGGGAAGACACAAGACGCAAATTCCGGGTCATGACAGCACCTGATTGGAGGGATGGATGAAGATGGACGAACCGACGGCGAAAAACGCTCGCCTCGAAGCGCTGGAAGACGCCTTCGCCGAGTTGCTGGTCCTGCTGGCGGCAGAAGACCCCGACCGCAGGCCGCGCTTCTTCGAAATGTTCAAGAAGATCGAAGAAGACTTCGAAGATCTCGGAAAGACCGAGGCCGCCGCCGCGACGAAAACCTTGTTTGAGGCATTCCGACAGGCATAGGCGCGGGTCATAGATCGCAACCTGGCTCACTGCAGCGGACGTTACGGGCTCCGATCAGCTTTGTAAGGTCTGGCCGCGCTTCTTCCGCGCGCCCGAAGCCAACCCATTCGGCGACCGCCTCAAGCTCACGCGCCCGCGCATGGAAGGCATCGGCAGCGGCCCGGTTCCGCTCGCACAGCGCCCTGCCCTCGGCCCAGTCTTGCAGGCCGATGGCAATGCCCAGGGCATCGATCATGCGCTGGCAGGTCAGGCGCTGTTCCGGCGTCTCTGACCGCCGCAGCAAGTCCCACCATTCTCGCCGGGCAGCCACAGGGCCACGCAGCGCGCCGACGCCGACAAGGCTCCGCGCGCTGGCGCGGGCCATGGCGGCATCCACGGGATGCGCCAGTGCGCCAAATTGCTCGGGCGAAATGTAGCGATCAAACGGATCAGAAGGGGTTTCAGGTGACATCAGGCAACGTCCTTTTCGGAAGGTGGCACTTGCTCGGGGGGATTCGCGCGGAGGTAAGCGCGCACACGGTCTGCCAGGGCCATGGTTGGGCTGGAACGGCCAGACTTCCACGACTCCCACTGGCTCCAACTGATGTTGACCGCCTTACGAAGCACCCATTGCGGGGTCCGGCCAACGGCAGCCGCGTATTGCTCGATTTCGGAGATGAACTGTTCCATGGCCCCATAAAGGGATATTTGTCCCCATCAAGTCAAGGGACATTTATCCCTATATCGAAATTTATCCGGATGGGGAAAATGTCCCCATGAAACAAAATTTTCGCGATGCATTTCTTTCTGCCCTTGAGCGCAGCGGCCGATCACTAAGGGAAGTCGCTACCAGCGCGGGCGTCTCCTATGATCAGCTCAAGAAGCTGAAGCAGGGGCAAAGCGGGTCGACGAACGTAGATGACGCCATCGCGATCGCTGCTGAGCTTCACTTTTCTCTCGGCACCTTAGCGCCCATTGAGTCCGCCCAATCAAGCACGCCGGTCCCTACCGATGCCGGCACGATGATCGACGTCTACGACATCCGGGCCAGCGCCGGACACGGTGCCGTCATCGAAAGCGAAGAGGTGATCGAGCGGCTGTCCTTCCCGCCGGGCTACCTGGACCGCATTACCCGCACGCACCCGCGCCACCTGAAAATCATCGGGGTCAAGGGTGACAGCATGGAACCCACGCTGAAAGATGATGACGTGGTGATGCTGGACACCACCAAGACCAGCCTCGATTTCGACGGCCTGTTCGTGCTGCGCTGGGGCGATGCGCTGCACGTCAAGCGCGTCGGCCGCGCCGGCAACGGCAGCGTCAGCATCATTTCCGACAACAAGGCCATCTATCCGCCGATCGAGATGGCCCGGTCCGACATCCAGGTGATCGGCAAGGTGATCTGGATGGGCAAAAGGGCCTAAGGCTAACCTTAACTGAAAGCGGGGCACATAACATGAAACGATTTTTGCAGGCAGGGCTGGCCGTCATGGGTTTAGCGGCGTGCGAATTTGATCGCATCGCCGGAACGGAATTTGAAATCAACCCAGGGCGGGAAGAGTTCAAGTTCACGGCGCAGTCGAACAACTTTGCGCCACACAACACAGAGGCAGGTGAAGCCTTGAGAATGCGCCATCTGAACCGGTGGCTTCAGGAAAATGGTCTTTGCCAAAATGGGTTTGTGATCACCAATAGATCAGATGTTTTCGTGGGAGGCGCACTGCACAACATCACATACCTCGGTACATGCGTTTGATGCGCCGAGACCCCAAACCGCGTCATAACTCCCCAGCCCACCGCCTCCACTGACGAACCGTAAGTTTACCTACGCCCCCGCCAACCCCTTAGAAAACTTAAGTCTAGACGATCGTGAACCGGCTTCAAACGAGCTGCGTTTCGGAAGTGATCGACAAACTCACCAATGTCGAGAAAGTAATTCGGATAGGCACGGCGGAGGGATTTCATGTCCCTGACCGATACCAGGACCGACTGAATGGCCTCTCCCTCATCAGACTGCCTTAAATATCCTTCAGATCCCTCGAAATATGTCTCTTTTGGCTCAACCTTCACTACCCCGAGCTTCGCATCCAAACTAATAAGGAATGCGCTCGCATCGCGTGGGATGTTCGCATCGATCGCCCTAATCGTCGAAAAAACCTCAGCAGCTCTGGTTTCCCTGTTGAGGTCCGCGAGCTCATCAGCCCGCTCATCTGCAGTTTGCGGCACACCGACCGGTAGCGGGCACCCCTCCATGTCGGCGAAATGCCCCGACATGATCTGCAGAATGCGCAGCCAACTGCAATTCCCCTCACTTGCCTTGAGATCTTCGCCCCTTATGGCGCCAATCGCCTCACCCGCAGTAGCCCAGATGTGCTGAAGCCGAGTTCTGATCTGAATTTCCACCTTCATACCCTGGTGTGGCGCGCTATTGCCGTCATACCTTTGAACGAGATGGACGCTGCGATACCCGCTCGCCTTGGGAACATCGATGTAATCATCACATCGCGATAGGCGGTCCGCGCGCTTCCCTTCACGGAACCACGCCTCGACCCGACGAACCTCCTCCATGCTATCCAAGATGGCTCTGACTCCGGCCAGATCCTGCATATCCGCGAGAGAATACGGGGCGCGACGCAACTTTTTCCGAATTGAACCTATGCGCTTAACCCGCCCCGCGGTGTCCGCATGGGCTCCAGAGATAGTTGCAAGTTTCCCTCGAACCCTCACCATCGGCAGAGCGTGAGCCATTCGCCAATTGTGCGCGACCCGAAAGACATGGGCAACACCATCTACAGTCTCTGGCGAGTACAGAAATTCCTCGCACAGCTTCTTGCCCGCTTCCTTGATCTCGCGCTTCGAAAATTGCCTGACTGGATAATCTGCCAAAGGGATACCCTCTGAATGTGTCAGATTATCGTGTGGCAGGCCACATTGATTCTGCAAACCCAAACTCCCCTCGCCCAAGCACGCGCCAGCTATCCCGCCGGGTGATTCTGCCCGAACGCAGCGGGCGGCGCAAATCGTTTTGCGGTTTTCCTACCGCGTTTAGCTTGACTGCGGTTTTATTACCGCTTATTGTGACCCCTATCAACCCCGATAGGAGGCACTCATGCATACCAAGCCCTGCCCCTCCCCGTCGCGCGCGCTGCTCGACGTGACCCACGCGCCCGCAATGCCGCCCGCCGCTGACCTGCAACATGCGTGGGCTAGCGCTGCCGCGGCGCGCGGGATGACGCTGCACCTGGAACGCTTGACGCCGGCCTATCTGGTAGCCGCCGAACCGCCGGCCCACAGCCATGCCGCGACCGGCGATTTCTTCCGCAGCATCGGCCAGATCGCCGGGGACGGACTTGGCGTCATGTCGCCCGAAGCCGCCGCCCGCATGCGCCGCCACATCGCCCGCATCCTGCATGGCGGCGACACACCCGAGGATGCGGCATGAAACATCGTGTCTCTGTGATTGAGTTTTGCTTCATCGGACAATGGCAGCCGATTTCGAGCGCAAAAGATGACGGCGAAGTAAGGCTTGGATTTTGCCCTCTCGATCAGGGCGACTTCTGGATTGGGCCGGTGTGGTTCAACGCCGACGACGGCAACTGGTGGTCGGACGGCGGCTGCGATGAGGCCCTGGATGCATCCGTAGTTGTTCACCCTACTCACTGGATGCGCCTTCCTGATCCGCCAGTCAAATGTCGCTGCGCCAGTCCTCTTCTGGAGGATGCGACATGAGCGACTGGATCGACTACGAACGCGCCCGCCTGCGCCGCGAAGCGGATGCACACGCCCGCGACACGCGCGAACTTGATGGCGCCCGATACCGCCGATCTGCGCACCTACCCCCGATCGTGCCGCAGGCCGAACTGGACCGCCGCGCGGCCCTTGAAGCCT
>CAZQHU010000027.1:0-5821 GCA_964592785.1 uncultured Gammaproteobacteria bacterium | reverse complement strand
GTAGAAGTAACAGTGCTTTCTTCTAGTATTGATAAATTTTCTTCTGTACTGGTAGGAGTTTCTTCTACTATATTTTCTTCTTCAATATTTTCAATAATTTCTTCAGTTTCAATTAAAATCTCTTCTACAACTTCTTCTTCCGTTTCATCTTCTTCTTCAATAATAATGGGCTCTTCTATTTCTTCAGTTTCAGCTTGAGGTTCTTCTGTGGGTTCAAATATTATTATTTCTTCTTCAGCTTGTGCTACTGTACTGGTACAAAAAAAGAGTGTGGTAAAGATAATTATTAATAAATATCTGTGCAATTTGTGTTTGAAAAATCTGTGGTTAGAATGTGCTTTTTTCATATTTCCAAGTAATTACATCTCCAGGTTTAACAATTTGTTGAGAAATACCTAGTTGAGCGCTTTCGCCATTGATATAATAAATCCAATATTCGCCAGTTTGAGAATTATTTTTCAAATCATTTATACTTTCTACAAATTCTCCTATGCCTGTGAATGTTTTGGTTTCAAAGAGAAAAGGGGAGCGAGAGTCAGCCGAGGCTAGTTGCATAACTTCGAGGACAGTGGAGGTTGTAGTAGCTTCTAGCTGGTAGCTGGTAGCTGGTAGAGTTTGGTTGGTGAGCGGTTCATTTTTTTCAGATGGTGATGCAGTAGTTAGCTGTTCAAGTGGTTTAGCGTCATTGTCAGATTGAACTGTTAAACTATTGTCAACGTTATTTTGAGAATTGGATATTGAAAATTCGTTGGAAATTGGAAATTGTTTATTGGAAATTTTCCAATTGTAATATCCGCTTACTCCGCTGACTATCAAAAAAATTATAAAAATTAAAACCGCGTATTTGTGTTTGATAATAAATTGTTTCATATATTTTTTTAAAATAAAAAATTTCTGTCCGAACAGAAATTTGATTCTAAGTTGATGCTAAACCAACAAAGCCATTCCTGCTCGGGATTATCCACACAAATTGATGTGGTTTACTTGAAGATCGGACTATCCCGCCTTCACTACGATGGATAAATAGGATTATTTATCCGGTGTAGTCCCGGTTTAAATCGGGACGAAGACGGACCGTTGCGGCACAGTGGGGGAATTTCACCCCGCTTCCACAAGTAATTTTAAGTTGTGGGTTGATTATAGATTTTTTTTAAAAACCAGTCAAATTTATTTGTCCACAGGCATTTATTTTTTTACTGCCTTGCAATGCCCCCAACTACAGACTGCTTTGCTGTTGTTTATATTTAGTTCTGCCCGGGGGCATTTATCATAGGTTTTTGGTACTTTGTTTTCCAAAAAATCCTGCCAAATTTCATCAGGAACTTGTTTATTTATCGCTTCCACTTCGAGGCAGGCACGGGTAGACTCCACCAGTTTGCAATCGCTGTTAAAAAGGCAATTTTGGTAGGTAGCGGGGTTATTGAGATCAACTTTTTTGCTTCTTGTGTATATTATCGTGGTAGTTGCAAAGCTGATAATTATTATTACCAGCACGATTGGCAGTAAGTTTTTCATATTTTTGTGATTTAATATTAATTTAAATTTTCAATTTTAATTTTTAATAATGTCGGACTGTCGACTTCACCTTCATTACTGATAAGCATATCACCATTTTCATAAAAATCAATTCCTTCTGGTTTGTTGAAAATAGAAATATCCAGCTGATTTATAGTTGAGATTTGTCCTTTCAAATCCGTGCTGATTATCAGATTATCAATTGCTGAAATAATATACAATTTTTTGTTTATCGGATGTATGGCGATACCCGAGGGTCTAAATTTTAATATTTTTTTGTCAGCATCATTTTTTGGCTTTAAATTGATATTTTGGGTATTGATGTGTTTTTCAATATCATCCAAATTTATTATGATAACTGGTGTTTTATCTATTTCTTTTTTTATCAAATCAAATGCGTAAATGTGTCGTTCGTTTTTGGCTTCTTTGTCAGCCACCGCCTTGCTTTTAGTCGATATCAATAATCGGTTTCTTTCTTTATCATAGGCAAGTCCTTCATTATTTTTTGCGAATAAATCAAGATCGTATTCAATAACTTGGGGGTTATTGTTTTTATTTTGAATTTCATAAAGCATGCCATCACTTCGTAAAATGTAAAATTTATCATTGGCATATTCGATACCCTCATAATCTCCGGGCAGATTAAAATCAATTTTATCAACTATTTTTTTTATTTTAAGATCATATATAAAAATTTTTCCAAGTTCGTCTTGGATACTGGCAATTTTGTCGTCGCTTATATATGAGATGCTTGAAATTTCGTGGAGAATATTGGGTAATAAGTATTTATCTATAACAGGATTTGATTGGTTGTTTTTATTTACAAAGAAAACTAAAAAGAGTGTTAATAGGGAAACAGTAATTAAAATTAATGCAGATATAATTATTTTTTTCATTTTTTAATGGATTAATGTACCACCCGGATATGCGATGTGCGTCAGCAATATGGGCGAAGTCCCGCCAGGGCGGGACGTAGCCGTATACACGCTGTTATGTGTTGTAATCAAAAAACTACCTTCCTTGTTTTTGGCAAATTATTTTGTCAATTCAAAAGTGGCTAGTACTGGATCTAAGATGCTATCTTTAAAAGAATTAATTCTGACTGTTTGTCCATTTTTTGACATAATAATTATTTGTTCTACGAATCCTACAGAAGAAAAGTAAAGAAATTCTTTTGCTGGATTGCCAGACATTACTATATCGTTAATCTTTCCACTTGGTTCTTCAATAATCTGCTTTTGCCACTTATTAAATTTATCTTGTTCCGTTGCCAGGATTGTTGAATATTCTTCATCTACAAAACTAATATGCAAGACTGGGTTAATGTCCCCGCCAGGAGATTTTATCGCAAATTCATTTGCTGTTTTTCTTATCTCCCAGTCACTTGGATATTTGATTTTGAATCCATATTCCTCATTTTGATAGGTGTTCCAGGATACAGTTTTATTATCGAGTTGGGTTGCTTCCCGAATGTTGGGCACTGAGGGTTGGTCAGTGTTATTTATATTTTCTGTTATTACAAAATAATATAGAGTTACAGCAACAGTGAGAATAACTACAATGATTGTAATTAGGAATATATTTTTTTTCATAAATTATATTCTGCTTAAAAATAATTTATTTCGCCTAATGTACGCCGATATGCGATGTTTGTGTAGCAAATATGGGTGAAATGACCACTGCAATAACAGGGGAGTGTAACCGCATATCGGCTGTTATTGGATGTATTGCTTTTCTTTTTTTCTCACAAAATACTTTATTCATTGATTTTTGCCTGCCCCAAATAGCGAGTAACCAATTTTTTAGCTTCGGCGACCTTTTGCTTCTTGAATTTTTCCATATCAGGATGTTTTATTCCTTTCAATATTTCAATTTGCGCCCCTAATTCATCTAGGTCGCCGATACTATCTCCAACATACTTGACTATGTCTGGGTTCCAGCCCCAAGTCAATTTACTTTTATCAGTGGGATCTTTAAGCTTTGCGAGCAAGTCATCCGTTGAGTAGAGTTCGTCTATTTCAACCGGAAATCCTGAGTCGGTAGGAGTACTGTCTGAAAATGCTCTAAGTCTATATAGCAAAGCTTCACCTTCAGGTGTGCGTGGGTCAGTAATAGTACCTTCTTTTAATACCAAGACTGTGTCTACATCGCTATTTGGTGCAGGCAACTTGTCAGGATCCATTCTACTTCCACAAAGAATCATCCCCAACACCTCGGGGCACTCAGCTTTAAATCTTTCTAAATAACCTCTCATTTCCTCTGTAAGTTCTTTAATTTCCCCATCTCTTTCAGATGTATCTATTCTACCTTCGCCAAGATTCGGCTGAAGTCCAAGAATGCGGCGCGCTTTTTCAATATGTTGTTGTGGAATTTCATCTGGGATATTTTCATATTCATGAGCGGTTCTTACAATTAATTCATCTATTTTTTCAGGAGACACTAGGGAGGATTCTTTTCTTGTTAGGAAATTTTTTTCAGTAAGAAAATATAGCATGACTTCTTCTGCTGTTTTTTCTGGAGCTTCAGCCGAATTCTCCGACGTTTGTTCTACGGGCTGTTTTTCAACTGTTGTCTCGAGTGTTGGGAGGATTTTTTGTGATTCATCTTCTATACCCATAATTGTGTTTATTATTGAATAAAATTGTGAATTAAATTTTTGCTAAAAAATTTATCAAAATGTTTGCTATTTTGCTTAATGTATCTGCGTATCTGAAGTCCCGCCATTCATCGCGGGTTTTTTGTTGCCTTAGAACTATACATAGTTTAACACTCCAGCCCTCCGCTTTCAAGTTGCGGGATTTGGGAGAGCCCCGCTATTCCATTAAATTTAAAATGAAGACGGGGGGAACCGTATACACAGTGTTATACGTTGTTGAATATATTTTTTCATTTCCTTATATTAAAAAGACCTTTTTGGTTAAAGGTCTTTTTGGTAATTTAGTTTGTTTTTATTCTGACACTACAAAATTTCTGAAGTGAGAGTAACATTCCGCTACACCTCTACCACTGGTATAGACCGCTCTTTCAGTTTGTAATTTTACTGGATTATTAACATTACTTGATTCAAGGATTGATAGTTGCTGACCAGTAATATTATTTTCTACTGTATTTTCTCTTATGTTTGGATCATTACTATCAGCCGTATTCATAGATTTAATTGATAAACCTTTTTGGTAACAACCTAATTGGAACTTTCCTTCTGTTTTGAAATTACCACCATCATTTAAGAAATCAAATAGTAGTGGTGAACTGCTTTTTGTGACGACAAAATTTACATAGTCTTGTAGACACTCACCAGGTGCATAACCATAACCACCTTCTGGGTTACATTCTGGCTTAATCACTTCCATATATCCTTCTAAATCTAGTTTTCCATAATATCCATATTTTTCTGACTTTTGAAATGGTACATTAGAATTGGGGATATTTTTTGTTGTATCTGCATTTTCGTCAAGTTTAGAATTATCTACCGTTTGGTTTTGTGTTTCGTTTTGATTAATTTGATTGTCTGTAGCAGGTGTATTAATTTGTTTTTGGCATCCAGCACCAATTAACAGAAAAAGCCCTGCTATAATGATGAGTTTTTTCATAGAATTAAATAATTTAATAAATTAATGAAACATTACATTATAATTGTCCGTTTGTCAAGAAATGAAAAAATATATTCAATTACGTACAATGTTCGCCGATATACGATGTGCGTCAGCATATGGGAGAAAGAAAAAGTGTACCCATTGAAAATTATTTATACACTTTTTCTTGAACCGCATACACGCTGTTAGGCGATGTATTACTCAAAATTTTTAATAAAAGTGATTTTTGAACCCGTTGTTGTATTGGATACTCCAACATTAATTAATTTTCTTTTACCTTTTTCTTTAATATATTTTCTTCCACCAGTTTCAATAGAAAATTCATCAGCATATCTTCTAACCTCGTACAAACCATGGCCATATTGTGAAGAGGTTGAATATTCTACATCCTCCTGATCTTTGAATCCCTGTCCCCGGTCAGAAACCATGACTGTAATTTTTTCTGGTTCAAAAATAACTTTTATTTCTCCGCCTTGGGCATGTTCTAAGGCATTTTTACCCAATTCCATTATATAATAATCAACATTTTTTAATTTTTTGTCATTTGGATCTATATTGTTTTCATCACATATTTGCTTCCACCAATCCCTTAACATATCCAATAAGCCATCTGTATCATAAGTTCTTTCCGCTTTTTCTGCTTCAGAATGAGTGTATGACAAAAAATTAACACTATATTCATGCACGGGTCGCTCCTTAGATTCTGGTGTTGG
>CAZQHU010000026.1:2169-5981 GCA_964592785.1 uncultured Gammaproteobacteria bacterium | reverse complement strand
ATTTTAATCAATCAAAATACAAAAGTCCTGATCCAAGGCATGACCGGGAAAGAGGGGCAGAAAGCCGCCAAGGCCATGCTTGATTATGGTACAAATGTGGTTTGTGGTGTGACGCCGAATAAAGGTGGACAAGAAGTGGAAGGTAAACCAATTTTTAATACTGTAAAAGAGGCGTTGGTTTGTCATGCTGAACTTGCCTGCCCGCCGAAATGGAGGGTTTCAGCATCTTTAGAACAACAATCGGATGTAGAAAAGATCCCGAAACAAGTTCGGGATGACAATTGGGTTTCCGCAATCTTTGTCCCCCCGTTTGCTGCCAAGACTGCAATTCTTGAAGCTATAGATAATGATATTCCACTTATCAATGTTATTGTGGAACGGATACCGATCAAAGACACAGCCTATTGTTTAGCGGCCGCCAAAGAAAAAAATATTAGAATAATTGGGCCAAGTTCACTTGGTTCTATCAGTCCAGGTGTGGGCAGGATTGGTGTGGTTGGTGGTCCTTTGGTTAATGAAATTTTTCAGCCTGGGTCGATCGGCGTTATTTCTCGTTCTGGTGGCATGACCAATGAATTGTCTTGGCAAATACGAAAAGTGGGAATGGGGCAAAGTACAGCCGTGCATGTCGGCGGTGATTTACTTATGGGCACAACTTATGCGGATTTGTTAAAATTGTTTGAGGAAGATGAACAAACCAAAGCAGTAGTTATTTTTGGCGAGCATGGTGGAAGTTATGAATTTGAGATTGTTGATCTAATTAAAAAAGGTGGTTATACTAAACCCCTGGCAATTTATATTGGTGGCAAATTTGCCAATGTGTTTCCAGAAGGCATGAATATTGGTCATGCCGGGGCGATTGTGGGTCGGGGACAGAGCGCGGAAGAAAAAGAAAAAGCTTTGCGCGAGGTAGGGGTAATGATCGCGGATAATTATGAGGAGTTGGCTTTACTAATCTCGACCCGTTGATGAAACGGGGAGAGGTTACTTTTTAAAGCAACATTAAGTGCATTAAATAAAATTTAACTTTAATTTATTTTTCGATGCGTCAAAAAGGGATTCCTCCCTCTCGGCTACGCTCGGGATCGGAATGAAAAAAAATATGAAAATCAAAACTAATATTACCAAAATTCAAAACGGTGAAGAATTTATTCGTGGTCATAAATTATCCGATCTGGTAGGCAAATATAGCTTTACCCAAGTGATTTATTTAATTTTAAAAGGGAAATTGCCGAGAGAGAATGAAATTAAAATGTTGGATGCCATGTTCGTAGCAGGCATTGACCATGGTCCAGGTACAGCTTCGGCTCTTACTGCTCGTATTGTGGCTTCGGCAAAAAATAGTTTGCATACGGCATTTGCGGCGGGGATTTTGGCTATGGGAGATAGACATGGTAGTGCCATTGAAGGCGCGGCGAAGTTTTATCAAACAAATATAAAAACAGATATTAAACAAGTGTTAATAGAGTACAAACAAAATAAAATGCGAGTTCCAGGCTATGGGCATGCGGTGTTGGAAGATGATTTAAGAGCGAACCAACTTTTGGAGATTGCTAAAGATTTAGAATTTTATAAAGAACATTGTATTTTGGCGGAAAAAATAGAAGAAGAACTAAATAAAATTTCTTCTAAAAAATTACCGCTTAATATTGATGGAGCGATGGGGGCGATTATTTCGGATCTGGGTTTCCCTTGGGATATGGCCAAGATATTTTTTATCATTGCTCGCACTCCCGGACTTCTTATACAAGTTTTTGAAGAAACGCAAAACGATGAAGGTCTTAGAAGACTAGAAGAAGAGAATATTATTTATGAGTAGTTAATAGTATGTTGCAACAAATTTTAGACCTCCACATTCACTCCAAATATTCGCGGGCTTGCAGTCCTAGTTTGGAGTTGCCGAAGATTGCTGAGAATTGTGTTATCCGTGGGGTAGACATTGTGGCAACCGGAGATTTCACTCACCCACGGTGGTTTGAACATGTTAGAGAAAGTTTAGAAGAAATTGAAAATTCAGGAGTTTATAAGCTAAAAATTGCCAACACCCCCCTTAATCCTCCCTTATTAAGGGGGAATAACCAAACAAAATTTATTATCGGGACAGAATTGGCTTGCATCAAAAAACATAAAGACCAAACCCGGAGGATCCATGTGTGTATATTTGCACCGAATATTGAAGTGGCGGAGAAATTTAATAATAAACTGACAGAAATGGGTTTCAATTTACGTTCCGATGGTCGACCAATCTTAGGTTTGACAGTTAAAGAATTACTACAAATAATGCTAGAAGTGGATGAGAGAATGATCATGATCCCGGCTCATGCCTGGACGCCCTGGTTTGGGATTTTTGGCTCCAAGAGTGGCTACAATAGTTTGGAGGAAGCTTTTGATGAGTTAACTTCACATATTTTCGCTATTGAAACTGGGCCGTCTAGTGATCCATCTATGAATTGGCGACTTTCATCTTTGGACGAAATTTCTTTAGTCTCCAATTCTGATGCCCATAGTCTCGAAAGAATAGGTCGTGAAGCAAATGTTTTGTCTTTTGCTGAGATGAAAGATGTTACTTATGATAAAATTTTTCAAATTATAAAAAATAAAAATAAAAGTGAATTTTTATATACTATTGAAATGCATCCAGAGGAAGGGCGGTATCATATTGACGGCCATCGTGATTGCGATTTTTCTTGTCATCCAGAGCAAACCAAAAAATTAAAAGGCATTTGCCCTGAATGTAAAAAACCATTAGTGATTGGTGTTTTGAATCGAGTTGAAGAATTGGCCGACAGAACAGTAGAAGAAGCTCTTCGGCAGGCTCAGAGTAAATCAAATAGGGTGCCTTTCAAAAGTTTGGTACCTTTGCCAGAAATAATTGCTGATGCTTTGGAAGTTGGAGTAAAAACTAAAACAGTCAAAGTGGAATATGATAATTTAATTAAAAAATTTGGCACAGAATTTAATATTTTATTAAATATTCAAATCAAAGAAATTGAAAAAGTATCAAAACCAATAATTGCTCAGGCAATAGATAGAGTAAGAAGTGGTGATATCTTTATCAAACCAGGTTTTGATGGCGAGTATGGCGTGGTCAAAGTTTTTACTGATGAAAACCGAGGGAAACTCAAACAAGTAGGATTGGATTTGAAATAAAACAAAACCCTGTACCACAATAGTACAGGGTTTTTTGGAAGAAAAATTATTTTCTCTTCTTAGCTACTTTTCTTTTCTTGGCTGGTTTCTTAGCAACTTTCTTTTTAGCTACTTTTTTCTTAGCAACTTTCTTTTTAGCTTTTTTCTTAGCGGCCATATTGGGCACCCCCTTTCTTTTTTTACTGCGTTTTTAAGATTTTTTGATGTGACCATGGCGCACACCAACTGATCACATACGCAGGAGAGATAAACTTCACAGGACAAGCATGTCTGTAAAATTTTTTTCTAAAATTTTTTTGCGTAAAAATTTTTACACAGAAAATTTTATCGACCTACCAATAGTATATGATGTTTTAAGATTTTTGAAAATAGTTTTGTCAAACAAACCTGTGCATAACTTTAAATTTTGAAATTTATTTTTTTACAGTTTGATAAACTTATTATGGATATTATTTTTTATCAATTAAAAAATATTTTTTTAAATTAAAAATTTATTTTTAATTTTTTGAATAAAAAAATCTCAATAAATTTTGAGATCAAGGTGCCCTCGGCGCGAATCGAACGCGCATTTTCAGCTCCGGAAGCTGAAGTCCTATCCGTTGAACGACGAGGACAATGCGAATGTGCGCGCAGATGGATTCGAACCATCGACGGCCACCTTA
>CAZQHU010000026.1:0-2069 GCA_964592785.1 uncultured Gammaproteobacteria bacterium | reverse complement strand
TAAGGGTGGTGCTCTACCACTGAGCTATGCGCGCTTTGACAGCTGTGAGTATAGCATGCCCAGCTTGATTTTTCAAGAGTATTTGGCTATACTGATTTTACTTATATGAAAAGTCAGAATATAAAAATTATTGTTGAAACAAAAGATTATTTGGTGTTGGAAAAACCCTCAGGAATTTTGGTGCATCCCACTCAAGCCGGAGAAGGAGGTACTCTAGTGGAACAACTTTTATCAAAGTACCCGGAAATAAAAAAGGTTGGTGATTCTCCTGAGCGTCCAGGTATTGTTCATCGTTTGGATAAAGAAGCTTCGGGTTTACTGGTAGTGGCTAGAACACAAAAAATGTTTAAACATTTAAAAAAACAGTTTCAAGAGCGGACCACAGAAAAGGAATATTTAGTTTTGGTTTATGGACAATTGGATAAAGAAGAAGGTCTGATTGATTTTGACATCGATCGGGGTAAGGAAGGCAAAATGGTGTCCCGTCCCAAAACTAATGTTTTGAAAGTAAAAAATGTTAATAAAATTCAACCTGGTAAAGAGGCAATCACAGAGTTTTGGGTAGAAAAGAAATTTGTTCGTTTTACTCTGCTTCGAGTAAGGATTCACACCGGGCGAACGCATCAGATCCGGGTGCATATGTTTGCTTACAATCATCCGGTGGTTGGGGATAGTCTTTATTGTAATAAAAAATTGATTAAAAAAAGTGAACAAATTTTGGGTAGATTATTTTTGCATTCTACCAAACTTTGTTTTGATGATTTATCCGGTGATAGACAGTGTTTTGAAAGTCTTTTGCCAAAAGAATTACAAACTTATTTAAATAATTTGAAATGATATGGGTCTCTTAGTGGTTATTTCTTCACCTTCGGGTGGAGGTAAGGATTCAGTGATCAATGCTTTGATAAAATTATTGCCCAATAGCGCCCGTTTGGTGACTACGACCACACGTCTTCCTCGTCCGGGAAATCAAGAAGGCGTAGATTATTATTTTGTGACAGCTGAAGAATTTGAAAAAAAGATTACCAATCAAGAACTGGTAGAATATAATAATTATGCTGGCAATTATTATGGAATTGAAAAAAAACATTTATTTTTTGCCTTGGATAAATATGAAATAGTTTTTACTCAGATAGAAGTAAATGGTAAGCATAATTTGGATAAACAAAATATTCAACATTTATCATTTTTTTTACTTCCAGAAAGTTTGGAAATTTTGGCTGAACGCATTCGTAAGCGGGGTGGAGTGGATGAAAAAACTTTACAAAAACGTCTAAAAATAGCCCAAGAAGAGATTGAATCTTCGGGGGATTATGATTACAAAATTGTTAATAAAGATGGGTATTTTGAACAAACAGTGGAACAAATCAGGTCTTTGATAGAGCAAGCAAGGCGCACTTGACAAATATTGGCTTTTATAGTAATATAGCGCCATTCCTAAATCAATTTGTGATGTTGGCAGTTATTTATCCCAACCTCTCCCTAATTATATTTTTATGTCAGAAGATATTCGTCAAGCCCTAAGACCGGGGATGATTATCAAGGTTCATCAAAAAATTAAAGAACTTAATGCTAAAGGAGAAGAAAAAGAGCGTGTACAGGTTTTTGAAGGTATGGTGATTGCGGTTAAACATGGCAATGAGGCCGGTGCTACCGTGACAGTGCGTAAAATTTCCAATGGTGTGGGAGTAGAGAAAATTTTTCCCATCCATTCTCCAGTGGTAGTAAAAATAGAGTTGGTTCGTCAGATGCAGGTGCGTCAAGCCAAACCTTATTACTTGCGAACTTACAAGAAAAAACTTAAAGAAAAGAAAGGTAATAAAGTAGAAAAAGTAGAAAATGTAGTAGTACAAGCTGAAAAGAAAGAAATTGATCCAACCGAAGTGGTACCTGAGACTGTGGTGGAAGAAACAAAAGAATAAATAAAAGCCCCGTAAAGGGGCTTTTAAATTGCAGTATTTTATGATAACCTGGTGAGGTAGTGGAGAGGTGGCCGAGCGGTTTAAGGCGACGGTCTCGAACACCGTTTGGGCGTGAGCCCTCGCAGGTTCAAATCCTGTCCTCTCCGC
>CAZQHU010000025.1:0-6055 GCA_964592785.1 uncultured Gammaproteobacteria bacterium | reverse complement strand
CCAATAAAAACCATCAACCTTCCAATCTTCGCCAACTTTTACCAATTCCACTCTTCCAGAACGTTGGACTACTTGTTTTTCATTATTTTGTTCCAATTCCTGCTGAGTTTCCACCAAAACTACAACTTCATTATTAGTGAAGGAAAGAGTTCGAGAAGCTATCACCCTGGTGGTTTGACCTTGATAAATGAGGGCTGGAGACAATTTTTGAGTTTCTAACCATTTTTGCATTAAGGGTGTGCTCATCTCCCAAACATCTTCAATATGTTGATTATTATTTTGATTGGAAAAAGTGGCAAATCGTTCTACAAAAATCCGCGCTAACTGCTTGGCATAAACTTCGGGAGAATACTCACCAAAAACCGGAATGATATTTTCTGCATCTTGCCCGGAAGTACTCCCTGTTTCGTCACTGGTTGGTGATGAAACTCCCAAAAATGAATCCAAAATCTGCCGAGGACGACTTTCAGTCTTGAAAACAAAATAATAAAGTAAGAGAAAAACAATCAACAAGCCCACCACTACACTGATGGTAATAAATATTCTTTGGCGAAGAGTGATCATATTTTAATTTAATTCCGAGCGTCACGAGGAATCTTTCCTACCCCGAACGCTTATTGGTAAATAACTATTGATTTAAAAAAGTCTTATCCTAAGAAAGATTCCTCACCCCAACTTGAGTCGGAGTTCGGAGTGAACCGTTTACTTATTCAACATTTGTTGTTCAAATTCTTTTTTGGCTTTTTCAATTTCTAGAAGCTGGCGCGGATCAGAAGTTACCAATTGATCTTCGGTATAAGAAGCCACTACTTTGATGGCTGCATGTTTCATACCAGCAAAAAATATTCCTTCACCAACTGCACTTTCCAAAAGCAAATATTTTTCACCTTCAGTCAACATAAAAGTTTTTTGAACAACTTCAATAGCAGCTGGAGATTGTTTCAAAAGCAATTGCAAAGCAGAATTATTGACAATGGCCTGACCATATTGGGAACGCAAAAAATCATTGACATCCTGAGTAATCGTGGTTACCCCCAAATAATATTTACGACAACGTTTGACCAAAGCATAAATAAATTTGGCGCTATCTTCATGGGTCATTAACCACCAAGCTTCGTCAATGATCAAGAGCCTTTTCTTACGCTCACTGCGCACAATATTCCAAACATAATTGATAAGATTATAAATAGCCATTGGTCTTAATTCATCTTCCAAATCACGTACAGAAAAAACTACTAGTTGGTTATTCATGTTAACATTCGTCGGTGAATTGAAAAGTCCGGAAAAAGTACCTTCGGTAAACTTTTGTAATCGCAAAACCAATTTTTCAGCTCCTTCCATGCCCTCCAAAATTTCTTGAAGATCTTGCATAATCGGCGGTTCCACTCCGGACGAAAGATCACTGCCAGCGGTAATATCTTTTTTGGCATAAGTTTCTTTGAGCGCTCGATCCACCATAGAGTCTTCTTCTGTGGTCATAGAGCCAAACATTATACGCACCAGCCCCTTGATAGTAATAATCGCGCTCCTAATAATATCCTCGGCTGAAACCTGTTCACCTACAGGACGTGGCAAATCAAAAGGATTGATCTTGGATTCAGAAGCCAAAGAAATATTAACATAAGTCCCGCCCACTGCCTCACATAGGTGCATATATTCCATTTCTGGATCAATAATAATAATATCCGTGCCCATCATCAAAGAACGCAAAACTTCCAACTTGACCGCATAAGATTTGCCTGAACCGGCCATGGCAAAAACTACCATATTGGCATTTTGCAAAGAAAAACGATCAAACAAAATCAAACTATTATTATGGCGATTGATACCATACAAAATACCATCGTCGCTGGTTAATTCTGAAGACATAAAAGGAAAAGAAGCAGCAATCGGCGAAGAATTCATATTGAAAGCAATCTGCAACTCATCTATGGCCAAGGGTAATGTGGAAGTAAAGCCCTGCTCTGCTTGATAAAGAACATGTTTGGAATAAATCAACTTGGAACCAAAAATATTTTCAATATCTTCGGTAGTACGATCCAATTCTTCCTTACTGGAAGCATAAATGGTCACATAAAAAGCAAATTGGAAAAAATGTTCCACCCCTTGAGTCAAATCATCGCGGAGTTGTTCAATATCGCGCAAAGCAGTCTCACGCAGAGGATCACGAGGTGCACCTTTTTCAGCATCGGCCGAAAGCTGAGCTTGCAGAGCCCCAACTTTATTTTTTAATTGTTTCAAAATCACTTCTGAGCGCACTGGATAAAAAAACATGGAAACATCCATCGTGGTATTGAGATTCAAAATCGGAGAGCTCCAGCCAACAGCAATATAACGAGGATAAGTAATCACAAAAATAGTACGCAAAAAAATATCGCCTAATTGTATATAATTTGACTCTACTCGAAACGCTGAAGGAGCAATGAGATCGCGGATAGCCACTGTACCAAGACGATAAACCCTCTCTTCTTCCAGAGTAATCAATTCCTCTTTTTGCTTCTGCTTTCGCAAATCTTCTTTGGCTTGCTCTCTACCAAGCATTCCTGTTTTTTTATTTGTCAATGGTTTGAAAGCCATAATAATTTTGTCATTCCCGCGCCCGCCTGCAACGCTATGCTTAGCATTGCGGGCAGGAAAGCGGGAATCTAATCGCTATGAAATATCTTCTATTTGTAATTGATTGATTGGTTGTAAACTTTCAGCAAAGGAAATATCCGGGTTATAGGTGGAATAAAACAATTCAATCAAAGCCTGAGAATCCAATTGTTGGACTTCCAAGCCCATGCTAGCCAATCCAGAGATCACCTGACGTACGCGCATATCCAAATCGCCTTTACGTTTTTGAAAACGTTCTTCTTTCAGTCGTACAGTCAGGGCCGGACGAAGCACTTCTTGAAAACGAGACCAAAAACTTTTTTTCTTATTGGACAATGGATCATAGGGTACAATCACATAAAAACTCTTGGTCATGATCTGGCCAATTTCCACAAACTCTTTGACAAAAGCCCGATAATCGGCAATCTGCACTCGCAATAACTCATTCACTTGTTCTTTTTCTTTGGCTATTAATTTTTCCAAATAAGGCTTAATCTGCAATTTGCGAGATTGCACCACTATTTGCAAAGGAAAATCCAAACCGTTTAAAAAACTTACATAAGAAGAAATAAGAGCATTTTGTTCATCCTCAGTCTTCAAAGCAAAATTCACAGAAGAAGTAATAAGTACTGATCGTAAAGTGCCATCTTTCAAGATCAAAACTCCATCCTTTACTTCGGCAATAGGCAAATAAGCCTGAGCACTAGGTCTGGATTTTTTCTTTTTTATTTGGGTTTCTTTTTTTTCTGCCATAGACTTTTATTTTGACAATTCAATTGTACCACAAAATACCAAATATTGAAATTTTAAAAATCATCTTCGGGACGATAAAAACCGCCGGTATTCACCACCAATGACAAATTGCGAATATGTTCAGTACGTACTGGCTTGCGAGCTTCTTTTTTGATAATTTCTTCTGGCTGACGTTGTCTAAGATAATTTAGTTCTTCTTCTGTATAATTCTTGTTCCAAACTCGCAAAGAAGGACGCCTTGCAGTTTGCAAAATATTCAATAAAAAATAATGGAAAGTCTGGCCATTAACCTTGACAAAAGCAAAGGTCAAAGCCAAACCGCCAATCGCTACTAAAATTATTAAAAATAAAGTAAAATCCGCAAATTTGTAAGCAATAAAAATAACCAATGCCGCAGCCAAAATAATCAAAAATTGCCGTGTGGTAATCGGACCAAAAATCTTATCTTCAACTTCAATAAATTGTGGTACTACGAATTGTTGCATATTTTTCAAGTACTCAAATGCTCGTGCAATTTGACCAAAGCGTTAAATTCAGCTTCTTGCAAACTTTCACGTCCTTGACTAACAAAAATTTCTCTAACTTTTTTTCTATTTTCCACTGACTGCGCCACTATAGCCAAATACTCACGATAAAGCGGACTTCGATACCAAGCTTGTACGGCCTGCAAATAAAATAAAAAAGATTCTTTTTTCAAAACAGCAAATTTATCTTGTAAAATTTTCCCTGCTTTCTCAGGATCAGCTGATAAACGACGAAAATCTATAAGTCTGAATTCAGAAAACTCTTCCAAAGGACCAACTGTGCGTTTTTCTTCTGGCGCTATTGCTAAAGGTGCAGGGACCACATCATGTAAGACTGGCCTGGCTGAATAATTTTTGATTTGGGCGCTTGACTTTGGTTGGTTTCCAAATTCTTCAATCTTAAAATTGTCTACTCTTGATTCTAGTTTTTCAATTTGTTTTTCGGCTTTTTTGATTTGAAAATTTTTTATTTCGCCAAAACTCAAAATCGCCTGTAATAATTCTTCAGCTTGTGTTTGACTGAAACCCAGACCACCTTTGGCAACTTCACGAAGAGCATACTCCAACACTTGTTCATCAGTGCGAATATCTTTGATTCGGGAGACTATGAGAGACTGCACTCTCCCCTCCAGATCACTGCTAACAGGAAATTTTAAAGAACCAATGACTGCCTCATAAACATTTTCTCGCTTGTCTGGCAAAACTCTCTCCTCTTCTGTTTTTGGTCTAGTGATTTCTTCTTCAAGTAAAGGCCTAACATCTTCTTCATTCCACTGCTTAACATTGGAGCTTTTAGCTTGCATTCGACCTGAGCTCATGCCTAAGGTTTGCTTACCCGCCTGCCTTGACGGCATGTCGGGCAGGTAGCTTATAGCTTCATCGGACGAAATTTTTGGCTTAATATTTGTATTTAATATTTGTTTAGTATTTTCATTCGTCACCCTGTCACTCTTCACTATTACTTCTTCACTTTTCACTTCCTTTCCTGTCCCTCGTCCCCCGCCCGCTTCGCCTTGCGAAGCATGGCGGGCCGGCTCTTTCCTCTTTCCACTTTCCTCTGTGTGGGCTTTTGCTTCATTCACAAAAACTTCAGCCACCGGTGTACTGGTTGCCAAAGCCTCTTCTGATTTCTCCATCAATTCCATTTTTTCTGGTTCAACTATTTTGTTTTCTGGTTTTTTTGCTTTTTTGTCTTCTTGATAACGACGAAACTCCTCCATAGTCAAACGCACCGACGAACCGTCGGCTTTCTTGACTAGGATAGTGGGTTGCTGAGGAGACATATATTTAAGATAAATTTTGACTGTGCCACTCTTCCACCAAAAAAACCAATTGTAAAACCGGACGCAACCAACGACGATAGAGTTCTGCTTCTGGTTCTCCTTTATAAAGAGTTTGCAGAAATTCTTCTTGTTTATAGCCATCAGGCTTGCCGGGCAAAAAAGTCAAACTATAAGCTTGAACAATTTCTGCTAATTTTTTCCAAACTGGCTGACGAGCGGAAATCAAAACTTCTTCTTCGGAAGAAAATATTGCCCCACCAACAGCATCAATCATTTCTTGTCTCATCACCCCAGGTTTGATAGTTTTTATTAAACTATCCAAAACTCTGTTAGTATTTATTCCCAAAGCAACTGATAAATGTAAATACTGTGACAATAACCAACTCTGACTAAAATCCGATAGTTTATCAAAATTCTGCCACAAAGCCACCAAAGTCAAAAACACTGTCAAAGCACTGCCAAAATTTACTTGATCTTTTACAAAACTGGCCGACTGAGGAGGCAATAAAGCCAACAAACCTTGTTCATAAGCAGAAAAATCCAATTCACCATTAACAATTTTACCTAGAGTACGAACAAGTAAGAGCAAGCGATAATCTTTCTTAAGACCGCTCGTAATATCCAAAAATTCTTCTGGAGAAAGAACCTCTTCGGCAAAAGGCAAACCTAGAGCTAAATATAACAATATTAAACGTTGAATTAATTTATCTTTCAATTCCTCATCTTCGGTATTTTTTAAAAAATTATCAATCAATGTGGGTTCAAAAAATTTAATCAACGAAGATACTGAAAAAATAGTCTGTTCCGAAGGAATTGTCGTTAAAAAATTTTGTAAATCTCGAAGGTAACCAAAAATCCCCACAAAGCTTTTATCGGTTTTTAATTTTTCTTCAGCCATTA
>CAZQHU010000024.1:5555-8323 GCA_964592785.1 uncultured Gammaproteobacteria bacterium | reverse complement strand
AACGTCGTGAGGAAATTACAGACCTCGCCCACTCTTTGGAAAAAGCTAATTTGCGTTTGCAGGAGCTAGATCGTCAGAAAACAGAGTTCCTTTCTATTGCTTCACACCAGCTTCGGACACCACTGTCTATTCTAAAAGGTTATATTGAACTTATCAAAGATGGCGCTTATGGTAAAACCACATCAAAAATGACAGAAGTTTTGAATGAAATGGATGAGAGTAATGAACATTTGGTCAAATTGGTGGATGATTTTCTAAACATTTCTCGTATTGAACAAGGTCGGACCAAGTTTGTTTTTTCAGAAAGCGATGTGAATAGTTTGGTTTCCGGCGTAGTAAAAGAGTTGAGTGAAAAAGCCAGACAGGCTAGACTGAAGATTGTTTGGGAACCAAATAAAAATTTGAAAAAAGTGGTGATGGATGATGAAAAAATTCGTCATGTAGTTTATAATTTTGTGGACAATGCTATCAAATATAGTCATCAAGGGAAAATAGAAGTGAAAGCAGAGGTAGAGAATAGCCAGTTGGTAGTTCGGGTTATTGATAGTGGAATCGGCTTTGGCCGGGAAGATGAAGTCAACTTTTTTACCAAGTTTTATCGAGGGAAAAATGTTACTGGCACCAATGTCAACGGCACAGGCCTGGGTCTCTATGTTTGCAAGAAATTTATTGAAGCTCATGGTGGACAAGTTTGGGCGACAAGTCCTGGTCTTGGTCAGGGGAGTGAGTTTGGGTTTTGGATACCTTTGAGGGGAACGGGGAACGGGGGGCAGAGGAACGGGAAGACAGAGGAACGTGGAAGTAAATAGTTTATGTCTTTGCCTAAAGCTATTTTGGATTTAAAATTGGTTGCGGAGTGTAGAAAATTGATTGTGATTATTTATAGGTTAAGTAATATATTACCAGACAATGAAAAATTTGGTTTGATTTCACAAATGCGACGTGCAGTTGTTTCCGTTCTTTCAAATATAGTTGAAGGATATAGTAGAGTGAGTAAAAAAGATAAATTGCACTTTTATAATATTGCCAGAGGATCTTTTAGAGAATTAGAATGTCAATTGTTGGTTATTTTTGATTTAGGTTTTATAAATAAAGAACAATTTGATTATACTTGTAAGACAAAAGATATAGTTGGTGGTTTATTAACAAATTTTATTAAATCAAAAAGTTGATTCGTTCCCCGTTCCTCGTCCCTCATTCCACTTTCCTCATCCCACATTTCTCTTACTTGCTTTTTTCCAAAAATTTTTGTATTATATAAAAACTTAATAAAAACTAAAAAATTACTTTTAAACAACATTTTTATGTTCAAAAAACCTCAGAATGAAGTCAATTTTGCCCCCCTGCCTCCCAGCAGTACCCACGACGATGTAGAGACAGTGGTGGGGCCTTCGGTAACTGTAGAAGGGGATTTTTCTTCCGAAGGCAATATTGTGGTCAAAGGTACAGTTTCTGGTTCAGTGAAAACTAGTAAACTCTTGACAGTGGAGCCGGGCGCCAAAATCTTGGCCAATGTGCGAGCAGGAAGCGCAATTATTTCTGGTTCAGTCAAGGGTAATGTGAAAGTCTTGGATCGTTTGGATCTGAGTGAGACTGCTCAAGTTTCTGGTGATGTTGATTGTAAAATTTTGAGTGTCGCTGCCGGTGCTTTGATACAAGGTAAGCTGACTATGAAAGGTATCAATCTTGATGAAGTGGAAAAAAAACCAATTTTTAGTAAAACCAAAGAAAGGAAAGAAAACGAAGGGGAGTTAGTTTAAGTATTTAAATAAGATCAAAAGATCAGTTAAGATTTGCCTGTCATGGAATCTTTTGGTCTTCTGGTCTTGATTTTTTTATGTACGTTTATCTTTACGATGAATTTTTACGCCAAAAAAAGTATGATGCGATCGTCAAGGCCATGGAAACACGCTTGACGGATTTTGGTATTGCTGGTAAGATTATTCGGTTACAGAATTTTACCAATGCCAAAGCCGTGATTGAGGAAGAAATGAAGAAGGGTGTGACTGCGATCGTGATCGTCGGCAATGACCGAACTTTTGGCCATGTTTTGTCCCGAGCTGCCACCTGTGATGTTTTATTTGGTTTTTTGCCGGTAGGAGAGAATAATAGTATTGCGCAAATTTTGGGCATTCCTGTGGGTCTTGAGGCGGCCGATGTTTTGGCCAGGAGAAGGAAATTGAAACTGGATGTGGGTTGGTTTAATAATCGTTATTTTGTTTCCCAGCTTTATATTCCACCCAGTCGCATCAATGTAGAATATGATGAGAAGTTCAAAGTTAGCTCGGAAGGTTTGATGGAATTGGTGGTTTGTAATTTACAACCTTATTTGAGAAAAGGCAGAGAGGGCAGTAAAGATTATGTGATTCATCCTCAGGATGGGAAGTTGGAAGCTTTTTTACAGCCTTTGAAAAAAAGATTGTGGAAAATAGATTATGAAGAACCGAGTGTTTTTCCTTTTGAAGAAATGATTGTTTCAGCCAAGAGTCCTTTTGTGGTACGAGCTGATGGGGCTGAATCCAAAGAAACAAAAATAAAAATAAAACTTGTTCGCAGTAGAGTGGAGATGATTGTGGGTAAAGAAAGAAAATTTTAATCCTAAACCACAAAGGGTTCAGGGTAAAGCCCAGGTGGCGAAATTGGTATACGCACTACCTTGAGGTGGTAGCGGGGAAACTCATGCGGGTTCAAATCCCGCCCTGGGCACCAGTTGACAAAGGGATCAATTTTTGTTATAATAACTCCCGTTCATTGCATAGTAGATGATC
>CAZQHU010000024.1:2229-5455 GCA_964592785.1 uncultured Gammaproteobacteria bacterium | reverse complement strand
AGGAAAGTCCGAACTCTAGCCATTTAGTTGGCAATAGTAGTGGGTAATACCCACCTTCCAAGTCGTGAGATTTTGGAACGGGATAGCGCCACAGAGACAATACTAATTTTGCGTAGCAAAATTATCCTGAGCTTGCCGAAGGGTACTTAGCCCTTCGACTCGCTTGAGCTCGCTCAGGATCGTTCTGCTACGCAGAACGAAAGGTGAAAAGTGTATGGAAGTTTTTGATCTCGAGTCAAAAGCTACTGTACTCTCTGGTCCGTGAGGAACCAGAGTGGTAAGCCCTACTTAGAGAAAGAGCAGCCCTGGCTCCGCTACGCTTCGCCGGGCAAGCTGGCTATATTTTGTAAAAACAAATATAACTGGTTTACAGGGCGAAGCGTAGCGAAGCCCTGGAAAAGTTAGCTCGTTATTACCCTGAGAGAAATCGAATGGGTTTGAATCTGTTGGCAACAATAGATCTAGATAAATGATCATCCTGGCGACGTCCTCCGGACTTTGCCGGACAAAATTCGGCTTACAGCTATGTAATGAATATAAAAATTCGTCCTTATTCTACAGGGCGTTTTTTTATTATATTTTATTGACTAAAAGGTGTTTTTTGGTTAAACTAAAGATGTTAGATATTTAATATTCATCTATGAAACGTTCAGAAGTAATTCTTATGGTTTTGCAGGTACCAATAGATTTTTTGCTTTTATTATTAGCTGCTTTATCCGCCTATTATTTACGGTTTACTGATTGGGCGGTAAGTTTGAAGCCGGTGATTTTTGATTTATCATTAGTAGAATTTTTAAATATTGGTTTTTTAGTAGCTCTTGGTTGGCTGGTAATTTTTGCTTTGGCTGGACTTTATTCTACCAACCCCAATCGCAAACTTTCTCGAGATTTGACCAGAGTAGTTTTGGCTTGTTCAGCTGGTCTTGCAGCTGTGGCAGTTTATGTGATGTTTGCTTTGGAGCAGTTTGATTCTCGTTTCTTAGTGGCTGCCAGCTGGGCTTTTGCTGTGGTTTATGTTGCTTTGGGGAGAATCTTGATGCGTGGTTTCAAAGGATTACTTTATCGTTGGGGGGTAGGTTTGAGAAAAGTGGCGGTGATTGGCGGAGAGGAAGTGGCGAGACAGATTATTCATTTTTTGCGTCAGAGAAAGGAATTAGGTTATAAAATTATTGGTGAATTTTCCAGTTTTAATAAAGGAGTTAGTGAAGAAATCACCAAATTGGGAGTGGATGAAGTTTTGTTTATCAACCCTCGCGCTAGTGAAAAAGAAACTTTGGCGGCGATTGAATATTGCAATCTTCATCACAAAGTTTTTAAATATTCAGCTGATTTATTTTCTACCTTTTCCACCAATATGTCAGTTTCAGCTTTGGCTGGGGTGCCGATGGTGGAGCTACGTCAAACACCACTTGATGGCTGGGGTCGAGTGGCCAAAAAAGTTTTTGATTTATTTTTTTCTTTATTAGTGATTCTTTTATTTTCCCCAATTTTTATCTTGACTGCTTTGATTATTCTTATTGAAACTGGTCGGCCAATTATTTATAAAAATGAAAGAGTGGGAATTCGCGGTCAGAAATTTTTTACTTATAAATTTCGTTCCATGTATCAAAAGGACAGCACCGGGGTGCAGTTTGGTGAAGCAGGTTTCGAGGCTTTGAAAAAAGAGGAAGAATTGATTAAAGAAAAAAATTCCAAAACCGGTCCGATTTATAAGATTGTTGATGATCCGCGCGTTACTCGTTTTGGACGGTTTATTCGTCGTTGGAGTATAGATGAATTACCACAATTTTTTAATGTTTTGAAGGGGGAAATGAGTATTGTCGGGCCACGGCCACATCAGCCACGCGAAGTGGAAAAATATGAAAATGAATTTCCTACAGTTTTTACTTTGAAGCCTGGTATTACTGGCTTGGCACAGATTTCTGGACGTAGTGATTTGTCTTTTGAAGAAGAAATGAAGTTGGATGTTTTTTATATAGAGAAATGGAGTTTACTCTTGGATTTTATTATTTTTATCAAGACACCATTTGTAGTGTTTAAAAAGAGAAAAGTAGTATAGTACTGTAATAATTGATAAGTGTTAATATGCGAGTTGCGTTAGTCCATGATTATTTGTCACAAGATGGAGGAGCAGAAAGAGTTTTGAAAGCGTTCCATGAGATTTGGCCGGAAGCGCCGATTTTTGTTTTATTTCACGATAAGAATAAAATTCCTTATTTTGTAGAAGCTGACGTACGGGAATCATTTATTAGTCGTCTGCCTTGGGGAAGAAAAAAATATCAATGGTATCTCCCTTGGATGCCACTCGCTACCGAGCGTCACAATCTGCATGATTTTGAGGTGGTAATTTCCTCTACTTCAGCTTTTGCCAAGGGTGTTTTGACTCGACCTAATACTCTTCATATTTCATATTGTCACACACCTACTCGTTATCTTTGGACTGATACTCATGAATATTTGGAAGATTTAAAGTATAATCGTCTGATTAAAGCTTTTTTACCTCGGCTGATTCACCATTTACGTCTTTGGGATAAGATGAGCGTGGACAGAGTAGATCATTTTATCGCCAATTCACATACTGTAAAAAATCGGATTCAAAAATACTATCGTCGGGATAGCGAGGTGATTTATCCGCCTGTAGATGTGGAAAAATTTAAAATTGCCAATGAAATAGGGGACTATTTTTTGGCCGGCGGTCGTCTGGTGCCTTATAAGCGTTTTGATTTACTAATAAAAGTTTTCAATCGCCTGGGTTATAAATTAAAAATTTTTGGGATTGGACCAGAGTTACAAAAGCTCAAAAAAATTGCCAAAAATAATATTGAATTTTTGGGTTTAGTCACAGATGAAGAAAAGTCCGAACTAATGAGTCGAGCCAAAGCTTTTCTTCATCCACAAGTGGAAGATTTGGGTATTACGCCGATAGAGTCAATGGCGGCTGGCCGGCCCGTGATCGCTTATCCAGTGGGCGGGGCTGGGGAAACGGTGGTTCATGGTGAGACTGGAATATTTTTTCGAGATCAAACCTGGGAATCTTTGTTGGACACAGTGATGCATTTTAACCATGAAAATTGGGATAGCCCCAAGATTCGTGAGCATGCAGAAAAATTTGGTGTAGATAATTTTAAAAAATATATTAGGGAATATGTAGAAGATAAATATGAAGAGTTTAAAAAGGGTTGGAACCAGTGTGAGCTACCAATAAAACAATAAAGCAAGAAAACAA
>CAZQHU010000024.1:0-2129 GCA_964592785.1 uncultured Gammaproteobacteria bacterium | reverse complement strand
AAAGCAAGAAAACAATAAAGCAAGAAAACAAAAAAGCAAAAAATGTTATGTTTGATTACCAAAAGCAGCTGAAAATAAAGATGGATAAATTGGTGCATGGTGTTTATGGTGTTACGAAGATTTTTCCTAAGTATGAAATATATAATTTGGTTTCACAGTTGAATAGGGCAAGTCTTTCAATAATTTTAAATTATATAGAAGGTTACGCTAGAGTGAAAATAGGTAATAGGTTGAATTTTCTTGAGATATCGTATGGTTCGCTTAAGGAAACACAGTATTTGATATATTTTTTTTTAATGAAGGTTTAATTGAAAAAGATAAATATGATGAATTGTTTAAATTAGCGGATGAAGTTGGTGCGATGTTGTGGACAGAAATACAAAATATTGAAAAAAATAGAAGATGATTTTTTGTTTTATTGCTTTGTTGATTTTTTGAATTTATGAACATTGTAGTGGATATTCGCTGTCTTATGGATAAAAATCGTACTGGCGTTGGGGAGTATACTTATGGTCTTCTCAGCGCTCTTTTTTCTTTGGATAAAGATAACCAATATTATTTGTTTTACAATTCCCGACAAGATGTTTCGAATAATATTCCCAAATGGAATCAAGACAATATACATTACGTCTATACTCGTTGGCCGAATAAATTATTGAATTTGTTATTATGGTTGAAGATAATTAAGATAGACAGATTAGTAATTCGTCATCTTGAGCGGATCCGCCAGCTGGCGGAGAAGTCGAAAGATCTCATTGAAGTAAGGGATTCTTCGGCTTCATTCGCTGGCGCTCATTTCGCTCAGAATGACGAATGTGTTTGGTTTTCACCGAATTTAAATTTCACCCATCTTTCCAAACATGTCAAACACCTCCAAATCATTCACGATTTATCTTTTGAGTTTTTGCCAGAATGTTTTACTTGGAAACAAAGATTGTGGCATTATTTTTTGAGACCACGAAGAAAGTGTCAGAAGGCGGATATTATTTTGACGCCATCACGATGCACTAAAAATGACGTTGTTGAGAAATATGGAATTTTTGAAGAGAAAATTAAAATTTTGAATCCAGGAGTTGTTGGGGAACGAGGAATGAGGAATGAGGAACAGATAAAACAAAGTTATAATTTATCAGAGAAGTATATTTTATATCTTGGCACTTTAGAGCCAAGAAAAAATGTGGAATCTATTATAGAAGCCTATAAGCTATCAGCTATAAGCTATCAGCTGATGGTTGTCGGTAGTAGCGGTTGGAAAAATAAAAAATTATTAAAATTAATTCAAGAAACTGCAGGTGTTAAATATCTTGGCTATGTCACAGACGAAGAAAAGTCAGTACTTTACCAAAATGCCAGTTTATTTGTTTTTCCGAGTCTATACGAAGGTTTTGGTTTGCCAGTTTTGGAAGCCATGGCGGTCGGCGTTCCAGTCATTACCTCGAATCGTTCATCACTTACCGAAGTGGCAGGCGAAGCAGGGTACTTGATTGACCCACATAATGTAGCGGAAATTGCGGAAGCCATGGAGAAAATTTTGACTGATGAAAAATTGCGTGGTATTTTAGTTGAGAGAGGATTGAAGAGAGTGGGAGAGTTTAGTTGGCAGAAGAGTGCGGAGGAGTTTGTTAAATTATTAATATGAAAATAGGTATAGATTGTAGAATGATGGGTTCACAAAATTCAGGTCTTGGTCGCTATGTCGAGCAGTTGGTTTTGGGTTTGATGGAAATGGATAAAGAAAATGAGTATGTGTTGTTTGTAAGTGCCAACACCCCCCCTAACATCCCCTTCTTGAGGGGTGAATTACGATTTAGAATAGTTATAGCAGATATACCATGGTACAGTTGGCAAGAACAAATAAAGTTTAAAAAAATAATTGATCAAGAAAATATAGATCTCATGCATTTTTCACATTGGAATGTGCCATTGTTTTATAATAAACTTTTCGTAGTCACAGTGCATGATCTCATCATGTACCATTACCCGCGACAAGAAGCGAGTACACACGGCCCACTAGTTTATTGGTTTAAAGATTTAGCGCATAGAATAGTTTTGCGTCATGCTGTCCGGAAAGCTAAGCATGTTATTGTAACAAGTGAATTTACCAAACAAGATTTGCACCAGACTTTGGG
>CAZQHU010000023.1:0-9599 GCA_964592785.1 uncultured Gammaproteobacteria bacterium | reverse complement strand
TATTATACCATAAAGAAGACCTCACCGTCCCGACATTACTGCCGGGACGGCCACATCGGTCTTCTTTTATTTTTGGGCTTTCACAGCCTTAATTTCTTCCTGCACAGCCTCTAATTCATCTTTGAGAAATTGTTCGTTGTCTTGCAAGGCGGACAATTCATTTTTAGGGGAGAAAAATTTGCGTCCCATTCCTCCTAGCCGTCCACAGCAACTTCTACGCATTCCGCCTCCGCCACAATTTCCCATACCACGGCCACTACCAGCACCTTGGCCAACAGGACCAGTTCCGTCTAATTTAGGCATATTTTTTGGGTTAAATAAGTTTATTTAACGGCAATCGACCTTTGACTTTGCCTATTATGAATATATACCCAAAATAGTCTTTTGTCAAATAAAAAATGATAAGTCTTTGGCTCACCATTTTAAAAGATTAAATGATAATAATTATAACAGTTTTTTATTGGATACCTTATTTTTCATCTTCAATAAAAACAGAACAAGCAACGGAAAAACATAGGCGATAAAAAAATCACCTGCTCCACCACATTTATTGTTGCAAAACATGCACATAAATTTTAAATGTTTATTTTAAAAGTTTTATTACAAATGACAGCACAAAACTTAATAAAAATAAAAGCGTACCGGTTAGGACAATGGTTGCACCAGAAGGCAGATCTAAATAATAAGAAGCCATTAACCCTACGAAAACTATTACCGCTGAAATAAAAATAGCCAGAACTGTAAAGTGTTTAAACGATTTTGAAAATAGTCTAGCAATGGCGCTGGGTGTCACCAATAGAGCACTAACAAGAATAATACCAATAAGTTTAATGCTCAAAATAATAGCCACAGCTGTAGAGACATAAAGAATTAAGTCATATATCCATGGTTTTATTCCAGACAGATAGGCACCAATTGGATCAAAGGTGCTAAATAATATTTTGCGATAAAAAACAAATAAACAAACTAAAATAATTGAACCAATAACAATAATATTCCACAAATCATTAGAATTAATCGTTAGAATATTACCAAATAAGTAACTAACTAATTCTGGTTGGTATCCTTGATAAAAATGCAATAAAATTATGCCAATAGCCATGCCGGTCGTAAACATGACGGCAATAGCCATGTCACTGGAAATTTTTGTCTTTTTTTCTAAAAAATAAATAAAAGATGCAATAAATACAGAAAGAACCGCTGCCACGGGAATTGGTGCCCAACCTAAAAGAAGAGCCAGGGCAATACCAGCCAAAGAAGCATGGGCAATACCATCTCCAATCAAACTCATTTTACGGGTAACTACAAAAGTTCCTAGCCAACCCAAAAGTATCGCGATGAAAATTCCCGAAACAAGTGCACGTATCATGAATGGATATTGTAAAGCTTCTAACATATTAATGTGTATGATAAAGTCCGGCACCAATGCCATAAAGTTGTTTAAGATTTTCTGGAGTAATAACTGTTTCAGGAGCGCCAGAACAAATCATTTTTTTATTCAAACAAATTACTTTATTAGCATACTTATTCACCACATTAAGTTCGTGTGAAACAATCAAACAAGTTGTGCCTCGTTCTTGATTAATTTTTTTAATCAAATCATAAATTGTTTGTTCACCAACAATATCTATTCCCGTGGAGGGTTCGTCAAAAATCAGAATCTCTTTTTCATGCAGAAGCGCTTTAGCAATCATCACTCGCTGAAATTGTCCGCCTGATAATTCCCCCAATTTACTGTTTTCTATATTATGTAAACCAACTTCTCCCAATGCCCGATGGATATTAGATCGACTATGCTTAGCTTCTCCACATTTTTCCAAGGCCATAAATTCATAAACAGTGATGGGGATATCACGATCAAATTCAAATTTTTGTGGAACATAACCAATACTTTTGATTATTTGGTGAGGTTGTTTGCCGAAAATTTTTACGTTGCCAGCAGTCGGCTCGTAAATACCAATAATATTTTTTAGTAATGTAGTTTTGCCAGAACCATTAGGACCAATGATCGCCATCATATCACCTTGTTCAATCACAAAAGTGATGTTATCTAAAGCAATAAAATCACCGAATTTGTAAGTTAAATTTTTTACTACTATTACAGACTTACTCATATAGAGTTAAACGGCCTCGCTTAAAGCGAAGCCGCTATTTATTCATATTATACTGTCAAATGTTCATTACTTCAACGCTTCGTAAATATTATTGATATTATAATCAATCATGTTAATATAACTATTTCGTTCATCAATGCCACCTAGTGGATCTAAAATATCTACTTTGATTTTTAAATCACTAGCCAAAGTAGTAATGGCTTCTTTAGACAATTGTGGTTCTACAAACAAAGCAGTGATGTTGTGTTCTTTGACTTTTTCTTGTAAGTCAATCAAGTATTGTGGGCTAGGAGTTTTTCCTGGGAATGGTTCAAAAGTGGCAACTATTTTTAATCCAAAATGATTGGCAAAATATCCCCACGCATCATGAAAAACTACTAATTCTTTTTTGTTTAATTCACTGATTTTATTTTTCCACTCGGTATCTTTGGCTGATAATTCATTGATAAAATTTTGTGTTTGTGAGTCATAATAGGTTTGGTTAGAAGGATCTATTATACTCAACCTTTGTGCTACTTGTTCAGCCATAATCTTGGCATTATCTGGACTCAGCCAATAATGGGGGTCCATACTACCGTGCTCGTGCTCATGTTCCTCAGTTTCAGTAGTAGATTCCTCATGTTCGTGTTCTTGATGTTCAAATGGTTTTAGAGTTACATATTGATCTAAATCAATAATTTTAGCACCATTTACAGCTTTAGCAATACTTTCCGCCCATACATCAACCCCCGCACCAATCGTAAAGAAAAGTTTTACATTTTGCATTTCTTTAACTTGGGCTGGTGAAGCTTCGTAGGTATGAGGGCTAGATCCTGGGGGTAAAATTAAAATTGGATCAATTTTTTCCCCACCAATTGTTTTTACAATATCATAAAGTGGATAAATAGTAGCAGCTACTTTTATTTTTTCTCCATTCTCGGTTTCTTTAACGGATTGCTTGGATGCACATCCTGATAAAATTAAGGTTCCCACAAGCAGAAATGAAAATATTCCCCCTATGACAATTTTTTTGTACATAATTATTTTGCACATTTATTACACACGCCAGTTAGTGTTAACTGATGATGCACATTAGTAAAATTTTTAAAATGACCAAAAGAATGATTACAATCAATTTTTTCCGTATACCCACATTTTTTACAAATAATATGGTGATGTGGTTTGTCTGCCAAGCAGTAAATTTTCTCTTTTTCAATAATTTCCACATTTACAATATGGAGATCTTCAAACAGATTCAAGGTTCTGTAAACAGAAGCTCGATCAAAATGTTTTATTTTTTTATGCAAATCACGGGCAGAAATAGAAGTGTGGCTATCTCCCAAAAATTCCAAAACAGCCAAACGGGGTTTGGTCATTTTATATCCGGCTTCTATGAGTTTTTGTTTGAGCTTTTTCATAGCTAAAGTATTATAGCATAACTGCGAATAGTTCGCAAGTAGGTTATCAACAACTACACTTTACCAACTTGCCATTTATTGTGGATTTGTCATCAATAGTAGGTTGGCTAAAAACGACTATTTGGGTGTATAATATAAGCATATGGAAAAAGAATCACCAAACAAAACTGGGGTATTCTCTAGTTATTGCCAAAATTGTGGCGGATATATAAAGCCTATTTTTGTTCATGCTAAAATAGATAAGATTTTGCCTGCCTACTGTAAAGAATGTAGTAAAAAGCTTGGAAAAGAGGATGTTCAATATTCTTTCTGGGTGACAACTTTTGGTAAATTAAGAGTTCTTTATGAAGTAGTTTACAGAAAGATTAAAGGTGATGATTTCCCAATTGTTAGGTGTAAGATTTGCCGTGCTCAACAACCACAAATAACCGCTGACGATATTGGCACAGATTTTAAATGTATCAATAGCAAATGCCCTTCTTACGGTATGAAATATGAACATAAAGATGATTTAGAAATATATGCGGTCAGTATGCCAGAAACCGAGGCAATTGATTATTTAAATGCTAAATATACTCAAAAAGACCTTTCAAAAAAGGCACCTATTGACACGCAAAACCGAGAAGAAGTATAATACTAGTATCTTTACAATTGTAAACGGATAATTTTAAGCCGTCATTTGCAACCACACAATTCATTTTGTTTTGTGTGCCAGCAAGTGGCGGCTTTTTTGTTTATCCAATTTTATTCACTAACTTTAAATGTATGCAAGAATTGCAAATACATTACGTTCCTGTCGAGGAATTAAAACAATACGAAAAAAATCCACGTCAGTGGTCTAAGGAGGCAACCGAACAACTCAAACAAAGTATTGAGAAATTCGGTGTAGTAGATGCCTTGGTAGTTAATATGGCAAAAGGTCGAGAAGGAGTAATTCTCGGCGGAAATTTCAGGTATGAAATTTTCAAGAAAATGGGAATTGAAAAAGTTCCTACTGTTTGGGTGAATATTGAAGATCCCAAACGCGAGGCTGAGCTTTGCGTTCGCCTAAATAAAAATCAAGGCGAATTTGATTTCAAACTTTTAGCAGAGTTTGATGAGTCGTTGCTTAAGGATATTGGTTTTTCCAGTGAAGAACTGGATGACATTTTTGAGATTGAATCCGAACCAGAGCAATTTGATCTTAATAAAGAATTGGAGAAGTTAAATATCAAGCAAATTGAAATGAAGAAGCAAGATGTATGGCAACTCGGCGAAAGTCGCCTAATGGTTGGTGACTCAACTGTAGAAGCAGACATGTTAAAACTACTAGGCAATGAAAAAGCAGATATGTGCTTCACTGATCCACCATATATTTTGGATTATCTTCGTGGCAAGAAAAAGAATGGTAAACCAACTGAAGGTTTTGGATACAAACGAGATCGTAAATATTTGGAAACTGATGTGTTGCCAGATAATTTTACTGAACTTTGGATGTCCAACATTAACAAAATCCAAAAGCCCGACTTTTCAATTATTGTGTACGAAAATTGGAAAAACATTCGTACGATTTGGGGCGAAATGGAAAAGTACTGGAAAGTGAAAAATATGATCGTGTGGCACCTCCCCAACAGAACGCAGGGATTCGCTGGAAAATATAAATTCTTCTCGAAACATGACATCGCCATGGTTGGCGTGTCAGAAAGTCATACAGAGGAATTTAATATGAATCCAGAAGAAGAGCTCTTACAAAACGAATACGAAACCGCTTTGTATGCTATTTCTGGCAAACCACAGTGGGAGGGTTATGAAAAAGGCAAAAAGATTTGTCCGAGTGACTTTATTGAATTTAATGCTGACGATGCCAAACACTCTGGCCAGGGCATTATCTTTGGTACTAAACCACTGGAGATTCTCATTCCCTACATCAAAGTCCTTACCAAACGTAGTGACCTTATTGTCGAACCATTTGGTGGTAGTGGTAGCACATTGATCGCCGCTACCAAAATGAAACGTCGTTGTTACATTATGGAAAAATCACCCGTGTATGCCGAGGTTATTCGCAATCGGTGGGAACGTATTACTGGCCAAAAGGCGGTAAAAATTAACTAACCCTATTGTATGAAGAATAGCAAAATCAAAAAAGAACTCTTAAATGAGTTAAAGACTAACCCGATTATAAGCTCAGCTTGTAGTCGGGTTGGAGTTCCCAAATCTACCTTTTATAGGTGGTGCAAGAACAATGACTTCAAACAACAAGTAGACACAGCTTCGGCTGAAGGTCGAGCTACTTGGAACGACGTAGCCGAATCCCAGCTGATTAGTGCCATTAAGCAACGCAGTATGTCTGCTATCAAATACTGGCTGGATCATAATCATGAAAAGTACAGTAAACGAATGGTGGAAATTAGCGGTAACTTGTCAGTAAAAGAAGAATTGACTCCTGAGCAGGAAGCATTAATTAAAAAGGCTCTATCTTTGGCTGGACTTAACGATGAAGCATATGGAAACAAATAAACCAGCCAATACACAAGAACCTACCGCAGATAGTGTTGTGGCTAAGATGATTTATGATTCAGTACTGCGAAAAGAAATCGTCACCAAAAGTTTCTATTGGTTCTTTCATTATTATTTCTTTGCCCATGTTAAATACCAGACAGCGGAATTTCAAAAAGAAATATTTAACTTGGCACAGAACGGAGACAACGAAACTTTGGTCATCACAGCTTTTCGTGGCAGTGGTAAGACAACCATTATTACTCAGGCCTATGTTATCTGGGCGATAATTGGAATGCTACAAAAGAAGTATGTGGTCATTCTCACCCAAACTATGGAACAAGCTCGGGCTTTGCTGATAAACGTTAGATACGAATTGGAAAATAATCCATTTCTGCGTTTGGATTTAGGTCCGTTTAAAGAAGAAACTGGTGAATGGCGTTCGTCCAGTTTGGTTCTTAATAAGTACGGAGCCAAAATTACCGTCGCTTCAATTGAACAGGGTATCCGTGGTACCAAATATGGAGCCAATCGTCCCGACTTAATCATCGCCGACGATTTGGAAGATATTAATTCTGTCCGTACCAGAGAGTCACGAGATAAAATCTATACTTGGCTTATGGGTGATGTCATGCACTTGGGTGACAGGAATACCAAAATAATAATTGTTGGCAATTTACTTCACCAAGACTCAGTGATGATGCGATTGAAAACAGGAATTCAGGAAGGAAAGATAAAAGGTATATACCGAGAGTACCCTGCTATATATTTTGATAATGAGGGAAATGAATATACGATGTGGCCAGGTAAATATCCAAGCGTGAGAGCTGTTAAAGAAGAATTATCAAGAACTGGTGATTTTATTAGCTTTGCCCGGGAAATGCTTTTAAAAATTGTCGACGATCAAGAGCCGGCAGTGGATAAAAGTTGGTTACATTTCTATAATGATTTACCGGGTTCAGCTTACAAACATCGCTTGATGTTCACGGCCATTGCCATTGACCCAGCTATTGGCCAAAAAGAAAATGCTTGTAAGACAGCCATCATTTCAGCTAAGGTCTATTATGATTCGGATGAAAAATTTAAAATCTATATCTGTTCACATCCGGTAAACCAACATCTGACTTTCCCCGATACTATAGATAAAATTCAGGAATTAGTAAGAATTCGTGGTGATCAAAAACCAGTCAAAATCTTTGTGGAAGAAGTAGCTTATCAGGCTTCGCTTACCCAACAGTTACAAAAGGAATTTGAAGATGATGATAATATAGAAATTTTGGGTGTGTCGGTATCTGGAAATGGTGGTAAGAGAGAACGTCTTATTTCCACAACTAATTTAATTCGAAAAGGTCAAGTATTATTTCCTAATTACGGTAGTAACGAACTAATAAATCAGATAACAAATTTTGGTATCGTTAATTATCTTGATCTGGCCGATTCTTTCTCTTTGCTTATCAACACTTTAATTGTTAAGCAAGTTATTGAGAATTTTGACTATGTTCCGAATCCAATTGGTGGCGTAACGGTAGACTGGGGATCAAGCAGTTGGAGTAGTGGCAGACGTGAACACAAATGTTATGAATTAAAGCAGGGCGTTGGCATTATTAGGATAAAATAAAGTTATCTACAGCTTGCCTACTCTCGGTCTGGACTCTCTGGAGGGGTTGCGTCATTAATGTGTTTGTAAGAAAAAACAAACCTATGATGATAAAAAGCAACCCCCAAGGGGTAACCCCGAAACCAAAGGTAAAATACTGCCTTTACGCGCGTAAATCGACCGAATCTGATGAACAACAGGCTCTTTCCATTGAATCCCAAGTGAAAGAAATGACTGCCATGGCCGAGCGTGAGGGGCTTAAGATTCAAGGAATTAAACGAGAAAGCCATTCTGCTAAGGATGTTGGCGAACGGCCTGTATTTAATGAGCTTCTAGAAGAAATTAAGGCTGGTAAATATACGGGCATTATTTGCTGGCACCCTGATAGAATTAGTAGAAACGCAGGCGATCTGGGGAAAGTAGTGGACTTAATGGATCAAGGATTTTTAATTGAAATCAGAACCTACAGTCAGACATTCACGAATAACCCAAACGAAAAATTCTTGTTCATGATTTTAGGTAGTCAAGCTAAGCTGGAAAATGATACCAAGAGTATAAATATTAAACGAGGACTTCGAGCCAGGGTAGAAATGGGTTTGTGGCCAGTGGTTGCTCCAACTGGATACTTGAATGAAAAAAGAACTGACAAACCATGTAGTGTAATAGTAGATCCAGACCGAGCAACAGTAATGAGACAAATATTTGAAAAGGTTGGTTTGGATGGTTGGAGTGGACGACGAGTTTATGCCTGGCTCAAAAATGAAATACACTTCAAAACAAAAAACAACAAATATTTATCTCTTGGCAATCTATATATACTTCTCAAAAACTCCTTTTACTACGGAGTTTTTGAATACCCAAGAGGTAGTGGTAATTGGTATACAGGTGTGCATGAACCGATTATTAGTAAAGAATTATTTGAAAGAGTACAAGAACAAATTAAATCACAAGAGATAGATAAATCGGTGGCAAAAGAATTTGCTTTCACCAGATTGATCAAGTGTGGACATTGCGGATCGGGTATAACCGCCGATGAAAAATTTAAACAGTTAAAAGACGGTGGCTATAATCGCCACGTTTATTATATCTGCACTAAAAGTAGAGATAAGAATTGCCAGTGTAAACCAATAAATGAAACCGATTTGACTGAACAACTTTTGAAAGTGGTTGATGAGGTAAGTTTAGACAAACTTGGAATGAAAGAAAAGCTAACGGAGGAAATAGATAAGTATAGTAAATTTAGATTGGCAGTGCTTGGAATGCAAGGAGAGGAGGTGGTTAAACAAAAAAGTATTGATATGAAAAACTATGCCAAATATTTGCTCAAAGACGGTTCGGTTTACGAAAAAAGAGAGTTGCTAAGCAACCTCCGTAGCCGATTAATATTAAAAGACAAAGAGCTTATATTACAAGGTTAAAAGTTTGGTTGTTCTTTACAATTTAGCTAAAATCTAGTATATTATCAATGCGAAACGACAATTAATTACCCGCGAAATATAAGCCAATTTTTTGGTTACCTATTTGTGTACAGGATCGGGCACTCCGACCAAACACAAGTAGGTATCTTCGCGGGTACCCTTGTCGTTTCGCGGTCGGGTGTCCGTTTTTGTTATATACAAAAATCCTCGGCCTAAGTAATTATTAATTTAATAAACAATATGACTATCTTGGTTCTGTTGTTAGTAATTATACCTATTTTGTGGATAGTAGGTATGATAAAGCCGACACTATATAAAATGTTGCTGAGAGGCAAGGCAACGAGGAAAATGATTTCAATTATATCTGTTTCATTATGGGTGGTAAATTTTATAGCAATTGCCGCAATCACTCCATCAGTAGAGAAAACAGTGGATGATAGCAAAAATGAGAATAAAGAAGTTCTGAGTGTTGAAAATACAGACAATAAAACAAACACTCAAGAAGAAAAAGTAGATATTACTACAAGTGCTGTGAGTTATGAAATTGTAAAAACCGAAGACATGAGTCGTAAGGCTATGGGCGATAAAAGTTTGTCTG
>CAZQHU010000022.1:0-10868 GCA_964592785.1 uncultured Gammaproteobacteria bacterium | reverse complement strand
ATGCAATACAAATTTTCCGACGGTGATATTGTCGACGCCGCGATTTTTGTCAAAGACAAAATTATCCCTATTGATTCCAAATTCTCTCTAGAAAATTATAATCGCGTGGTGGAAGAAAAAGATGAAACTAGACGAGAAGAACTAGAAAAAGAATTTAAAAAAGATTTGAAAAATCGGATTGATGAAACTAATAAATATATCAAACCCAAGGAAGGAACTATGGATTTTGCTTTCATGTTTATTCCGGCCGAAGGAATTTATTATGATTTGTTGATTAATAAAGTTGGAGCAATAAAACTTAATACTCAAGATTTGATTGAATACGCTTTCAAGGAAAAACATGTGATCATTGTTTCGCCAACTTCCTTCTTTGCTTATTTGCAAACTGTGATGCAAGGTTTGCGAGCACTTCAAATCGAAGAATCAGCCAAAGAAATTCGCAAACAAGTGGAGCAGTTGGCTAAACACTTATTATCCTATGAAGAATATTTGAAGAAAATGGGTAGTAATTTATCAACGACTGTGAACATGTATAATCAGGCCTACAAAGAATTTGTCAAAATTGATAAAGATGTTATTAAAATTACAGAAGGAGAGAGAAGTGTGGAGCCACTACAGTTGGAAAAGCCGAATTTGGAGGATTAACTTGACAAGAATATGTGTTTGTAGTATTATTATCTCGCTCTCAGAAATTAAAAATTTTCAATTAAAAATTAAAAATTTCAAATATGCCTATTAAAAAAGCAAGTAAGAAAGATTTGCGTCAAGCCAAAAAAAGAGCCGTTGGCAATTTAATTGTTAAAAATGCTTATAAAGAAGCAGTCAAAGCTGTAAAAAAAGCAGCTGTTGCGGGTCAAGAGGTGAAAGAAGCTCTACGTTTGGCTCAAAAGAAGTTGGATAAGGCTGCGAAAAAAGGGGTAATCAAAAAAAATAGTGCTTCTCGGAAATTATCACGTTTGGCCAAAATAAGTCACAAATCAGTAGCCAAAAAATAATCAAATAGTGTAAATTAACCGTCCAAAAGGGCGGTTTTTTAATTTTTTATTGCCAGCCTGGCCACAAAAATATCCAAAAGCAGTTCAGGTTCGCCTTGACCGGTTTTTATCTTGGTATCAAGCTCTAGAAGTTGCTGATAAATTTGTTTTAGATCATCTAGGGTGTAGCGTTTGACTAGAGGCAAAGATTTTTTGACAACAAAAGGATGAAGATTTAATTTTTTGGCTAATTCATCACTTTTTATTAAATCATTTTTTTCAAATTCGCCACGTAATTGTAGTAGGATTTTTATTTGACGAGAAATCATAGCTAGAATATAGAGAGCATCTTTTCCTTGGTGGTATTGTTCTTGAATTTGGGAATAAACTTTTCGGCTTTGTTTGTCTATGATCGCATCCACTAGATTGAAGATATTGTCATCAACTTTTTCTTCAATAAACAAGTTTATATCGGAAATCGTTATTTTTTCAGCGTTTTTATAAGCGATAAGAGTTTCCAAAAGAGTGTGGAGTTGCCAAAGATCAGGACAATTGTCAACTAAATAAGATAGGGTGGGGGGTTCAATTTTACCATTTTCTGAGGTTATTTTTTGTGTCAGCCAAGCTTTGAGTTTGGCGCCCTGAAGCGGGGCAAATTCTTGAGCAAATTTTTCTTTGGCTAGTTCTTTGAATAAATTTTGGGCACTTTTGTTTTTAAATTCAGAATTTGACTCCCAAACAATTATTACCGTTGTTTCTGGAAATTTTTGATTTTTCATTTTATCCAAAAATTCTTCCAATAGCTGGGGTTGTTTGGAGTTTAACAAGTTTTCCAAAACTACCATTCTTTTTTCTGCCAAAAAAGGGGAAAGAAAAATTTGTTCCCAAATTTGGTCTGGAGGGGTTTTTTCACAATCCAAAATAGTAGTATTGAGTTTTTGGGGGTCACGTTCAGCTTGAAACTTGGTAACCATTTTTTTGAGTTGTTCTCGGCTACGGAAAGTATCCGAACCGTAAAGAAAAATAAGCATAGGTTTATGACAGGTGAATTGTATTATGTTTTGGGGGATTTGGCAACTTTTGTTGTGGAGTTTTTTGTGTTATAATGTACCAAGAGAGTTCTTTGAACTCTGGTTTGAAGTAATAATTAATTTTTTGTTTATGTTGGAAACAAATAATAGCGGGCGCTGGTTAAAAATTTTTGACAGCTTGGCCTATGTGGTTTTGGGTTTACAGGTTTTATTGATGCCTCTTTTTTTGGATAAGAATCTGCTTAATTTTTTTGTCTTGCCCAAACAGGTAATCTTGGTGGTGTTTGTGCTTTTGGGAATATTTTTGTTAGCTTTGCGGACGATTTTATTGAAAAAGATTGTTCATCGGAAAACATTTCTTGATTGGTCATTTTTGATTTTTTTTATTTTGATTTTCTTCTCGGCTATTTTTTCCGTGGATTTGAGTGATAGTTTCTTGGGGAGGACCGATTGGTTTGGTTTAAATTTTATTTTTTTGACTTTTGGTTTATTATTTTATTTTGTTTTGGTAAATCAGCTACACTCTCCAGCACAATGGCGCAGACTTTTGGATGTGCTTCTTTTGAGTGGCGCCTTAGCCGGTATTTTATTTTTATTAAAAGTTGTTTTGGGTTTTAGTTTTCCAGGTTGGGATGGTATTTGGACATCGGTTAGTACTACCAATAGTCAGTTTGGGATTTGGACGGTTTTTCAATTGTTTTTAGTATTTGCTTTTTTAATGCGTAAGAATTTATTGACTTTTAAGCTGGTATTTTATATTTGTCTCTTGGTGTTACATTCAGCGGTTTTGTTAGTTTTGGGTTTTAGTTTTATTTGGTGGTATCTTTTGTTGGCGTTGGTATTGGCTTTGATATTGGGGGTAGTGCTACTTAGAGAGGTGCGGGTTAGTTGGCTTTCAGTTTTGTTTGCTTTGTTGATTGTTACTGTGGTTTTCATTGTTTTTGGCAGCCCTAAATCTTTACAGGGGGCTTTACCTTCAGAAATTTCACTTTCCAGTTCGGCTTCTTGGAATATCACCAGCGCCACAATTTTTTCTGGTGCCAAAAATTTTCTTTTGGGTAGCGGGTTAGGCACCTTTGCTACTGATTTTTCCAAGTTTAAAACCGCGGATTTTAATTATAACTCTCTGGCTTGGTCTTTGCGGTTCAATCAACCAGTAAATACTTTTTTTGCGATTTTAAGTGAAGGTGGAGTTTTGTTGTCGTTGCTTTTGATTTTCATTTTTTTGTTTATTTTGGGTTATGCCATTCATTTGCTTTATTCATTGCGTTTAAAAAATATTTTAAAAAAATCCAAAGAAATTGAAATTGATCCGAATAATGATTTTTATTTAGAAGTTTTTGTTCTTTTGGGAGCTTGGGTTTTGCTTAGCGCCGGCATGGGTTTTGTATTTTTTAATGCAGTTTTGTGGTGGGCTTGGTGGTTGATCTTGGGTCTCTTGGTCTTGGGGCTTTATCAATTGGGGGGAGAAATAATTATTAAGGAAAAAGTTTGGGCTTTGGAAGAAACACCACAACATAGTTTGGTTTTTTCTTTTGCTTTGATTATAGTGATGGCCTTGGTAGTGATGTTGGGAGTTTTGGGTGCCAAATTTTATTTGGCTGAGTACAATTATACGCGGGCAGTCAATAATAATGATTTGAAAACTGCTGAAGATTATTTATTAAAAGCTATTGAACAAAGAAATGGTTTTGATATGTACCATGTAGCTTTGGCTAGAGTTTATATGCTTCAGGCATCGGCACAAATGGCTCAAAAAGAACCAGCTTTGGACCAAGTGGCTGGTCTGGTGGCCAAGGCGGTAAACCAGGCCAAGTGGGCCACAGATTTGTCTCCCAAGTCAGTGGCAATCTGGGAAAATTTGGCTACCATGTATGAAAATGCCGCAACTTTGGTGCCCGAAGCTGGAGAATGGGCAGTAAAAAGCATTAGCCAAGCTATTGAATTGGAGCCAACCAATCCTACTCTTTATTGGCGTTTGGGCAATGTTTATTTACAACTAGGTGATCAAGAAAAAGCCCAAGAAAATTATGAAAAAGCCATTGCTCAAAAATCAGATTATTTAAGCGCTTATGCTGGTTTGTCTGCAATTTATGAAGGTAAAAAAGATTTAACAAAAGCCATTGAAGTGTATTCAGTTTTATTATCAGCTGCCAGCAACAATCCTGAAGTGTTATTTAATCTGGGTAGACTACATTATAATCGTCGTCAAACAGGTGACTATACCAAAGCCGAACAGCTTTGGTTGGAAGCAGTTCGTTTGAAATCTGATTATTCCAACGCTCTCTATAGTTTGGGTCTTTTGTATGAAAATCGAGGAGAAAAAACCAAGGCTTTGGATTATTACTACCAAGTAAGAGATATCAATCCGCAAAATCAAGAAATAATAAATAAAATTTCCAATTTAGCAAAACCAACTACTACAGAAGAAGATGCTGAATAACTATGAAACTAAATAATCACAAAAAGATTTATGCCGGCCTTTTGCTTTTGTTGTTGGGTTTTTGGCCAGCTGTGCTTTGTGGCGAGATGAGTTCTGAAAGTTATAGAATTTTTGCTGATGATTTCAATGTTGGAGGAGTTTATAGCACCAGCACGAGCTATGCTCTAAATGATAGTATAGGAGAGTGGCCGTCTAGTTTGCCAACTAGTACGAGCTACGAGATCAGGGCCGGTTTTCAAGCCATGGAAAAAGGTGAACTTTCTTTGACAATAAGTGATACGACTTTGAATTTGGGTTCTCTTAGTGTTTCGGCTGTCAGCAGTGATAGCGCGACTATTACAGTTTCTTCGGCTTCGGAAACAGGTTATACCCTGTCAATCACCAGTGCGGACTCTTCGCCGATCGGAGCGGTAAGTGATGGAGAAGTGACCGCGGGCAGTGAAGAATACGGAGTGGCGATTAGTGGAACCGGTGCCAGTTTTCCGAATGATCAATCCATTATTGCCGGTCGGATTTTGGCCACAAGTTCTTTGGCGGTGAGTAATAATGTTTTGACCATGACAGTGAAAGCTTCCAGAACAGCCACTACTGCTTATGGTAGTAAAACACAAAATATCGTACTTGGCTTGTCAGGAAATTTTTGATTATGTTTAAAAAATTTTTTTTCTTATTTTTCTTATTTTTTTCAATAAGTTTGTTTGCTTTTTCAGTAGTTAAGGCTTTTACTATTTCTCCGGTACGTTATGTTTTGACGGTGGCCCCGGGTGAACAAAAAGAAGTTTCCCTAACTATCAAAAATACCAATTCAGATTCAGCTAGTTATAATTTATTTGTTTTGGGTGCCAGTCAAAATAATAGTGGCCAACCAATCTTTGATTTGAATTTATCGGAAGCAGAAAATTGGGTAAAGCCAGAAAAAGAAATAATAAATTTAACTGCAAAAGAAGAGGAAACGGTTAATTTTTTGATCAATATTCCCGGAGATGCTTATCCAGGATTTTATTATTTGGGTTTGGCAGTCCAGGAGAGAATCTTGACCAGCGACAATATTGGATTGAGTGGTCGCTTGTTGACTTTACTCTCATTACAAGTAGCTGGTGAAGCCCAAGAAGTTTTGAAAATAAATAAATGGTTACCCAGCTCTGATGATGATCGGCAATGGCAAGCGAAAATAGAAAATAAGGGCAATGTTGATTTGCCTTTGGCAGGACAAATTGTTTTGCAAGATTGGAAAAAACAGGAAATTTTTCGCCAGGAAATTTATTTGGGAAATAATCTATTGCCAGGGACAGAACGGGAATATTTTTTTGATTTAAAGAAAAATTTGAGGTGGTCTCCTTGGTATTGGTCAGAATTAAAAATTGATTATGGTCGAACTGGGCAAACCGTATCTTTTGTTCGTTGGTTTGGCAATTTATCAGTGGTTGGGTTTGTTGTTTTATTGGTCATGGTCTTTTTGGTTTATTTTCTTCGGCATAAAAAAAGAGTCGGAAAATTATGAAATTTTTGACTAAAAATATTTTATTAAAAAGTTTATTTTTGTCCATTATAATTTTTTGGACTTATTTTTTTATTGCACAAGCTGCTTGGGTGGAAAATGAAAGTGATAATGTTTCCATAGATTTTTCTGTTCCAGCTATTTGTGGTAATGGTGTAGTGGAAGGCAGTGAAGCTTGTGATGATGGTAATACAAATAATAGTGATAATTGCACGAATTCTTGTGAAATACCTGGGGGCGGACCAGGTGGTGAAACCGTAGCTCCCGCAGTTACAATTATTTCAAAAATAACTTCTCTTACTAGCGCAGAAATTAATTGGACAGCTTCTGATGCTTCGGGAATAATTAGCCAGACTTTTGAGTATGGTATTGGTAATTATAATAATTCTGCGACTGTAGTTAGCTTGGGTAATAATCAGTATAAAGTCAATCTCGTAGGGTTGTTAAATAATACTAATTATCAATTTAAAATTCGGGCAGTGGATGGATCTGGTTATAATAACACTCGAGAAGTGATTGATTCTTTTCAAACAACTGCCGATGATTTACCACAAATTTCTAATGTCACTTCTTCAACTGGACAATATACAGCTGTAGTCAATTGGCAAGCTAGTGATGTTCAAGGGCTATCTTCTGTTTCATTTGCTTATGCACTTACTCCGCCAGTTAGTCTGGGCGATCCGCTTACTGTCAACCAAACAGGATTGTATAACAAAAATTTGACCGGCCTTTCTTCGAACACAGTTTATTATTTTAAAATTACTGTCAAAGACACGGCCGATCAAACAGCTACTTTTGAAGGATCATTTAAAACTTTGGGGATTGATACCACGGCTCCCATTATTTCCTCTGTCAGTGCTACGCCCAGTGTAACTTCTTGTCTTATTACTTGGACAACTGATGAAAATGCTGACAGCAAAGTGAATTATGGTTTAAGTAATACTTATGGGAGCACAGCTTCGGATTTAACTTTAGTCACAAGTCATTCATTGGTTTTGAATGGTTTGCTTCCCAATACTCTTTATCATTATAAAGTTTTTTCCACAGATGCTTCTAATAATACAACAAGTGACATTGATAAAGTTTTTACTACTCAAAAAGATAATATCAGTCCTGCCAATGTCAGTAACTTGGCAATTAGTATTATTAATAATGCTAGTTTTCAGTTAAGCTGGGTTAACCCTTCTTTGGTTGGTGATAATTTTGATTTTGCTGGAGTTAAAGTTTTACGTAAGATTGGTAGCCCGGCGACCAATTCAGATGACGGCACAGTGGTTTACCAGGGAGCGGGGGTAGGTTTTACTGATAATAATGTTTCCAAAAATATTCGTTATTATTACACAGTTTTTTCTTTTGACACCTCACTTAATTTTAGTGCCGGAGTCGCAGTCAACAGTCTGATAGTGGGAACAGAAATTTGCAATAATAACTTGGATGATGATGGCGATGGTTTAATTGATTGCGCTGATAATGATTGTACTAGTTTTTGTCAGCCTCGAGTAGAAATTTGCAATGACGGTTTGGACAATGATAATGATGGAAAAATAGATTGTGAAGATAGTGACTGTTCAGCTCAATGTATTTTGCCATTGGCAGAAATTTGCAATAATAACTTGGATGATGATAGTGATGGTTTAATTGATTGTGCTGATAATGATTGCCTGGGTTTTCCTGGCTGTGGGGGTGCTGAGGTAACCCCCAATTGCCGTGATGGTGAGGATAATGATGGTGATGGCTTGGTAGATTATCCAGCTGATCCAGGTTGTAGTAGCGCGGATGATGTAGATGAATACAATCCGCCAGTCGCTACTATACCTGATTTTGAAAAATTAAATTTAAATGATGTAATTTTTCTTTCTGCCAATGAAAAAGTCACTTTAATTCCCCAAAATGAAATAATTACTTCTTTGGCTGGGAGCAGTTTGACAGTAGTGGTTTCTCAGGCATTTTTGGCGCAAGAAGGGGCGCAACTATTATTGCGTCTAAATGGCAGTGATAATCAATTTATCTATAATAATCTTTCACAAAAGTATTATTCAACTGTGAGTTTTCCAGTGATTGGTTTGCATGAAGCTTATTTGGAAATTAATTATGGCGAATTGGGGGTTGATGTTCTGTCTTTTAAATTGAATTCTTTGCCTTTTGGTACAGTCCTTGATAATGGTGGACAGATTTTGTCACAAGTAGCAATAAGTTTATACAGCAGTAATGACAATTTATTTTCTTTGTCAGAATATGGTCAAAATAATCCAGTTTATACAACTGTCAATGGCAATTATGGTTGGGTAGTACCCAATGGAAATTATTATCTGGTCTTACGCAAAGATGAATATCATGAACGAGCGACCAATATTTATAATATTCAAAATAATGTAATTAATTTTAATCTTTCTTTGGTTAAAAAAGTCCCCAAGTTGGAAGAGGTGATTGATCCAGAAGCCAGTCTGGCTGAAAATACTTTGAATGTTGCCAAAAATTTAGTAGCCAAGACGGCAGAGATCGCCAGTTTGGGCACACAGATTGTTGGGACATTGGCAGACAATCCTCAGGTAGAACAAACAACAAGAAGAGTAGTGGCGCCAGTAGCTGTGAGTGCGGTGGCAGTGAGTACTGTACCCTTTTTATCTCTGCCAAATTTATTACCATTTTTACGTTTGTTATTTTTACAACCTTTGTTTTTGCTTGGTCGTCGCAAGCGAGAAAAGTGGGGTCAAGTTTACAATTCTCTTAATAAATTACCGATTGATTTGGCACTAGTGCGTATTGTTAATGCGGAAAATGGGCAAGTGGTGCAGTCCAAGGTGACAGATAAACAAGGACGTTATGCTTTCATCGTAGAACCGGGCAGATATCGTTTGGAGGTGCAAAAATCCAATTTTATTTTTCCTTCATTGCTCTTGGGTAAATTTAATACTGATGGTCGAAGAATGGATATTTATCACGGAGAAATAATTGAAGTAACTGAAAAAGACACTGTGATTACTGCCAATATTCCAGTGGATGTACAAGGCAGCGAAAACAAAAAGCCGGTACGTTTATTTTGGAGTAATTTTTCTAGAGTTTTACAAAGTGTTATTTCCACTTTAGGTTTTATTGTTACTTTGGTTTCTTTGTATATCACACCCAGTTGGTATATTGGGGCTCTTCTGGCAGTTCATATAGTTTTGTGGCTTTTGTTTAGACGTTTGGCCAAACCAGTCAAAGCCAAAGGTTGGGGGATTGTCTATGACGCCAAAAATAAAAAGCCAGTGGGCCGGACTATTGCCAGACTTTTCAATGCAGAATTGAATAAACTAGTAGCTTCACAGATCACTGATCGTCGCGGACGTTATTTCTTTTTGGCTGGGGATAATAAATATTATGTCACTTTTGAACATCCTGAATACAAAACTCACAAAACAGATATCGTAGATTTGACTAGTAAAGAGGCAGATACAGTGGCAGTGGATGTTAATTTGGAAAAAAATGATAAACCACAAACCCCTCGAATCACTGATTCACTTCAACCGGATATTTCTCGACCAATGATTACTGAAGAAAAAACAATTGAAAAAGAAGGTAAAAATGAAAATAAAAATGAGGGAATTTTTGGTTAAAATCTATTTAAATTTGTTTTTTATCTCCTTTATTTTTAAATGGGGGATTTTTTTTAATAATTATCCACATTTTTGATGAAAAATATGCTAAAAAGTGGTATAATATGTCCTAGACAAATTAGTCGTTGTTATGGATTTTGAGAAAAGGACAACCTTGAAGGAAAAATGGGCCCTGTTTTTGCCTATAGTTTTTGTTTTGTGTTTATTTTTTACAATTGTTTTTGTATTATCTCAAACTGTCAAAGCTGCCAATCCGCCAAGTATAGTTACTTATCAAGGAAAACTTTTGATAAATAACCAATCGGCCACCACCACTCAAAATATAAAATTTGTTTTGTATGATTCTCTTACTGGCGGTACAGCTTTGTATACAGCCGCCGGCACACTTGGTTCACCCACTGCCATCAGCGTTACTCCATCCAGTGGTATTTTTTCTGTAGATTTGGGTGGAAGCGGGACCAATAGTTTATCGCCAGAAATCTTTCGTGATAATGCAACAGTTTATTTGGAAGTAATAGTGGATACAGAAACTCTTACACCACGCAAACAAGTCACTGCTGTTCCCTATGCTTTCAATGCAAAATATTTGGATGGTGTAGGGACCAATACTGTTTCAACCACAACCTATATTCCTATTTCAGCGGCTGATGGTAGTTTTACTTTCAACACTACTACGATTGCTACTTCCACGATTACTTCCACCACCATTGTCACTGCCAATGTTACCAATTTGAATGTAAATAATGTTGTTTATATTTGGCCAGGCACTCAAGGCGGAGCCAATACTTATTTGAAAAATGATGGATCAGGTAATCTTAGTTGGGTGGCTGTTGCTGGTGGCAGTGGCAACAATGACTGGGGCAGATTTGCTACAACCTATGGTGTTTCGGCTCTTATGACTTCCAGCACTTACCCAGTTTGGTTTGACGGTGCTGTCTATGCTTCTTCTACTCTCATTGTTTCTGGCAACGCCAGCTTTGGCACTATTAACTCTGGCACCTGGAACGGCACAGCCATTGGCTCACAATACGGTGGCACTGGTCAAAACTTCTCTGCTAGTAGTGGACTAGTAAATTTTTACAATGGCACAGCCTCAACCATCGCCACTTCTTCACTGGGTCTGCTGACTACCAATGTTGCCGAAGGCACCAACCTTTATTGGACCAATGATCGTTTTGACACCCGCCTCTCAACCACTACTACTTTACCAAATCTCACAACCTTGACTGGTCTTACTACCATTGGTGCACCCACTAACAATTTTTATGTAGATTCTTCTGGCAACATCTCTGCCTCTGGTACATTGCAAATGTTTGGTAATGCCAG
>CAZQHU010000021.1:0-10969 GCA_964592785.1 uncultured Gammaproteobacteria bacterium | reverse complement strand
TGAAACGTTTTTAAGATTGTGTACTCGAGAGTTGATAATTTTGATTGAATCCATAGTTATTTTGTTTATTTTCTACCCCAACCCAAATACCCATAACATTTTAAACGATCGGCGTCTTCATCATCTATATCACAAACTTTAGAAACATCTATATCCATACGTAATCCCTTCTTAAGCATCTCTGGAGAAATAAAATATTTTTTATCAACAATCACAAAAGTCGTATCATAAGCATTTTTATGAAATAATGCAAAATCACCAAGATCCACCCCTTTATAACCAATCATATGTTCCTCGTCTATAGAGGTACCATCCTCATTAAAAGAAATATCTAATACGAAACCCTTTATTCCGCTGTTATTCTTACAATTATCAACTGCTCCATCTATTTCTTCATCGGAAATTTTTAAAAAATAAATTTCTGTCCTAACTTTATCAACGTCTGGAATTGCTCTACTTTTTACCAAATTACCAGATTTGCTACCATCATTACATACTGCTTCTAAAACCACATAACCATTTACCCATGGCCATTCCCATCCCTCTATTTGTTCAAGCCAATAACTCCCAAAACTTTCTTCAGACCTATCACTAGCATAAATCAAGCCAACAAGATTATAATCCTCACATTTATATTTAATAGTATCCATAAATTCACTATCAAGACACAGTCTTCTTTCTTTTGGACAAACATTACCAATACATGTCTCCCCACCAGCATCTTTAACAAAATAAGTATTTCCACATTCTGCTTGAGTGGCGCCATCCAAAGTATAACTTGATTGTGTAATAGATTTAAATCTTTCTTCCAATTGTTTTTCTGTCACAGTTTGACCATTAACAAAAGCCAAAGCCAATTTTTCAGTAGCCATGTCACAATAAACAGGAGCAATATTAGTAGAGTTTATCAACCAAGTCTGGGGTAAACGTAAATTTACTAAATAAGGATTGATAATATTTAAAATCAAATAAGAACAAACAGCTAAAAACAAGCCCATAAGCGCATTACCAATCCTTTTTCTAGCACTATTTATTTGTTCAGCACTACCACCAGATGACAACCATTGCATGCCAGCCACCATAATCAAAATAACAGCTAGAATCCCAGCTGCCATAATGGCATATTTGTACATGGTTTGAATAAAATCCCCCAAGTTGACAAACTCGGTTCTACCTCCAAAACTGATAGAAGTGATTGTTTGAGTAACTGGTAAACAAAAACCCCATTCCTCTTCTTCTCCACCCAAACCAGCACAAGCGGTAGCAGCGTCTGCATATTTTTTACTGGAATAAAAACCATCTTGCGCTTCACTACTATTCTCGCCAAGAATTTGAACCCGATAATCTATACAAGCATTTTTTTCCCAACAACGCTGGTCAATACCGGGTTTGATGTCAAAAACTGGAGCAGATTCTTCAGAAGTAACACTTGTCCGTGAAGTGCCAGATTGTTGACTACTTTCCACTTCTTGAGAAACACACTCATTATCTACACAAACCCCGCCTGTACACATAGAATCATCCACACAAAAAGCCAGAGCTCTATCAATATTAAACAAAAAACCAGAAAACAATAAACACAATAAAATAAACAAAATTAATTTTTTAGACATAAATCAACAATCATTTATTTAAAAATTGTAAAATTATTTTATCCCATTCAACCAGGGTCGGCACACCCTCTACTTTCAATCCATTAACAAAATATGTCGGAGTTCCTCGCACACCTAGAGAGACTGCGTCTTGCATGTCTTGTTCCACTTGGGTTTGATATTTATTCAATCCCCAACAATTATTAAATTTATCCATATCCAAACTTATTGCCTCAGCTATTTGTTTGATCCCAATTTCACTCAAAGAACGATCGATAAATAAGTGATCATAAAAAGGCCAAAACTTACCTTGTTCTTGGGCGCAGGCAGCTGCCAAAGCCGCCTCAGCTGAGTTTGGGTGGATATCCACCAAGGGTAAATGCTTAAAAACTATTCGTAAAACCGAAGAATATTTTTCAGAAATATTTTTGAAATCAGAATAAGTTTCACGACAATAAGGGCACTCAAAATCCACAAACATAATAATAGTCACAGGAGCAGTTGTTTGCCCCAAAACTGGATTGAAATCACGAATATACTTCTGCATTTCAATCTCTGAAAAGCTGAGATCGCTACCAACCAACATTCCGCTTTGACTAAATTTTTTACTACTAAACTGTAAATTCAACTGTTCGGCATTTCCATACTTGATTTGCCAAATATAATAAAAAAATAGGCCGGTAAAAAATAACGCGCCTAAAATTATCAAACTTAAAAAAAACGCTAAGAGCAGTCCTTTGATAGTCTTGTACCACGGTTTTATGGGCTCTGAAGTAAAATTATTTTCCATAAAAAGTAAGAGGTGGTTAAAGGATAGCCATAGTATAACATATTTTAACAAAAGTCAACACCCCCAAACCAATCCATCTAATAGCGATAATGCCCAGCTTTATATGGTCCATTTTCTTTGATACCCAAATAATTGGCCTGCGCCTTATTTAGTTTGGTAAGTTTGACACCAATCTTCTCCAAATGCAGTCGGGCCACTTCTTCATCAAGTTCTTTGGGTAACATATATACGCCAACCTCGTACTTATTTTGCCACAAGGCGATCTGAGCCAATACTTGATTGGAAAAACTATTACTCATCACAAATGAGGGATGGCCAGTCGCACAACCCAGATTCATCAATCGCCCTTCGGCTAAAAGATAAATTTCATGATTCGTAAATTTATATTTATCTACCTGGGGTTTGATATTTGTTTTTTTGGCACCCTTAAATTTATTCAATTTTTCCACTTCTATCTCATTATCAAAATGTCCAATATTACAAACAATAGCCTGATCTTTCATTTTTTTCATATGTTCGAGAGTAATCACACCCAGATTTCCAGTAGCAGTAACATAAATATCTGCTTCACCTAGTGTATCTTCCACAGTCTTCACTTCATAACCCTCCATGCTGGCCTGGAGAGCGCAAATAGGATCAATCTCTGTCACAATCACTCTGGAACCTTGTCCACGTAGAGCTTGCGCGCAACCTTTGCCCACTTCTCCATAACCGCAGACCACGGCAACTTTACCGCCGAGCATCACATCCATCGCACGGTTAAGCCCATCAATTACAGAATGACGACAACCATAAATATTATCAAACTTAGATTTAGTGACTGAATCATTTACATTCATAGCTGGAAACAATAATTTTTTTTGTTCAGCCAATTGATACAAACGATGTACACCAGTAGTGGTTTCTTCCGATACTCCCCGGACATTTTGAGCTACTTTTACCCAACGTTTTTTATTTTTTTTGTATTCTTGTTTTAATATTTTCATCAACTCGCGGAAATCCTCACCTTCATTTGAATAATTTTTTTCTAAAATTTTTGGATTATTCTCTATTTCCACTCCCTTGTGAATCATCAGAGTAGCATCACCTCCATCATCGACTAATAAATCCGGTCCCTTCGACTCGCTTCGCTCACTCAGGGCAAGCCCTTTTTTATACTCTGTTCCAGAAAAATCCAAAGCTCTCTCTGTACACCACCAATATTCTGCCAAAGTCTCACCTTTCCAAGCAAATACTGGGACTTTCAAATATTTAGCCACATAAGCGGCGGCTTGATCTTGAGTGGAAAAAATATTGCATGATGCCCAACGAACTTCTGCCCCTAGAGTAACCAAGGTTTCAATCAAAACCGCAGTTTGGATTGTCATGTGAAGTGAACCAGTAATTTTTACTCCGCGCAGTGGCTTTTTAATAGCGTATTTTTTTCTGATGGTCAAGAGCCCTGGCATCTCTTGTTCAGCAATTTCTACCTCTTTTTTACCCCATTCTGCCAACTTAATATCTTTTATTTTATAATCATTCATATTATTAAAATCTGGATATTTCAAAACCCAAATAAATTAAATAAATTAAAATTAAAACTGCCCCTTCCCATCTTTCCAAACGATTCTTGGTGCGTAAAAAAGTTATTAAAGTGAAAGTAGCAATCATTAAAATAACTGAAACTATAATCAACGGCTGCCAAACTGTAAGTCTGAAAGGAAATAAAACTGCCAAGAGACCTATAATAAAAATATTGGCCATGGCACTTCCCAAAATATCTCCGATCACCACTTCACCATTTGCTTTACTTCCTCTAAAAGTCAAAGATAACTCTGGAATATTGGTACCAACCGCCAATAATAATAAACCGATAACAAAAGGTTTTATATTCCAAGATTCTGCCAAAAAAACACCCTGTTCCACAATAACCCAAGAAAAAAATATTAACCCAATAAGACCGGAGATTATCCACAAAGTTATTTTTTTCCAAGAGACATTTTCAATTGGTGGTTCCCAGCCCTGCATACGTTTATCGTAAATAGCATGAATAATAAAAAATAAATAAGCACCAATCAAAATCAAACCATCTGCTCTAGATAAATATTTATCCCACAACAAAAAAAGAGGGAATAAAATAACTACCGCCATCAAAAATAAATCCTTCACAAAAAAATGTGGACGGCCAAAAGGAAAAGAATCCGGAAGAAATCTAAAAATATTTATAGAAGAAAATTTATTGTCTGTTAAAATGGTACCTTGTAATAAACTATTCAATCCAATCAGAAGTGTAAATAAAACTACAACGCCACCAAGTAAATTACCGAGCGACATTTGTGGCACTCCATCCAAACCTGAATTTATACTCACAAATATTTCCGGTGTACTAGTGGCCAAACCCAAAACCAAAAAACCAATCACAAATTCGCTCCAACCAAGTCTTTTACCCAAATTAGCCAAACCTTTAATAATAAAATCCGCTGATTTGCCAATAAAGAAAAAAGATAAAATCAATAAAATCAAAGCAAAAAAAGTATTCATAATTCTAGCCACGATTTACAAGGTAAACTAAATAACTAAAATATAATAAAAGCATAGCCATTCCTTGCCATCTATTCAATTTATGACGATGGTGAATGAACATAAAAGCAAAAAGCAAAACGGTAGCTAAAATATTTACCCCCACATCAAAATTGACTGCTGGGTTAAATGGTAAAGGCAACAAAGTTGATGTTAGGCCCAAAATCCAAAAAACATTAAAAATATTGGAACCAACAATATTACCAATTGCAATATCATCATGACCATGATAAGTCGCAATGATAGAAGTAACCAATTCTGGCAAGGAAGTACCTACTGCCACAATAGTAAGACCAATAAGCGCTTCAGACATTCCGGCAATCCTTGCCAAAATAATAGCATTATCAACTAATAATTTTCCACCCAATACCAATCCGATAAGACCGCCAGTTGTTAATAAAACAGACAACCACCAAGAATACTCCCTGGTCTCGTCATCATTATCATCATCAACTTTGGAAATTCCAAAAGTGTAATAAATAAAAATAAAGAAAAAAGCCATAAGAGCAAAACCATCGGTGCGAGACAAAATATTAAAACTAAACAGTTTGCCATCTAACAAAGCATCATTACCCAAAACAAAAACCAAAATTACCGCCAAAAGAGCCAAAGGAATTTCCTTCCAAACTGTACCAACACTGACTTTTAGTGGTCTCACAGTAGCACAAATACCCAAAATCAATAAAATGTTAGCAATATTACTACCAATCACATTACCAATAGCAATATCTGCTGTACCTCGTAAAGCTGAAAAAATATTCACTACCAGCTCTGGAGCAGAGGTACCAAAAGCCACAATCGTCAAACCAATCACTATCGGTCTAACTCCCAATCTCTTGGCCACTGAAGCCGAACCGCGAACCAAGGATTCACCCCCCAAAATTAAAATACCTAAACCCACCAACAACAAAAAAATTGCTAAAAACATAAATTACCAATCTAAATTATTATTAAAAGTTTTTTGATATCGATCTTTAAAATCTTCCAAGGTGAACTGGTGATTTTGGGTGCCATAATTTTCTACAGCATAGACCGCAGACACCGAGGCCACCTGCCCACAAGTTTCTAAATCTTTACCGCGTGCATAGGCAGTAAAAAACCCAGCACGATAAGCATCGCCAGCACCAGTTGGATCATCCACCGATTGAGCAGGACAAACTCCTATTTCTATATTGCCATCCTTAGTGGTAATTATTGAACCTTTATCACCCAAAGTGGTAATAACTACTTCAACATGGTTCAATAATTCTGTCATATCCCAACCAGTTTTGCTTTGTAAAAGTTTAATTTCATAATCATTACCAATCAGAAACTTAGCTTGCCCAATAATCGCCATTAATTCTTGAGACGAAAAAGCAGTAAGCTGTTGGCCTGGATCAAAACAAAAAGGAATTTGTTTTTCATAACACTCTTTGGCATGACGGATCATGGCCTCTTTTTGAGTAGGAGAAATAAGAGCCAAATCTATTTTTTCTTTGACAGCCTCTATTGATAAATTTATCGCTTCACCAAGCGAACCATTATAAAAAGCTGTAATCTGATTGTCATCTTTGTCTGTAGTAATATGAGCTGAGGAGGTCAATTTATTTTCTGTCAAAAAAATATAATTGGTATTTAATTTTATACTTTTCAAATACTCCAGATAATCACCTCCATCACTGCCCAAAGGTGAAAAAATAATTGGCTCTTCACCGAGCATTTTCATGGTATAAGCAATATTTCCAGCCACCCCACCAAAATTTTTCTTTAAATTTTCTACCACAAAACAAACATTCAAAATATGTAATTGATCCGGCAGAATATGATTTCGAAAACTATCAGGAAAATCCATTATATAGTCATAAGCCAAAGAACCAGAAAGCAAAATTGACATAAAAAAAATATTAAATGCCCCACTAATATAGCAGTTTTCAAGCTTTTTTACAAGAAACCCCGGTTTACCGGGGTTTCTTAGATTATTATAAATCAATTATCTATCTTCCTGCTCTATTTTTTGCGCCTTGCCTGGCTTCCCGAACTTCCTCACGCAATTTTTCTTCCAATTGTCTAAGATTTTCTCTGGCATCCCAACGTTCTTGTTTTTCTTCATCGGTAAACCTGGGAGTGCCACTGGCAATTTCCATAGTTGAAGAAGCCATCAATCTATTTTGAAATCTAAAAAGTCCAGACATATAGACCTTGGCTTCTTGAGCCAAACGGTGAGCTTCAAAATATTTAACCACGGCCTCACCATAATTGGTGCTGATAAAAGCAGTATCCCCGGTAGTTAAAGCATTTTTGGCTTCAGTTAATTTTTCTTGCACTTTAAGTTTATCTTCAGCACTTACTTTATCAGAATTTTCAATAACAAAATTTTCTACTTCGTTAATTTTATTCTGAGCAACATTTTTCTTGTTTTCAGCCAATGTCTGTAAAGTAGATGAGGAGCTATTGGTTAAAAATCCCCACTCTCTCTCCAATCTCTCTCTAATAGTAGAAGAAGCTTTTTCTCGCAAAACATTCGCCACATTTTGTAGCTGTTCCTGATTTTGTTGACGTTCTTGAACTCTGGATAAGATCCCACTATGTGCTTTGACTGCCACTTCAAAATTTTCTCTAAGTCTTTGGATTTGTTCTTCGTTCAAGACCCCAGAATTTTTTAAAGCTGTTAAACGTTCCTCAGCCCGATTGGCAAATTCTGCAAATTTTTCCGCCAATACGGCAGAAGTAGAAGTGGTCAATCGGCCTTGCTCTACCAACTTTTCCACTTCTTCCAAACGACGCTCAGCACGTCTGGTTTCCCAAGCCACCTTGGCCTCTGGCTTTACTGACAACACCTCCCTCACCTCTTCATTGACTCGTAATTTGAGGGGATAAAGCAAATCTCCAGGCAAAGCATTTTCAGCAGCCACGGCCGTACCCCCGCCCATAGCGAGAATCGCGGCAATAAGTAATCCTGCTAGCATATATTTATGATTTAAAAGTAAAGGAAGGAATGTGACCTTCTGTTTATTATGATGATTATTAAAATATTTTCTTACTGGTTCAATTCTAAACAACAAATATTCCAAGCTATTTTGCTTTTCCTGCTCAGTCAATTTTAATTTTTTTAATTTTCTAAACAATTTCATATTTATATTGTCATCCTGAACTTGCCTGCCCACCAGTGCCAGGCAAGGCAGGTGGGTTTCAGGATCTTTTTCTTCTTTAAAAGATGTTAAAATAAATTCCGTATGACACTTAAAATTTATTTTCTTTTAACAAAATTTTTAACTTTTTCAATCCTCGATGAATCCTGACTGAGACCACGTCCTCTGTCTCACCCAAAATTTCTGCGATTTCTTTGGGGCGGAAACCTTCCAAATAACGCAAGGTTATTGCCTCCTGATATATATCTTCCAATTCCCCCACAGTTTGCTTAATTTTTTGTAAATCAATTTTTAAATCCAAATTTTCCTCTTGACCAACCGGCTCCCAACCCTCTTCCAACAAATTCTCCAAAGATAATTTTTCTTTTTTCACCCGCTGATAATCAATAATCAAATTCCTGGCCACCCGAAATATAAAAGCTTTTAAATTTTCAATTTTTTGCCCCGAACTAAGTGCTTCCCAAGTTTTTAAAAAAGTTTGTTGCATTATTTCCCGAGCCACTTCACGCTCAAACAGACGCCAGTAAGAAAAACGAAAAACTGGGTCGGCAAATTTTTCATAAGCCTCCAAAAACTCTTTTTCCATAGCTTTTTTGCCTACAATATAGTTGACGATAAACCAGACAATTTCTTACCGGTTCAAAATCCAAAGAGAAAAATTGAGTACACTGGCAAAACTTACCCAAAGAAGATAGGGCAAGAGCAATAACCCTGCCCAATTCTTTATTTTATAAAATACCACTATATTCCAAACTATCAAACCAAGTAAAAAAATGATGTTCACCAACCCAGCCAAGGGACTTCTAAAAAAGAAGAAAGAATATGACCACAAAACATTCAAAAACAGCTGTTCACCAAAAATCCACAAGGCCCGATTTATTGCTTTTTTATTCAGTAGACCTCGCTCTTGCCAGACCAAATACAAAGCCACACCCATAAGAATAAACAAAATTGTCCAAACTGGTCCAAAAACCCAACTAGGCGGATTGAAACTTGGTTTATTGATTTCCAAATACCAACTATCCAAAGAAGTAAAATTGGCAATAGAACCAAGCAAACCAGCCAATTGTGGTATTAACAAAGAAATTATTAAACGCTGATAATTTATTTTTTTCATATTATTTTTTATAAAACCAAGGAATAAAAGTATTAGTATGCTTCATATATTCAATAAATGCTGGGTTATCAACCATCTTCTTTTCAAGCATTGGCACCCCAGAGACAAAACGAAGCAAAAAGGTAATTAGTAAAGGACTCCAAATAAATACCCAACCATAAGGAAAACTAAGACCTACCACCCAAATACCCCACCACATCACCGCTTCACCAAAATAATTGGGATGACGAGTATAGCGCCACAAACCGGTTTGCATTATTTTACCTCTATTATTTGCATTCGCCAAAAAAATACGTAATTGTCGGTCTCCGACTGCTTCAAAAACAAAACCAAATAACCAAATAAATAAACCAATAAATACTGGCCAAATTTTGGTAGAAATATTAGCATTTATATTGATCACAGCAGAAACAATAACAAACATTAATAAACCCTGTAACAAAAATACTTGCAAATAACTACGTAAAACAAACCACTGACCCCACTCTTCACGCCATTTTTGATAACGATAATCCTCACCCTTGCCCCAATTCCTCTTGAATATATGATAAGACAAACGACTCCCCCAAATAATTACCAATAAAGTTACAACCATGCCAGCGAAAGACCACCAACTGACTCTAAAAAAACTATAAAGTGTGGCAATAATAAAACCCAAACCCCAACCAATATCTGCCAAACTATTATCTTTCTTAAATAAAGCAAAAATAAACAAGACGGTCATGTAAAACCAAATCAATAAACCAACCTGTAAAAATATAGTTAAATTATTCATATCAAAAACTTAAGAGCAATAAAGTAACTAATTGTCGAAACTAATAGTGACAAAACCATCCCCCAAACTAAGTCAACCAAAGTTACCAATAGTGGCCAATCTTTAACTGTGGCTAAATTGGTCAAATCATAAGTAGCATAAGTACAAAGACCAAAAAGCAAAGCAGTAAAAATTAGTTTACTCCAAGATTGACTCTCTAGAGCTGGCACAATCACCAAAACTACCAAACCGACAATAAAAATAAGATAAAAAATAATCGCTGCCACCCAGTTTACCGGTCCCATAAGATAACCCAAATACTTTTGATAAAAATTCTTAGCGATGAACCCGAGCCAAATCATATCAATAAGAAAAAAAATGGGGGTGGTGAATAAAAAAATTTTTAAATATTGCATATTAATTTATATAATTAATTATCTATTTGTTTTTGAGCTTCTTCATTTATATAAAGCCAAACATGTTCAGGAATTATGTGCTCGATTTTTTCAAACATTTGCAACAATTCACTATTATCACCAGCATAACCAAATTCATAATTACGAGAAGCAAAATTTGCTTTTATCAAAAAATAATCCGCCTGAGGAATAGCTTTTTTAATGTTTTTATATTTATCAAAAACACCATTGTCTAACATCCAGCCATAAATAGTTTCTCTTTCTTCAACAGAAAAACCAAATTCTTTTTCCCAAGCAACTACTGGTGAAGAAGTTTTTGCTTCATGACCTTGCACATAACGTACTTTACTTTGGCCATCTCCAGCCACGGTTAGAGTATATTCATATTGGTGAGTCTCCGGCCAAGAGCCATTACTAAAAAAATAAGAAAACGAAAAATCTTCGGGCATTTTTTCTGGGGCTCCAGCTGTGCAGCCAAAACCAAAAACCACCAAAAAGACGACCAGTAAAACTACTTTCTTCATAAAAATTAATAAAATTAAGAACTAATTAACTACTTATATTGTACCGCAAAACTAAACAAAAAACCACTTATGTGGCTTTTTCTATATAC
>CAZQHU010000020.1:0-11244 GCA_964592785.1 uncultured Gammaproteobacteria bacterium | reverse complement strand
GCGGAGAGTGAGGGATTCGAACCCTCGATACCTTTCGGTATACACGCTTTCCAAGCGTGCGCACTAGACCAACTATGCGAACTCTCCATAGTGCAGAGATTTTATCAAAAAATTTTATATTCGTCAATGTAGACGTTTTTTTAGAGGCCAGAGGATAAAAAATGAGAGAACAAAATGCAGTAAGGAAATAATAGTAGTGTAGATGAAAATAGCTGTAAAAATTCCTAGATAATGATTCAAAGCAAGTAAATATTTGGTGAGATCAATTTTGAAGAGAAAGGCCAAAATATTGAAAAGTAATAAAATTAGCACCAACCAGATAAAACCGTTCCACATTTGTTTTCTATCAAGCTTGCTGGGGGCAATATGGGCTGATAAGCAAAATGATAAATAAATAAAAACCCAGAAATTCCAAGCTTTGAGATTTTCAGGTGAAAAAAGTAGAAAAAAAGTATCTTGAATTGAAAAAATTATTTCTTGCCAATTGCCTTTTAATCCTTGAGAAAGGGGGGTAAAAATTTCTCGGCCGTTGGGAACAAGGAAATAAAGCATGAGAAACATAAAAAAACTACCAAAAATCATCGGTGCTCCGCCTATAAAAAAGTTACCGATTCTTTGATACAGGCTGTATTTGTCATAGCTGTGATCTACTTGTCCGAGTCCGCCGGTTCTGGAATTGGGTTTGAAAAAAGAAATTTTTTCTACTTTATGACGGAAGATTTTGGCGAAAAAAACATGTCCCAATTCGTGGATCGGAGTGCCAAACCAGGCAGTAAAAAGGATTCCTTTCCAGCCAATAGTTTGGCGATAGGTGGCCTGAGTGACTTCTTGAAGTTTGGACAAAATAAAACCGAAAATAAAAAATATTCCCAAAATTCCGGCGATTTGAGTAGCAGTAGTTTTTAATAATTGTAATAAAAATTCTTGCATGTTTTTTATTATAACATTTTTTGAAACAAAAGTGGATATTTTTTTGACACCTATCTTTTAATATGATTAAATTTATGGTGGCATATCGATAGGTGGAAAACATGTCCGATATCAAAGGTTGGATCAGTGGAGACAAGATCTGGGTTTGTCTGACCTGTCATTGGGAAGGTCTTTATTCCGAGACCAGAGGGGTTCATCCCGAAAAGACGCATTGTCCCAAATGTGGGGGACAAGTCTTCATTTGGGACGAGGGGGAGTCTCTCGAGTCGTTGGAAGAACCGACCTTCTCGGTTCCGCCTGCTCCTTAGTGGGGGAGGCCCCGACTGTCGCACCGAACAGTCGGGGGCAGTCAAAAAAACACCAATTTTATGGTGTTTTTTTGTTGCGACAAATAAAAAGTCCAAAACGTTTGTCAAAGTGATTGGGAAAATGTTCTAGGGAGAATCCGTGAGTACGAATGATATTTTCCAGGTCAGCACGTTTGTTATTTTCAAACTCATGATATTCGATCGCTAGGTATTGTATTTTATCCCAAATATTTTTTTCCAGATTTTTTATGATTTGAAATTCCGCGCCTTCAATATCGATTTTTAATAGGCCGATTTTATTTAATTTATTTTTTAAAATTAAATTTTCCAAAGTGGTAGCCGGCACTTTTATAGAGTTTTCAGTCTGGTAAAAAGTAGAATGATTGTGTGAGTCAGGATTGAGGTAGAGGGTGGCTTTGGTATCATCATTCTGAGGAACTGCAAGCGACGAAGAACCACGAGAAGGACGGGATCCTTCACTTCGTTCAGGATGATAGTGGATGACAGCATATTGTTTTACTATTATATTCTGACAATGATTTATTTTTATATTTTGTTTTAGTAGTTCAAAATTGTTTGGCTCCGGTTCTAGAGCAATTATTTTTATTTGAGGATTTAGGATTGAAGCATAAATAGAGAAGCAACCAATATGAGCGCCGATATCCAAAACAGGATGTTGAAGATTTTTGATAATTTCTTCTGTTGCGCGGTACATTTTGTCAAGGAAAATTTCCTCAATCACCGACAAATCCGCTTCGCTACTATATCGGAATTTTAATAAATGTTTATAAAATTTTATTTCTTTTATTGTCATAGTAAAAAATCCGCCCGCCGAGTTGGCGGACGAATTTAATTAGTTGCTTGGCACCACGCTTATGAACTTTGCCATTTTCATAGATCCATCAAAACGGATTCTTTTACGTTGGCTAAATTTGACAATGCCGTGGACTGTGGAGAAAAGAGTGTCGTCTTTTCCGCGTTTCACGTTCTTACCAGGATGAATCTTGGTACCCCGTTGACGGATGAGCACTTCTCCAGAATTAACTTTTTGCCCGTCGCCAACTTTGGCGCCGAGATATTGTGGTTGGGAGTCGCGTCCCAGACGGGTAGATCCTCCCGCTTTCTTATGTGACATATTTGCTGTCTATTCACCCCCGACACAGTGTTGGACGGGGAGCTGCCTCCCGACTAAGTCGGGATCGCTAATCATGCTTGTAAGTTAATGAGAAATATTATAATGAAAAAAGTCTTGCTTGTCAAGAGGGTTGTTTTTTGGTATAATTCGTCTGCTATGTACTCAATAAAGCTTTATTTTCGCAATCGAGCAAATATCCTCATGTTGACTTTGTCTTTGAGTCTTAATATTTTTGTTTGGTTTTGGTTAATTTTTCAGATTAAACCACAAGTTGAGCCAATTTTTTTGCATTATAATATTCTTTTTGGTGTTGACTATGTGGATGTCTGGTGGAAAGTTTTTTATCTACCGATTTTTGGGTTGATTTTATTTTTGATCAACACTTTGATTAGTTGGTGGCTGGCAGGTCATGATCGTTTTATTCCTTTGGTGATAAATTTTGCTACTTTACTGAATGAAATATTTTTGTTGGTGGCGGCTTTGCTTTTGGTATTTTTGAATTTTTAAATTATGGATTCAGAGAAAAAGGCCGATTATTTGCTTCTCATTTATTTTGCCATCCTCTTGGTTTTTGGTCTGGTGATGTTGATGTCTGCTTCTTCACCAGTGGGTCATAAAGATTTTGGCGATGCCAATTTTTTTATTAAGCGTCAAATACTTTTAGGAGTTTTGCCGGGTTTGGTTTTGTTTTTTTTCTTTGCCAAATATCCTTATCAAAAATTACGTCGCTATAGTTCTTTATTTTTTATTTTATCAGTTTTGTTGTTATTGCTGGTTTTTATTCCAGGAGTTGGTCAATCTTTTGGTACTATCAATCGCAGCTGGATTAGTTTGTTTGGTTTTTCTTTTCAACCAGCCGAATTTGCCAAATTAGCTTTGATTGTTTATATTTCTGCCTTGCTGGTATCCAAGGGCAGGGAATTGTATGATTTTAAAAATGGTTTTGTTTTGGTTTTTCTAATCGGCGCGATACCCTTGGCCTTGGTATTACTCCAACCGGATATTGGTACTTTGTCAATTTTATTTGCTATTCTTTTTGGTTTGCTTTTGGTGGCCGGTGCTCGTTGGAAGCATTTATTGGGACTTTTGAGTTTGGGAGTCGCGGGATTCGTCGCCATGATTTTGGTAGCACCTTATCGTTTGGCTCGTTTAACCACTTTTTTACATCCCGAGCTTGATCCCTTGGGGATTGGTTATCATATCAATCAAGCTTTTTTAGCTATTGGTTCGGGTGGTCTTTGGGGGCGGGGTTATGGACAATCTTTACAAAAATTTCAGTATCTTCCTGAGGTTGAAGCAGATAGTATTTTTGCAATTATTGCCGAAGAGTTGGGAATATTTTTTGCGATCGGACTGGTAATTTTATTTTTTTTAATAGCTGTTCAGGGTTTGAAAGTCGCCAAAAATACCAGTGATCAATTTGGCAGATTATTGGTTTCTGGTATAATTATTTGGTTTACAGCCCAAGCTTTCTTGAATATTGGTGCCATGGTTGGACTCTTGCCATTGACCGGTGTACCATTACCTTTTGTTTCTCATGGTGGTTCGGCTTTGGCTATTTCTTTGGCGGCAGTGGGAATTTTAATTAATGTCAGCAAAAATTCAGAAGTATGAAAATAATTTTTTCTGGTGGTTATACTTTGGGTCCAGTGACTCCTTTGTTGGCGATTCGTGAAACCATTTTGCAAGCTTATCCCGAAGCTGAGTTTTTGTGGATCGGTACAGAAAAAGGTCCAGAAAGTAAATTGATAAGTGAAGCTGGAATTCGTTTTGTCAGTTTGCCAGCGGGTAAACTGCGTCGCTATCTTTCTTTTTGGAATGTGGTGGACATATTTAAAATTATTATTGGTTTTTTCAAATCTTTAAGAATTATTTGGAGAGAAAATCCTGATTTTTGTGTTTCTGCTGGCGGTTTTATTTCTGTACCTTTACATTGGGCCGCTTGGCTTTTTGGTGTACCCACCTGGATTCATCAACAAGATGTGGTGGTGGGGTTGGCCAATAAATTAATGGCGCCTTTGGCCACGATCATTACTACAGCACTGGAAATAGATACCAAACAATTTGCTAAGAAAAAAACTTTTTGGTTGGGGAATCCTGTGCGAAAAGAAATATTGATGGGTAAAAAAGCCGAAGCTTTTAAAAAATTTAATTTGCAATCTGGTTTGCCAGTGGTTTTTGCCACTGGTGGTGGTACAGGTTCTATGCGGGTCAATCAGTTGATTATTCAGTCAATTCAACACCTAAAAGGTCATTGCCAAGTGATTCATCTTTCTGGTAAAGAGCGTCCGCAAGATTTGGTAGTACGCGCTCAAGAATTATTTTCTGATTATTATCAAGTATATCAGTTTTTTACTAGTGAAATGAAAGAGGCCTATGCCGCGGCCGATTTGATTATTTCACGAGGCGGTTTTGGTACTATTGCCGAGATTGCTGCTTTGGGCAAGCCAGCGATTCTCATACCGAAGCCTGGGCATCAAGATGAAAATGTCAGATTTTTAGCCGAGGCTGGAGCTGTAGTTCTGGTCAACGAAAATACAGCTGATGGAAATTTTTTGGCCAAGACTATTCGTGAGTTATTGGAAAATGAGATTAAGAAAAAACAATTGAGTAATAATGTTAAAAAATTACTGCCAGTGGCAGACCCGGCAGTAATTTTGGCGATAGTAGATAAATTATTTATTCCATCAAAAAAGTGAAGCCTTGGAAACCCTTATTAAAGTAATTATTCCAAAATTCTTGAAGAAAGTCATCCATGACTTTCTTTGTTTTTGGGTTTTGAATTTTTTGAGTGAGAGAAAGAATATGATTTTTTACAAAAGTTTCACGATAATCTTCTACACCATGATTATACTTAGTATGGTAGTTGAGATGTTCCAAAAAAAGCTGATGATCCATTTGATCAAAAATTTTGGCTACTATTGATTCATCGGTCGCATAAGAATCCAGTTCTTGGTGCAATTTTTTGAATTCCAGCGCTTCTTCAGTTTCCAAAAATTCTGCCATCATATCAATAGCACGTTCGCCGATTTTATTTTTATATTCGCGTAAATCAGGGTATTTTCTGTTTAGAGGAGCAGAAATATCTCCGCCAAAAACTTCGGGAAGATCATGAACAAGGAGCATTAATAAAACTTTTCTTTCATTGATTGTTCCACCAGCTTTTTTTATTCTTTGCAAGACAAAATAGGCATTTAGGGTAGTAGTGTAATGATGTTCTGCTAAACTGGCAGTTTCGTGCAAACGTACACCGGCAGCCAGATACCCGGTACAAGGCTGTTCTTTGGTAAGTTGGAGTACAGAAAGAAGTTTGAGTAAATTTTTCATAAAGTTTTATTGTTTTGTATAAATAAATATCTTGGTTTTTTTATTCCATCCGACCAAATTATTTCTTCTGTAAATTCTTTCAAAGGTCTGACCCAGAGTTTACTTTCAGGATTGTCATATAGAGCTTCGTAAATTACAAATTCTTCCAGAGTTTCACTGTGTTTGCCAACCCCAAAGACATGGTAGCGCCCACCTTTGTAGTGTTCATAGATGCCAGGTTGAATATGTAGCATAATAAATCAATAGTAACAGAGAAATTTTTATTTGTCCACAGCTGAGAGTTGAATTTTTTTTTACATATAGTAAAATAAACAAGCTGCCTACGTACTGATCCTTAGATGGGATTGGTTCGTTAGCAAGCAGAGGGGGTACCGGGTTCTAAAATGTTGGGTTCCTTTTTTTCCCGCCTTAGGGCGGATGAAGGGCTTCCTTTGCGGAGGAGGCCAACGGTTCCCAAGAGGGAGCGACCGAAAAGGAGGGTTTGGTGTCCTCCGATCGCTTGATCGCGACACCACTCTCACAAAGTTTTTGAAAATCGAAAATTTTGTGGAATAAAAAACTACCTAAAAAGGTGGTTTTTTGTTTCCTATTGACAAAAAATAAAAAAACTGCTATACTATCAGCAACTTGGGTAACGCCATAATCGTAAAATTGGTTCAACGTTCCCAGAAAGTCGAGTTTTAATTAAAATATTGGGAACAAAATTATGGCATTTCAATCCGATCGGCAAATGTATGATGTGAATTTGGACTGCGCTAAGTGCGGTACACACATCAGCCAATTGCCTTTCCAGCCATCTGGTGATCGTCCAGTTTATTGCTCTGAATGCAATCGCGCTTTCCGCGACAGCAAACGTAGCAATGATCGTGGCGGTTTCAGCCGCGGTCCAAGACAGATGTACTCTGTAAATCTCTCTTGCGCACAGTGTGGCACAGCTATCACTCAGCTTCCTTTCCAGCCTACCGGCGATAAGCCAGTATACTGCAAAGATTGCATGATGGCTCGCAGAAACGGTTAATCATTTGGAAAATAAACCTCACCCCTTAAAGGGTGAGGTTTTATTTTGTCAATTTTAATGGTTTTGATGATGATTGGGTAAAAATTTTAAAACAAATTTTATAACTAACATGGCCAGAGCTGGGACCAAGATTATATACAGAACATGAACAGGGGACAAGACTGACAGTTGGAAAACAGAGCGAAGTAAAGGCAGATAGATCGCTAAAGCTAGGAAAATTACTACCAAAAAAGAAATATTCAGGAGTAACCGGTTGGTTTTTACCTGCTCCCATTCGCGACTAATAAGAATTAAAAATATTTGAGCTAAAACCAAAGAGCCAAAAGCCATAGTTCTTCCCAAATCTTCATTATTGTTTAATATGGAAAAATAATAATAAAAAGAAAAACTAACAGCAGTGATTCCTAAACCTTGTAAAATTATCCTTATCCAAAGTCGGGGATTGATAAGAGGTTCTTGAGTTGGTCGTGGTGGTTCGCTCATCAAGTTGCGTCTGGCTTTTTCCCGTTCAAAACCAAGCACTGAAGCTGGATCACAAATTAACTCTAAAAAAATAATATGTATGGGACTAAAAATCAAACTTTGATTGAAAAATAAAGTAAGGCCTGACAACCCAATAATGGGTATATGAAAAGAAAATAGAAAAGTAAAAGCTTGTCGAAGATTGTCATAGATTCTTCGTCCTTCTTTTACAGTGTTGACTATGGTAGTAAAATTGTCGTCCATAAGCACTATTCCGGAAGCGGCACGAGCTACTTCAGTACCACGAATACCCATAGAGATGCCGATATTGGCTTTTTTAAGTGCTGGCGCGTCATTTACTCCATCGCCGGTCATGGCTACTATTTCCCCGTTTTTTTGTAGAGCTTCCACAATGTTGTATTTTTGTTCTGGTTGTACTCTGGCAAAAATATCATGATGGGAAACTTCATATTTTAGAGCTTCGGGGCTAAGTTTTTCCAGCATGGTACCATCAAAAATCTCCTCGTTGTGTTTCATGCCGATTTGTTCAGCAATATTATGAGCGGTAAGTTTATTATCACCAGTAATCATGATGATTCGAATGCCGGCTTTTTGACAAATAGCAATGGCTTCGGGAACTCCGGCACGAGGTGGGTCACTCATGATCAAGAGACCGACAAATTGTAAATTTTCAAGAGTTATGGGCTGATCTTTTGAAACCTCTTTTTTGGCTACGCCGATAATACGGTAACCTTTTTCAAAATTTTCTTCCAAAATTTTTTCAACTTCCCGCCTATCTTCTGAAGAAATTTTACTGTATTTGAGAATTGACTCTGGTGCTCCGGCAGTGTATTGAAAAAAACCATCGCCCTTATCTTTCCAAATATGACTAACCAGCTTGGTTTTTGCTTCAAAAGGGGAATCTTGAACAAGAATATGTTCATCATAAAATTTTTGTACATCAATGCCAAGTTCAGTGGCAAATCTTTGGGTCTCGATTTCAATAGGATCAACAGCAATTTGCTCCAGGGAAAGCAATGAGACCTTCATCATTTCAGTAAAATCTTTTTTATAATCTTTGGCTTGGTTTAGAGTCAAAAGTTCTCCATCATAATATATTTTTTCCAAACCCATATTACCTTCGGTCAGAGTACCAGTCTTGTCTGTGCAAATCACTGTGGCTGAGCCCAAGAGCTCTACCATGGTCATTTCTCTTACCAAAGCTTTTTGTTTGGTCATACGCCAGACGCCCATTATTAAAAATACAGAAAAAACAATAGGAAATTCTTCGGGGATGAGGGCCATGGCTATGGTAATACCCGAAAGTAGCCCTTTGGCCCAGCCATGAGGAAAGCTCATGAGCAATCCAACACCAGCGGCCAAAAGTATCGCTGCCACAGCCACTGTACGGACTAAACGATGTATTTTTTGCTGTAGAGGAGTTTTGATATTTTTTATTTTTTCCAATAATCCACCAAGTTGTCCGTATTTGGTTTGGTCACCAGTTTTCATAACAATCATATAACCTTCACCTTGAGTCACCATCGTGCCTTGAAAAACCTCATTCTCGGATTTTATTTCGTTTTTTTCAACGATTTCACCTTTTACTACGGTGATGGATTCACCGGTTAAGATAGACTCATCTATGGACAAACCATAAGAGTTGAGAATATAACCATCGGCAGCAATCTTATCTCCGGCTGTGAGATAGACCAGGTCCCCGGGCACAAGGTATTTGGCCTCTATTTTTTGATGTTTGCCTTCACGAATAACCATGCAATATTCTGTCATCATTTTGTCCAAGACTTTTATAGCTTCATCAGTCTTGGTTTCTTGAAAAAATTCCATAGCCATGATGGGGATGATAGTGAAGAGCAAAATAATCGATTCCAAATGGTCACCCAAAAAATAATAGATAATAGAAGAAGCCAAGAGTAAAAGCATCATTGGTTCTCCAGCAATATTGATAAGTCTTTTTAGCCAAGTTTTTTGTTTTACAGGTTTGCGCGCATTAGGACCATACTGCTTTAGTAGATCTTTTGCTTCGTCAGAAGAGAGACCTTTGTAATTTTTGTTAGTTATTAAATCCATAGAATTTATTTTTAGGGGTGTTATTATTTTAACAGAGAATAGAACCAATGGCAATCGACTAAAATAAGGTTTTGTTAATTAAAATTTTTTAATAATTTGCTCTTTGCCGGGTTTTTTAGTACAATTCCGGATGTCTTTATGTTTAAAATGTTATCAGAAATTCTTTTAATAATTTTGCTCATTATCTTAAATGGCTATTTTTCTATGTCGGAAATTGCCTTGCTTAGTGTCAAAAAGAGCCGTTTAAAATATTTTGCTAAACAAGGAAATAAAAAAGCGCAAAATGCTTTATTTTTAACTCGGCGCTCTCCGGAAATGCTTTCTACCATTCAAATAGGTATAACTACTATTGGTATTTTGGCTGGAGCTTTTGGTGGGGCGACAGTGGCTGAACATATTGAAAATTGGTTGATTCAATTTGATTTAGTAAAAACATATAGTGAATTTATAAGTGTAGCCATAGTTGTGGTGGTTATCACTTTCTTTTCTTTGGTAATAGGTGAATTGGTGCCCAAACAATTGGCTCTATCCAATCCAGAAAAAAGAGCATTAAAAGTAGCTGGTACAATAAAAACAATAATGAAAATCACCGAACCTTTGGTCAAACTACTTAGCTCTTCTACTAGTTTGTTATTAAGATTGCTTAGAGTTAAACCAAGTGTTGAACAAATAGTGACAGAAGAAGAAATCAAATTACTGATTGCCGAAGGAGCAGAAAGTGGTGTTTTTGAAAGATCAGAGCAAAAAATGGTAGAAAGCATTTTTTATTTAGGTAATCGTCCCATCAAAGATTTCATGACACCCAATCAAGAGGTGGTTTGGATAGATATTCACGATAGTTTAGATGAAGTCAAGAAAAAAATAACTCGGAGTGATCGTTCAGTTTTTCCGGTTTGTGATGGAGATGTAAATAAAAATTTAGGAGCGATCGAAGTAAAAGATGTTTTGGCTCATTTATTTGATAAAGGAGTGGATAATATGATTATTAAAGAATTAATTCAACCAGTTATGCAGATTGACGGGGAAGTACCATCTTTGGTTGCCATAGAACGTTTAAAAAGATCGTCTGTCAGTATTGCTCTTATCAAAAATAAAACAGAAGATAAAATTTTGGGGATTATTAGTTTTCACGATATTCTGGAAGCAATTGTGGGGGAGTTTAAAAATGAATTATAGGTTGATAAATTTTATAGTAATTGATTAAAACAAAAAACCACCACTTTTGTGATGGACTTTTGGAACGCCAGATTGAAGTGCTGGCACACTGTGGGGTAAAGAACTGGCAAGGCTAGTCGGGGAAGATTTCTTCCAGGAGAACTTTCACTCCCAGGTCGGGTTGTCCACCAGACTGCCAGTTTTCACTGTGGATGAACAACACCGAACTTCCTGACAGGGCGTCTTCATATTCGTAGTATTTCCACTCCCACCAGTTGTGGTCTTGGAAAAACTGCTGTTCTGTCATGGACAGAGGCGTGTTGATGAACAGAACCCAATCGTCCCGTTCTTCATCCATGAAAAATCCAGTGGTCCAGAATTCGAAGTAGTAGCAAAGCATCCACTCTACAGGCTTGGCACTGCTACTCGCTGTGATCGTGCCCCAGGCAATGGGCTTTGCCCGAAACGCGAAACTGACACCACTCCATTTCTGATTACCCCCATACTCTGGGCAGTACGTCTGCTGGATTATCTCCGTCCAGCTTTCGGTGGTATGAGCATGCTTCTCGATGCAGGAAGAGGAACAAAGAACGATGGACAGACACAGAATGATGAGCGATTTCATATAGAAAATCTCCCAGTGATTTGAAAGGAACGCCTATGGAACTAAAGTAATTTAAGCAAATAAAAATATAATTGTCAATAGTAAAAAATCCCTTAGCTAGAGGGATTTTTTGAAATGTGACCCGGCTGGTCCGTCAGTTGGCGGAGAACCCAGGACCGTTTGCTTAAAAGCCCGCCAGTCGGCGGGTCTACCA
>CAZQHU010000019.1:0-11773 GCA_964592785.1 uncultured Gammaproteobacteria bacterium | reverse complement strand
AATAAAAACTCGGCAATATCTTGAAAAAGTTGTTCACTCTTAGACAATTCTGCTGCTGTTTCTGTACGGCCACCCCCACTAAGCAAAATTCCTTCTTTGTTCTCCATATTTTTAAAATTATTTATTTAATAATTTATAGAACACGAATTCAACGGATTAAACGAATTTTAACGAATCTGTTCTGATCCGTTAGATCCGTTTGATCCGTGTTCTATTTTAAATTATTTTGCCACAATCACTTTCGCCACTTTTATCACTTTCCCTTTCATAGTGTAACCTGCTTCAACTTCCTTCAAAATTATATGCTCTAGCTCTTCTGAACCCTCCTCTGCCACAGCTTCGTGTAATTCGGGATTAAACGTCTCCCCCACTGTCTTTATCTCTTCCACGCCATGATCTCGCAAAACTTTTTCAAACTGTTTCATTATCATCTCAATCCCCTTCCGCCAATTCGCCAATTTATTATCTGTGATATCCGTGCTGGCAAAATCCGTGGTAAGAGATTTTTTCATGTTGTCGTATACCGGAATAAACTCCTCTAAAATCTGCTGCTCGCTATATCGTGCCCACTCACCACGCATATTTTCAATCTCTTTTTTTAAATTTTGATAGTCGGCTTGCGCTCTTTGCCAGCCACTTTTATATTCCTCACAATCCTTTTCCAATTTTTCACATTTTTTACAATGATGTTTAAATAAACCATGTTTTTCTTCCATCTTTTGTTTATTATTCATCACACGTTCCTCATTATCCGTTCCTTGTTCCTCTTTTTGTTTTTGTTCATCATTCATAATTAACTATTTAACAATTTTACAATTTTTAAAAGTTCCACACTTTCACCATAGTCCATGCGAGTTGGCCCAATTACAGCGATCATGCTTTCGTCGCCAATTTTAGTAGCAACCAGCCCACAAGAACTTCCAAAAGGATTTTTTTGACCAATAAGAATATCTATTTCACTACCAATGGCTTCAAAAATTTTATCAAGATTAGCTTCACAATTATCAAAAATATTAGAAACACTTGTCAAACTCTCGCGGTCACTAAATTCTGGCTGAGAAAACAAACTGGAAATACCAGTGTAATAAACATTGTCTGGGCCAAAAGCTACAATAACTGCCCCCCCAGTTTCATCAGAAATAATTTTTGCCACATTTTTGATTTTTTTAACATCATCAATTTCTTCTTTGGCGACCTCTTCAATCTCGTTTTTAACTTTATTCTTTGTTTTCTTTGTTTCCATGAGATTTTCTACATAATACTGATAACCCAACTCTGTAGGAATTCGCCCAGCCGAGGTATGTGGATGAGTGAGATATCCAGCTTCTTCCAAAGCACGCATCTCATTTCGTATTGTCGGAGCAGAAATATCTAGGCCAGATTTTAAAACCAAAAAATTGGATCCGACTGGCTCGGCAGTTTTTATATAACTTTCAACAATTAATTTTAGCAATAATTCTTGACGTTTATCCATATGTCATCGCGAGGAACGAAGTGACGTGGCGATCCCCTGGGATTGCTTCAGCCGATTCCATCGGCTTCGCAATGACAGAGACGCATTATCACTCAAACCTTATGAGTGATAATATACCACCCACTCAAATAAGTGTCAAACTTAAAGATTGTGGATAAACTTGCCTACCCCGGTAATGCCAGCTATGGCGAAGTTTACGAGCCAAGCAAGGCATTTTGCGGGGTGAATAAATATAACAAAAACCACTCTTGTTAAGAGTGGTCTGTTGTTTATAGTTTATTATCAATAGTCCAATTTACTTTTCCGCTGTTCGACTAAACTCCCCCACATCAGCAATTTCTGAAAGAAGAACATTTTCTACATAAATACCCCGAGAATAAAAGATGCGTTCCAATTCATTCTTAAGTTCAGTTTCAACCGCATCACGTTTTTGCCCAATAATATCCTGTTTATCAAAACGGCTCATCACCATACGAATACGTGAACGAACAGTCGGACGAACAATCTTCGCTACAAAGTCTTCCCCAATAGACTGCCAAATGGCAGGAATTTGATGAATATCCAAACGTAATAAAATTGCGCCTTCTACCCCTATTCTCTTACTATCTTGGGTAATAGCAGCGATGGGAATATCACCCATGGCTTTCTCGTTTTCCGGATTAAATTCGCGAGAAATTCGATATTCCAAAGTCTGAGTATTGAACAGCTTGGCTTTTTGCCAAAAAGGAATTTTCAAATGCAAACCCGGAGTTAAAACTTTTTTCAAAACACCGCGTCCCAGATCATAAACACAAGCCACATACCCTGGCGGCACATAAATGAAAATACCCTTTAAAACATCCTCCATTACAAATGAATACATTAATTTGTCTAGAGAATCGGCCATAAATTTAAAAGTTAATTTTAGCTAAATTAAGTAAAAATTTAAACTCTTGATTTAGTAGTTTTAAAAAATACCTTACTAAACTGATGGATTATAACAGAAAAAGTCATGGTTGTCAAGATAAAAAGAGACTTTACCATGGGCAGATACCAAAGTACTATAAAAGAAAAAGCTGGAAAAAGTATAAAATAAGCCAGATCAGCCTTGGTCAAATTGAACTTATGTTTGCGATAATCCCAATAAATCTCTGCCAAAAGAAAAACAGCTACAGCGCCCGGCCAAATAAAATCATGCCTAACGCCAAGATCAAAACCAAAAAACATGGTATTGATCTGTCCGGGAAAATCTACAAAATTGTAAAGAATTTTTAAAATCTTCTCACCTGTAATACCCCGCAAAAATACTTGATACAAAAGAACCAAAACTAACATTTGTACTCCCAAAACCACCACTTTACTCCAAGGACGGGCTTTGCGTTGCTTAAAAAGTCGACGTAACTCTTCTTTTCTCATTATAGGATCATCTTGATAGTCTTTTTCAATCTTTTTAATCTCCGCATTGATCTCTTCATTTTTGGCCTTGGCTTTCTCTGAAACCAAAGTAAAAGGCAACAAAACTACACGTAAAATAACCGTAAGATAAACCACGGCCCAACCCAGATTTTGATCAGTCCAATTATTATAAATCCAAATCAAAAAATTGAACAAGGGCTGATAAAGAAAATCGTGCCAAATAGTAGCCATAATAAGAGTATTATACCATCAACCTATTCTTTTCGCAATGCTTCCATGGGATCAAGTCGAGCCGCTTGACGAGCGGGATAAAGACCAAAAAAAAGACCCACTAAAGTAGAAAAGCCCATTGCCAAAAATATTGAATAAGCTGGAACCGCAAAAGTCCAATTTAGACCATAATTTATTGCTCCCCAATAAATTAAATAAGAAATTAACACTCCAAAAACTACACCCAGGAGACCGCCGGAAAAAGTTAAAAAAACTGTTTCCAATAAAAATTGCCACAAAATATCCTTTTTTCTGGCTCCCAAAGATTTTCTTAAACCAATTTCAAAAGTCCTCTCCACTACTGAAACATACATGATATTGGTAATCCCCACACCCCCAACCAACAAAGAAATACAGACCAAAGCAATGAGCAATAAAGTAATGCCCCCAACCACTGTATCCAACATTTCTCTAATTTCATCCATAGTAGTCACTTTGAAATCATCTTTATCAGGGTCACTAATATCATGACGTTCACGCAAAAGTTCTTCTATATCTTTTTTGGTGGAATCAATTTGATTCATATCAATCACTTTACTCATGATGCCCATCACATAGTCAGTTCCTAAAAATCTTTTTTGTAAAGTCTGAGTAGGGATATATACCAAATTATCATAATTAAAACCAAAACTAGCTCCCCTTTCAGCCAACACACCCACCACCCGATAAGCCTGACCGCGTAAGTAAACTTTTTTATCAACAGCTGTATCTTTTCCAAAAAGTTTATCCTTCACGCCAAAACCCAAAACTAGAACCGGGGCCAAAGAATCTTCCTCAGTATTATCATAAAACCGACCTTCACTAAAATTTAATTTTTCCACTTTACCAGCATTGGCACCATAGCCAAACAAGGTGACTAATTTATTTTCTCCTTGATACTTTATTACCTCTTGACCCACCACATAACCATAAGTCAATTCCAAATTAGGATGTTTGTCTATTTCTTCCAAGTCCTTATTTTTCAAAGTGGTAATAGTCACACCGCTCGCCATACCGGTGGCACTTCCAGTCTCCCCTTTGCCAGGAATTCTAACTTCAATATTAAGAGAATTGGGATTGTAAACATCCATTTCAGACATTACCAATCTTTCCAATCCTTGACCGGCAGAAATGATAATAATAACTGAAGCAATACCAATACTTACTGCCAAAATAGTCAAAACGGTACGTAATTTTTGACGTTTAATAGACAAATAAGCCAATTGAGCAATATCTGGTAAAAACATAAGATTATTCGTAACGCAAAGCTTCTATGGCATTGAGACGACTGGCGCGACGAGCAGGAAAAATGCCAAATAATAAGCCAATGCCAATAGAAACCCCACAGCCCAAAAGAATTGAATACCAACTAACCACCAAATCCCAATTATAACCCAAATACTGAGCGACTTTGGCTACCAAGACTGAAATCAAGACACCCAAAATAATCCCAATCATACCAGCTACAAAAGTTATTACTACTGCTTCAATCAAGAATTGCAAAATAATATGGCTGGATTTGGCGCCCACGGCTTTACGGAGGCCAATTTCTCTAATTCTTTCCTGAACCGTAGCCAACATAATATTCATAATCCCAAAACCACCAACCACCAAAGCAATACTGGCAATTAACACCAAAAAATAACGCAGGGCATTGGTAATATTGGAAAGCATCTCCAAACCTTGAGCCATAGAACTAACCATAAAATCATCAGCTTCGCCTGTTTTTATATCATGACGTTCTCGTAAAATAACTTCAATACTTTCTACAGCTCGATCCACATTTTCAGCTTTATCCACTTTGGCGCGGATCAAACTCACATGATCTATACCCAGTAAAATTTTTTGAGCCGTACGCAAAGGCACAAAAACTTGATCATCTTGATTTTGAAAACCACTCACTCCTCTTTGTTTCATCACTCCGATTACAGTGAAATTACTCTTTTTTATTTTTATTTTTTCACCCAAAGGATTTTGATCACCAAACAGACGTTCTTTGACTTCACTGCCAAGCACCACTACTCTGGCCAAAGATTTTTCTTCCTCAGCCGTAAAAAATCTACCCAATTCAACTTTGGTTTCTTCTACCTGTAAATAACTATCATTGACCCCGCTAAAAGTAGTATTCACCACCACATCTTCACGACTAAAAGTAGCATTACCACTCACATACATATTCAAAGCTTCTATACAACTACATCCCTTTTTCAAAATTTCTTCACCATCTTCATTTTTTAAAGTTGTAATCACAATACCCATAACCGAAGCTGGGGGTCCATCTTCTTCTGACCCGCCGGGCAAAACGCCTACTAAATTTGAACCTACACTTTTTACTTGATTCAAAATAAGACTCTGAGCTCCGGCTCCAACCGACATTACGATAATTACCGCCATGACACCGATAATTATTCCGAGCATAGTCAAAAAGGAACGCAATTTACTGCGCCCGATTGTTTCCCAGGCACTAAAAACACTTTCCCTAAAATTCATAAATTACTTGGCTAATTCGCCATTGTGTTTGGCGATTTGTCGCGAAGAAACTTTTTCATCAGAAACAATCAACCCATCTTTCATCCGCAAAATTCTTTCCGCATGTTCAGCAGTATATTTTTCATGAGTCACCAAAATAATGGTGTGGCCATATTTTAAATTTAAGTCTTGTAAAATAGTCATCACTTGCAAACCAGACTTAGAATCAAGATTACCGGTTGGTTCATCAGCAAAAATAACTGATGGCTCATTCACCAAAGCTCGAGCAATCGCCACTCTTTGTTTTTCTCCACCAGAAAGTTGATTCGATAAATTGTTTATACGATGCAACAAACCAACCGCCTCAATTGCTTTCGTGGCTTTGCTTATTCTCTCTTGTTTGGGAGTGCCATCATAAAAAAGTGGTAACATTACATTATCCAAAACTGAAGTCCGTGGCAAAAGGTTGAAAGATTGAAAAACAAAACCTATTTTGTTGCCTCGCATCTCTGCCAATTGATCATCATCCAATTCGGAAACATCCACCCCATCAAAAAAATATTTACCTTCTGAAAGTTTATCCAAAAAACCCAAAATATGCATGAGAGTAGATTTGCCTGAACCCGATGGACCCATGATCGCCAAAAATTCTCCCTTTTGTATTTCAAAATCCAAACCAAACAAAACCTTGGTAATTACTTCATCATTTTCATATTGTTTGTGTAAATTTTCTACTTTGATTATTACTTCTGACATAAGTTTTGACATTTCTTTATTTATATTATATATTTGAGATCCGGAGTAGTGAAGAAGATGTTGTCCTCGTAAGAGGGTAAGAGGTTCAAATCCTCTTTGGACTTCGGTCCACTACATCTTCAACAAAGATACTGCTTCCAAACCCTTCTAGCCCCGGCCGGGTAGAGCGTTTTCTAGAGCGCTCCCCGGCCGGCGCTCAACTTCCCCAATTAATTCTTTTAACGAAGAATTTTTTATTTGTAAAAGTGATCCTCACGTCGCTTCGCCTCAGGATGACAAACGCTCCCACTCTTCAACATTTTTTAAATATTCATCTTTAATTTTTTCAAAATACTTTTTTGTGGCTTCATATTCATTGGGAATCAAACCATCAAGAATCGCTTCTTCCAAAGCTTTTTTAATTTTACCCACTGTAGGACCAGGTCGGAGACCACAAGTTTGCATGATTTCCTCGCCTCGCACTGGTGATTGAAAAGCTCGCAATTTATCTTTTTCCAAAACCTCTTGAATTCTCCTCTCCAAATAATCATAATTGGCTAAGCGTCTTTTTAATTTAAGAGGATTACCAGTGGTAATGTCTGAACGACACAACTTAAGTAAATCTCCCAAATCATCACCCAAATTCACAATCAAACGACGCACAGCACTATCAGTCACTCCCTCATCCATGAGCGCGATTGGTTGTTGGTGCCAACGCACCAGTTTGGCAATATATTTACTTTCATCCAAAGAAAATTTCAAACGTTTGCCAATATCTTTGACCATTTTCTTACCCAGATGTTCATGCATGTCAAAAGTCCAACCTCGCCCACGAGCGAATTTTTTGGTTTGAGGCTTGGCTATATCATGAAAAAGCGCGGCCAAACGCAATAAAATATTATCCGTGCGCTCAGCCAAATTATCTATTACTTTCAAAGTGTGTTCCAAAACATCTTTATGTTGTTGTCCATAAACTTCTTCCACTCCTTGTAAAGCATAGAGCTCTGGCAAAAAAAACTTCATCAAACCAGTGTCATACATTATCCTCAAACCAATTGAGGGTTTGGAAGTGGCAAAAGTTTTAAAAAATTCTTCTTTAATTCTTTCGGCAGAAATAATTTTTAAACGTTGACAATTTCTCTCCATCGCCGCATAAGTTTTGGCTTCAATAGTAAAGTTGAGCTGAGCAGCAAAACGAGCGGCACGCAACATTCGCAAAGGATCATCAGAAAAGGTAATATCTGGATCTAAAGGTGTACGTAATATTTTTTTGGACAAATCTTCTTGACCCGCAAAAGGATCAATGATTTCACCCAATTGGCCGCTGGCTTTAATTTTTCGACACATGGCATTGATGGTAAAATCTCGACGTTTCAAATCTTCTTCCAAAGTGGTGGCCTCCACTCTTGGTTTTCTAGATTTATTATCATAACTCTCACTCCTCGCCCCGGCAAACTCAAGTTCAATTGTTTGTTCGTTTTGACTTTCTGACTTTATGGACTTGGGGCTTTGGACCGTAAAAATATAACGCGCCGTATCAAAATCCGGAAATTCCACCAGACTTCCGAACTTGTCCTGAGTTTTGCCAAAGGATTGTTTTAATTCTTCATCAAATTTCTTAGCAAACTCCAAACCCGAACCTTCCACTACGAAATCAATATCTTTTTTGAATTGTTTATTCATTAATTCATCACGCACAAAACCACCAACCACATAAACTGAAGTTTTTTCTTTCTTGGACAGTTTATAAATTGTTTTCAAAATGCCAGTCAAATCCATAATAATTTATCATTCTAAAACCGAAATCACCACTTCTTCTCCTTCATTCAAACCACTCAAAATTTCCACCATTCCCCCATCACCACGTAAACCAATTTTTACTTCTACTTCCCGCATTTCACCATTATTCAAAACTCTTACATAACGTGAGCCATCATCACGACTACGCACAGCTCGCAAAGGAATAAACAAAACATCATTTTTTTCAGCTGTAGAAAAAATCACATCTGCCGTCATGCCATTCAAAATATTTTTTTCACTATTATCATCCAAAGAAACTGTAACTCTATAATAAATCACATCCTGTATTACTGTTTCTCCTTTTTCAATCTCTGTCACTTCTCCAACAAATTTAATATCATCACCATAAGCATCCAAATTCACTTCCGCCAAATTTCCCAAAGAAATCTTGACAATATCGGTTTCAGGAATGTCCACTTTTATTTCAAAATGCTGACTCACTAATTTAATTACATCATTTTGTGAACTGACAAATTCTCCAACTTGAGGAATGATCTTACCCACAATACCCTCTACAGGAGCAATAATTCTGGCTTTGTTGCGATTGGCCACAGCTTGAGCCAGACTAGCTTCAGCGCTTTGTAAAGTGGCACGATAAGCCGCAACATCTACTTCCCGAGGGGGATTTTTGGCATCGTTCAAAGCTGCTTGAGCTTTATCAACCAAAGCTTGATAAGAATAAAAAGTATTGCGAGCGGCATCTACAGCTTGAACTTGAGTCACCAACTCTCCGTATTTGGTATTCACATTGGTACGAGCAGTTTGAATGTTGGTTTTCAAGGTGTCCAACTCTGTTTGTGATAAATTGCCAATAGGCACAGTCTTATCCAAAACTACTGCTAAAGAAAAAAATAAATCTTTAAAAACTTGCAAGGCGTCTTCACCCAAAGATGCAGTTGCATCAATTTTTAAATGCTCTGAATTTTTGTCTAAGCCATTGATTAAACTATCAAAATCATTTTTTATGGCCTTGGCCGCATAATATCTATTATGTGAAATATTCAAAGCTTCACTACTCAAAGCTGATAAAACACTCTCATACTCATCATTGGCCAAAGTATTATCAATACCCAAAATATTGTCAGCTGTAGTCAAACTGGAAGCCAAAATATTTTGTACGGATTGTAAGGTAACCAAAGTATTTTCATAAGCCTTGGCCACCAATTTACTATTTTCTACTCCTGGCATATCACCTTGAACCAACTCCAAATCAGCCTTGGCTTTGGCAAGAGAAGCTTCCAATCCTGCAATATATTCTGGGGTATTGCCTGCCAACTGTTTATCAAGATCAGCTTGAGCTCGAGCCAAAGTGGCCTGCGCTTGAGCAACACTAGCATTCAATTCCGTAAGATCCAATTCAGCCAACACTTCCCCTTTTCTCACTTTATCATTGAGAGAGCTATATAAACGAGCCAAACGTCCAGAAGTTTCAAAACGCAAACTCAAATCATTGGCAGACTCCACATTACCGGTAGCATCAACAGTTTGCTTCAATGTTCCTTTTTCAACTTTGGCCGTTTCATAGGTTGGACCTTGTTGGGATTTTTGGTATTGACCATAGACAATACTGCCCAACAGTAGCAAAGCCACCACTAATAAATAAATCCATTTTCGTTTGTACCATTTTTTCTTTTGTACTATTTTATTTACTTCATTCATATAAAATAAATTAAATTATTTATAAAAATTAAAAACGACAAGCCCGTAAATATTCTTTCATAAGATTACCCGCTTTGGCTTTGCTAAAAATGGATTGATAAACCACTTCAGCAAATGGTAATTTGATCTTATACTTCTCCCCCAAAATCTTCAAAGATTTAACTGCTTCAGCACCTTCTACTGTTTGACCAACTTTTTTCATAGCGGCCGAGGTGCTCAAACCATGGCCCAAGTATTCTCCAAAGCGTCGATTACGTGAATCTTCACAAAGCGCAGTGCCAATCAAGTCACCAAGTCCGGCTAATTCATAAGCAGTATAAGGTTTACCACCCATGGCTTTGATAAGCTCTGCCATTTCGGCAATCGCTGAAACTATCAAAGCAGCCTTGGTGTTTAACCCATAACCCAGAGCATCACAAATACCCATGGCAATAGAATAAACATTTTTGAAAGAGCCGCCGATTTCTACTCCGATCATATCATTAGAAGCCACCAATTTTATATAATTATTTTCCCAAACATTTTTGACTCGACGAATAGCTTGGGCACTCTTGCCAGCAATATTCATAGCAGTAAAATGACGCTCTACCATTTGTTTGGCAATCGCTGGTCCAGAAATACAAACAATATTTTTTTTCAAAGAGGGGCGCACATGCTTCATCATTACGTAAGGAATAAGACAAAAAGAATGATTATCAATACCTTTGGAAACATCCACCAAAACAGCATTATTGCGAATATTTCTAGCAGCGAAAGAAACGGTGTGCTCCATCACACCGCTGGGTACTACAAAAAATACCACCTCTGCATCCTTCACGGCATCCGCTATTTTATAACAAGGAACAATATTTTCTGATAATTTTACTCCTGGTAAATATTTTTTGTTTTCATGATATTTTTCAATTTGCTTCAATGGTGCAATATCCCCTTCCCAATTCCAAATATTCACCTGATGTCCATTGTCAGCCAAAACAAAAGCCACGGCGGTACCCATATTGCCCGCTCCCAAGACTGCCACAGTTTTTTTCTTACTCATAAAAATAATAAAATTAAAATTCCCAAAATTATTCTATAAATCACAAAAGGTAAAAAACTGTATTTCTTAATTATCTTGAGTAAGCCCCAGACTGCCAAAAGTCCACTCAAAGCTGAAAAAATAAAACCAACCAATAAAACCAAAAAATCTTCACCAAAACTTCCACTTTGAACCAAATCCCATAAACCTTTTGCTCCTGCCAAAGCAATAATCGGTACGCTCATGAGAAAAGAAAACTCCGCTACACTGGTCCTATCTAGTCTTGAAAATAAGCCAGCTGTCATAGTGATTCCACTCCGAGAAGTGCCAGGAATAAATGCCAAAACCTGGGCGCAACCGATAAATAATGTTTGTTTCCAATTTAATTTCTCAAGTTTGTAAGTCTGTAAGTCTGTAAGTCTGTAAGTATATCTATCTGCGATATAAAGTACCAAACCCCAAAATATCATATTAAAAGCTACCACAGTAGCTGAACGAAAAGTATTTTCTAGCCAATCTGCCCAAAAAAAACCTACGATCACTGCTGGAATTATGCTTAGTAAAATAAACCATCCTAATTTTCTATCTGTCATCGCGAGAGTCAGTGAAATTGACTCGTGGCGATCCCCTGGGATTACTTCTGCCGATTCTGTCGGCTTCGCAATGACAGCTTTTAAAATATTCCAAAGCTTCTTCCTAAAATAAACCACCACAGCCACCAATGTCCCCAAATGCAAAACTACATCAAAAGCCATGCCCTGATCCGCCCAACCAAATAATTTGGGAAAAAAAATAAGATGACCAGATGAAGAAACCGGCAAAAATTCGGTAAGTCCTTGAACTATACCCAAAATAACAGCTTGAAAAACTGACATGGGATTATTATAGCAAGAATAGGCAAAATTTTCAAATATTGCGCTCTCTTGACAAAAAGACTATAATTTAGTATGATATCGTGTCTTACCAAAGCGACACTG
>CAZQHU010000018.1:8953-12510 GCA_964592785.1 uncultured Gammaproteobacteria bacterium | reverse complement strand
AGGATTTTTGTTTGTTTTTTATTGATGAGGAGTTTTTATGGTAATTACTAGATAATCTGTAGGTTTTTTGTTGTCAGTATCAGTTAGTTTGAAATCGCCGGTAATTTCATTATTGGAAAAACTAAAAATAAAATTGTCTTCTTGATTATTCTGGGTATTTATTTGATAATCATTTTTTTCCAATTCTGTTTGATAATATTTTTCAATAAAGCTGGGGCTGGCGTTTATTTCCTGCCATTCAATAGTGTAAGTATCACGATTTTCATTTTTTGGCTGTTCTAGATATTGGCGAAAATTTTCTCGATTGAAAATTTCTTTAGGTGGATTGCCATTTTTATTTTCCAAGGTCAAAAGTATGGGATAAAAAACTATTTTGGGGATATTGGCCAAATATTCTTTGATTTTGTTGGGCTCTTGGCCAGAAACAAAAGTGATATTGGTGATATCATCCGGGCTATAAACAGGGATGGAGGATGGAAAAGTCTCTGGTAATTTGGCAAGTTTTTCCATTTGTGGGCCAGCGGAAAATTTGAGGAGTAGGAGAGAGCCAATAATGAAAATAGTCACACAGCCAAAACCAGTGAAGCAAGTGCTTTTGAGACAAGAAGATTTTTTCTTGAGTTCTTCTATTGGTGGTTCTTGGATTTCAATATTGTCAATGTTTTTTCTCATAGACATTGATTATTATAACATAGAACTTTGGTTTTGAATAGAGAAAAAATGTGTTATAATAAAAATCTATGAAAATAACTTTTTATGGAGCGGCTCATGAAGTGACTGGTTCCTGTCATTTGCTGGAAGTTCAGGGTAAGAAAATTCTCATTGATTGTGGCATGTTTCAGGGTTCAAATTTTAATGAAGCGAAAAATTTTGATCCTTTTCTTTTTGATCCGCGTGAGCTTGATGCGGTGTTGGTCACTCATGCCCATTTGGACCATATTGGCCGTATTCCCAAGCTAGTGAAAGAGGGGTATGGTAAAAAAATTTATGGAACCAAGGCCACTTGTGAGTTTGCTGAACTTATTTGGCAGGACGCTTATCAAATAATGTCTTATAACAATAGTAAATTTCAAGAACCAATTCTTTTTGAAACTTCAGATATTGCGGCTGCGACTGGGCTTTTTAGTTGTGTGGATTATCATGAAGAATTGGATTTGGGCGGTGGCGTGAAAGCAGTTTGGAAAGACGCCGGTCATATTTTTGGTTCAGCTTTTATTGAAATTAGCGATGGTAAGAAAAAAGTGGTTTTTTCTGGTGATATCGGTAATATCAAAGAACCGATTGTCAAAGATACAGAAAATTTGAGTCCGGGCGTGGATTTATTAATTTCTGAATCAACCTATGGTGATAGATTTCATGAATCTTTTTCCGCTCGGCAAAAAATGATTTTGCAATTGTTTACCGAGGCCTATAAAAAAGGGGGAACACTCATGATCCCGGCTTTTTCCATAGAGCGCACCCAAGAGTTGCTTTATGATTTGAACAGACTCAGTGAATATGATCGAACTTTGCCACAAATGCCGATTTTTTTGGATAGTCCTTTGGCGATTGATGCTATAAAAGTTTATAAACGTTATTCTGAATATTATGATCGCGAAGCTTCACAACTACATGCTCTAGGTGATGATTTTTTAAATTTTCCTCAATTACGGCTTACTTATACCAAAGAACAATCCAAAGAAATCAACCAAGTTCCCGGTCCCAAAGTAGTAATCGCCGGAGCCGGCATGATGAATGGCGGAAGAATATTACATCATGCTTTACGTTATCTTTCTGATCCAGCTTCAACTCTGCTTATTATTGGCTATCAAGCGCAAGGAACACTGGGACGTCGGCTTTATGAAGGAGCGAGCATAGTGAAAATTTTTGGTGAAAATGTAAAAGTAAAATGCCATATCAAAGCGGTTGGAGCTCTTTCGGCTCATGGTGATCAACAAAAAATGTTACAGTGGTTTGGTAGTGGGATCAAACCTCCCAAACAAATTTATTTTGTTCATGGTGAACCGCATGCCGCTACTGAGCTAGCGCATCGCGCCAAAGATTTGTATGGGGTAGAGACTTTTGTGCCAGAAGTGGGGGAGAGTGTTGAAATTTGAAATTTTTAATTTTAAATTTTTAAATAAAAAACCACGTGATAAATTTTACGTGGTTTTTTATTCAACTTTTTTTGTCTTCGATAGATAAAGAAAGTGGATTGCCCCTTGACCTTTCCAGGTTAGAGGCGAGATGTGGATTATTTCCTGGCAGTGCCCGGACACCACCGCATTGCTGCGATGCACCCATTTCTGCCAAGAAATGGCCATCCCAAACGCATTTTCACGAAGTGGCCTACTTCGCTATTGTGCAGTTGGGTAACAGCCCCCCGACACGTCCCGTCCAGGGCCGAGTCATCTTTCTCAGGATTGGGCTCACCCTGAGCATCCACCGGCGTCAGCGCGAGCGCAGACACCGTTTCTAAACAATACACATTGGTCAGAAAAGGTGTCTGAATCCATAAGAAAGATATCTTTACTTTAGCAAAATGGTAAAAATTGTCAAGAGCTTGATTTTTTGGCAAGATTTATATATAATACTTGTTTAGTATGGAATTCAAAATAAAATCATCATACAAACCAGCCGGAGACCAGCCACAAGCAATAAAAAAGCTTAGTTTTGGTTTGGAAAAGGGAATGAAAAAGCAAACCTTGCTTGGGGTTACTGGATCAGGCAAGACTTTTACTATTGCCAATGTGATTGAAAAAGTGCAAATGCCAACTCTGGTTATTGCTCACAACAAAACTTTGGCCGCACAACTATGTAATGAATTTCGTGAATTTTTTCCTGACAATGCGGTGGAATATTTTGTTTCGTATTATGATTATTATCAGCCCGAGGCCTATATGCCGGGCAGTGATACCTATATAGAGAAAGAAGCCCAAATCAATGAAGAAATTGACAGACTTCGTCATGCCTGTACGCAAGCTCTACTCACACGTCGGGATGTGATTATCGTCGCTTCGGTATCTTGTATCTACGGTCTGGGTTCACCTGAGGAATATGAAAAAGTGGCTTTGCATTTTCAAAAAGGACAAAAAATAGATCGAGAAGAAATGTTGAGACAATTGGTTCAAATGCAGTTTGAAAGAACCAATTCAGATCTAAAGCGTGGAACTTTTCGATTGCGTGGACAAGTTTTTGAAGTAATGCCGGTGAATGAGGAAATTATATATCGTTTGGAGATCAGTAATAAAATTGATTTGATTGAATTGGTTGATGCAGTTAGTCGTAGGGTAAAAAGAGAAGTGGAAGGTATCTGGCTTTTTCCTGCCAAGCACTATGTCACAAATGAAATCTCTCGTCAGCGGGCTTTTGAAACAATTCAAGAAGAATTGAAAAAGCAATTAAGTTTTTTTGAAAAAAAAGGTAAAGTTTTGGAGTATGAAAGATTGAAACGACGAGTGAAATACGATTTGGAGATGATCAAGAATATTGGCTATTGTAATGGTATTGAAAATTATTCACGACATTTTGATGGACGGGGCGAGGGTGAACCGCCATTTACGTTGTTGGATTATTTT
>CAZQHU010000018.1:0-8853 GCA_964592785.1 uncultured Gammaproteobacteria bacterium | reverse complement strand
TCGCTCAGGATGACGATGGTAAATCCCAAGTTGAAGATTTGATAGTGAGGATAGATGATAGAGTTCAAAAGAAAGAAAGAGTGTTGGTGACGACATTGACCAAGAGAATGGCAGAAGATTTGCATGAATATTTATTGGAAAGAAAATACAAAGTGAGGTATATTCACAGCGATGTGGAAACTCTGGATCGGATTCAGATTATGACCGAGCTTCGTCAGGGCAAGATTGATGTTTTGGTAGGGGTTAATCTTTTGCGTGAGGGATTAGATTTACCAGAAGTTTCTTTGGTAGCAATTTTGGATGCTGATAAAGAAGGATTTTTGCGCAATGCTACCAGTTTGGTTCAGACTATTGGCCGGGCGGCCAGAAATATCAATGGCCAGGTAATTCTTTATGCTGACAATATTACTGGGTCAATCAAAAAAGCAGTAGAAGAAACAGCAAGGCGTCGGAAAATTCAGTTGGCTTACAATAAAAAACACGGTATTACACCGAAAACTATTCAAAAAAATATTAGAAATATTTTAGAGGAGTTTGGAATTTCTGCAATAAATCAAAAAAACAAAAAATCAAGAAACCAAGACAAAGAAAAAATTACCAAATTGGATTTGTTGGGTGATAAACGGCCGGTAGTGGAGATTATTGCCGAGAAAGAAAAGCAGATGAGAGAAGCGGCCAAGAATCTTGAATTTGAATTGGCAGCCCTATTGAGGGATGAGATTCGGGTTTTGAAAAGTAAAAGGGGTTGACAAAGGGTATTTTTTCAGGTATAATTCGGCCAATTTAAGCCCCCGCTTAGGGGGCGTTTATTTTATGGAAATAAGAAACATCGCGATCATTGCTCACGTTGATCACGGCAAAACCAAATTGACCGATGCTTTGATGCGCTTCACCGGTATGGTGACTGATGAAAATGTGAGTATGGACTCCAACGCTTTGGAACGAGAGCGAGGTATTACTATTTATTCCAAAAATACTTCTGTTTTTTATCCTTCGATAAGCTCAGGACGAGTTCCGACAAAAATCAATATTGTAGACACTCCGGGTCATGCAGATTTTGGTTCAGAAGTGGAGCGGGTTTTGCGTTCTATTGATTGTGTACTTTTGGTAGTAGATGCTCAAGAGGGGCCGATGCCACAAACCAAGTTTGTTTTGAAAAAATCTTTGGAATTGGGGTTGAAACCAATCGTGGTAATCAACAAGATTGATAAGCCAGCAGCTCGTCCAGAGTGGACTCATGAAAAAGTTTTGGAATTGTTTATGGATTTGGGAGCGAATAATGAACAGTTAAATTTTACTACAGTGTATGCGATTGCCAAGCAGGGGATCGCCAAGAAAAATTTGACCGATGATAGCCAAGATTTGACTCCGCTTTTGGAAACGATTCTTGAGCGCGTGCCACCGGTAAAGGTTGATATGGATTTGCCTTTTGCTTTCCAGCCCTTCAATCTCGCTTATGACAATTATCTTGGGCGCATGGGTATTGGCAGAGTTTATCAAGGATCTCTCAAACAAGCGGATAAAGTTTTTGTAAAAAAAGAAAATGGAGAAATTATTCCTGGCAGTATTACCAAACTTTTTACTTTTGAAGGCGTGACCAGAAAAGAAGTTTCAGAAGTTTTTGCCGGAGATATCGTGATGATTGCCGGTTTGCCAGATATCTATATTAGCGATACTGTTTGCCTGGACAAAAATCAACCACTTTTGCCAGCCATAAAAATTGATGAACCGACAATTTCACTTAATTTTTTAGTAAATAATTCTCCTTTTGCCGGACGAGAAGGAAAGTTTGTGACCAATAGACAAATAAAAGAACGTCTAGAAAAAGAATTGGAAGTGAATGTGGGTTTGAAAATAGATTTTTCGGCTATTGATTATTATAAAGTTTTTGGACGAGGTGAGCTTCACATTGCTGTGCTTTTGGAAAATATGCGTCGTGAAGGTTTTGAAATTCAAGTTTCTCAGCCACAGGTAATTATCAAAAATATAGATGGTGTGAAACATGAACCTTTTGAAGAAGTGACGATCGATGTGCCGGCTGACTATGCAGGTGTAGTGATTGAAAAAATGTCCAAAAGAAAAGGCCAAATGCTCTCTATGCAACCAGAACAAAACCATACTAGAATTATTTATCAGATTCCTACTCGTGGACTTCTGGGTTATCGCAGTGAGTTTATTGTGGACACTCGTGGTGAAGGGATTCTTTGTAGTGAAGTGATCGGTTTTCGTCCAGAAGTAGGTGAAATAGAAAAGCGTGATGTTGGCTCTATGATTTCTGGCGAGACTGGTAAAGTCTTGGCTTATTCTTTGGCCAATCTTCAAGATCGTGGGGCATTGTTTGTAGAGCCCAATGTGGAAGTTTATGAGGGTCAAGTGATTGGTAATACTGCCAAAGGTCAAGACATGACAGTCAATCCGATCAAAGGTAAACATCTTACTAATATGCGTTCTTCCAACGCAGATATAGCTACTCAAATTGTTACTGCTTTGGAGTTGACTTTGGAAAGAGGTTTGGAAATCATGGCTGAGGATGAATATTTGGAGATCACTCCACAATCAGTTCGTCTCCGCAAACAATTTTTAACTGAAAACGATAGAGTGCGTGCGGCAAGAAAATTGAATAAAGAAAATTAAATTAAAAAAACAAAAACCACCCAAATCTCCTGCGTCAGTATTCAATTTCCTTCGGCTATGCTCAGGATAAATTAAATACTCGCGTGGGCGGGTGGTTTTCATTTACAAAAGAACATTGAAGTGGTAACCACCCGCCAGAAACTGGTAGTTGGTCGTCGATCAACGGATCTCCCGTCCGTCGAAGTTGTCGAGGGCATCTGCGGCAGCTCTGCATCCGTCGTGCATCTTTACGAGTCTGTGGTAGAAAGCCTTTGCCTCCTCGGGGGTCTTGGTTTCGGGGAGTTTTACCCCAACGAGTCCCTTGGCAATAATGAAGTCGACTGCCCTCTGGAGCCAGTATTCCTTGTTATGTTCCGGCATCTTGTTCTCCTTCGTTGGTGGCTTCGGTTTCTGGGGGCTTGTTTGCATCCAGTTTCTTCAGACTCACTTGCCAGAATCTGGGGAAGGTGAGACTTACTCCAATGATCATGATCATCACTAGACCAGAAACAAGAACTTTGTATCCAGCTGGTTTCATGAAAGGAATAAGCAAGCACAGCACCACAAGTGCCAGCCAACAGAAGAAAACATCCCAGATATTTTGCATCTTGTTCGCGAAATTGATGTTTAGGCCACTGAATGCCCCTGGACATTTTTCGCGTTTCATGGCCGGAACGAGCAAGTGCTTCAGGATGTAGTTCCCGAAAATGATCGTCATGGTGATCACAGCCCCGCCGACCAAGGCCAAGGCACCGGCGATCAGGTGGAACAGATTCAGGGTGATTTCCATGGTGTTTACTCCAAGTGGTTGATTTGATTTAATCACAGCTAAGCCTTTTTGTCAACATGATTGACAATACACACTAGTTTGGTATAATTAGGTTGTTCTTTATATAAGTATAACCCACAAGTTAACCCCGAAGCTGGGGCTTTTTGGCGTTTACACTCGTCATTCCGAGTGAGTCCTTCAAGGGACGACGAGGAATCTTTCTTAAGTTAAAATTATTTTAAAAAATCAAATTAAGTTTAAAAATGTATGAGGTAAAAAAGATTCCTCACCCAACTGCGGTCTGGGTTCGGAATGAATTATTTCTATGCAAGATAAAATAATAATTAAAGGCGCTCGAGAGCATAATTTAAAAAATGTTAGTTTGGAGTTGCCTCGCAATAAGATGATCGTCTTTACTGGATTGTCTGGTTCGGGCAAATCTAGTTTGGCATTTGATACTATTTTTGCCGAAGGACAAAGACGCTATATTGAATCACTTTCTGCTTATGCTCGGCAATTTCTTGGCGGTATGCAAAAGCCGGATGTAGATGAAATTTCTGGGCTTTCACCAGCTATCTCTATAGATCAAAAAGCGCATAGCGCTAATCCACGTTCCACAGTGGCGACGATTACCGAGATTTATGATTATCTTCGTGTTTTGTATGCTCGGATTGGCGAACCACATTGTCCGCTTTGTGGCACAAAGATAGAGAAGATGACGACGGATGAGATGATAGAGCGGATTGGTTCTGTCATCCTGAGTGAGCGTAGCGAATCGAAGGATCCCTTGCACAAAGACAAAAAGATTCTTCGACTTCATTCGACTTCGTCTCATTCCGCTCAGAATGACAATCGCGGTGAGTTGATTGTCTTAGCTCCGGTGGTGAGAGGCAGAAAAGGGGAGTATTATCAAATGTTGTATGATTTGTATAATTCTGGTTTTTTGGAAGTGAGAGTGGATAACAAGATGTATAGTTTGAAAGAGAGAATAAATTTGAAAAAGAATTTTAAGCACAGTATTGATGTGGTGGTGGATCGTTTGATCATTCCGATCCACCAAAAGGTGGAGAGGAATCTTTCGGAGGAAGTGGTTAGTGATAAGTTAATGACCAATGTAATTAAAATAGTTGGTGATAAAAAAGATTCCTCACCCCGACTTGAGTCGGAGTTCGGAATGAGATTAGGCGAAGCAGTAGAAACAGCTGTAGATTTATCTAATGGCCTTTGCACTGTTATTTATCCAAATGGTGAAGAACAAATTTTTAGCACAGAATATTCTTGTCCCAAAGATGGTTTTAGTTTTCCAGAGATTGAACCACGCTTATTTAGTTTTAATAGTCCTTATGGTTATTGCCCGGCTTGTACTGGTCTTGGCACCAAAGAATTGTTTTCTGAAGAAATTTGTCCCAAGTGTGAGGGCAGGAGATTGAATGATAATGCTTTGAGTGTCAAGATTAATGGCCATGCCAATGGGCAGGCAGGCAAAAATATTTGGGAGATAGTAAGTATGCATATTGGCGAGGTGCGGGAATTTTTTGCCAATGTTATTCTCAATTTACCTGAGCGCGAACAAGAAATTGCTGGAGCAGTTCTTCGTGAAATAGAAAATCGTTTGCAATTTATGTACGACGTGGGTTTGCATTATTTGACTCTCAATAGAACTGCTGGCACGTTGTCAGGTGGTGAAGCCCAGCGTATCAGACTGGCTTCCCAGGTTGGTACTAAGCTTGTGGGGGCTCTCTATGTTTTGGATGAGCCAACGATTGGGCTTCATCAAAAAGATAATGATCAATTGGTAAAAACTTTGCGTAATCTTTGTGATGTGGGAAATACGATTATTGTTGTGGAGCATGACGAAGATACTATTATGGCTTCGGACTGGATTGTTGATCTGGGTCCAGGAGCAGGGGAGCATGGAGGGAAGGTGGTGTATTCTGGGCCACGAGACGTCATGTTGAGCGAAGCACAAAGTGCGAAGTCGAAACATCTCGAGAAATTTCGGGATCCTTCGACTACTCCGCCAGCTGGCGGATCCGCTCAGGATGACGTATCGGGTTGTGAAATATTGGGTGATGCGAAAAAATCTCTCACTGGTCAGTATCTGCGTCGAGAAAAGAAAATTGAAGAACCAAACAAACGGCGTCAAGTTGGTAGTGACACACCAAAATTAAAAATCAAGGGCGCAACAGAGCATAATTTGAAAAATATTACAGTAGAAATTCCCTTACGTCGTTTTGTATGTTTGACTGGAGTTTCTGGTTCAGGCAAGTCCACGCTCATGAATAATATTTTGTACCGAGCGCTCATGAATAAGTTTTTCCGTATGCAAAAACCAGTAGGAGCTTATAAAGAAATTGTTAATACTGAATATTTAGATAAAGTTATTAGCATTGATCAAAGCCCGATTGGTCGTACTCCGCGCAGTAACCCAGCTACTTATACCAAAGCTTTTGATCATATTCGTGAACTTTTTGCTGAAACTCCGGAAGCTAGAATGCGGGGTTTCAAATCTGGTCGGTTTAGTTTCAATGTGCCAGGTGGCAGATGTGAAAATTGTGAAGGTCGAGGTTTTTTAGAGATTGAAATGCATTTTCTTCCAAGCGTGGAGATCGTTTGTGATGTTTGTAAAGGACAGAGATTTAATAATGAGACTTTACAAATTCATTATAAAGAAAAAAATATTGCTGAAATTTTGAATATGACTATAGAGGAAGCTGAAGATTTTTTCCGTGACATTCCGTTGATCAATGATAAATTGAAAATTTTGAATGAAGTGGGTTTGAGTTATTTACGTTTGGGACAATCGGCTACGACTTTGAGTGGTGGTGAGGCGCAACGCATTAAACTTTCCAAAGAGCTGGCGCGACAAGATACAGGCAAGACTTTGTATTTACTGGATGAGCCAACCACTGGGCTTCATTATGATGATGTGCGAAAACTTATAGATGTTATCCAGCGTCTCACTTCACGTGGAAATACAGTTTTAGTGATTGAACACAATCTTGATGTTATCAAATGTGCGGATTGGATTATTGATCTTGGACCAGAAGGCGGAGATAAAGGTGGACAAATCGTGGCGATAGGAACACCAGAGGAAGTAGCACGGAAAAAGGGGAGTTGGACTGGGGAGTATTTGAAGAGGTTACTCGTCTAGTTTCCTCTCAAGAGGGGATAAAAACAAAAACCAACCTGTTTTCAGATTAGTTTTTGTGTGCCCCCGGATCCTAGCGGTCCAGGGGGAAAAAGATAAGGAGCGTTCAACTACTAAAGCAGTTCGCAAGCTTCTTCGAGAAGTTGTTTGCACTGCTTCAGCTGTCCCTTGTCAGCAGGTAGGGTAACTGGAAGTTTTCCACGCACAGCTTTCAGCTTGCCGATGAGTGGCCCTACCACCGGTCTGACAAATCGGCTGTCTGGAATTTCTGGCAGTTCTTCTTGTACCAGCTTGACCAAATGTTTCTTGGCTCGGCTGGCCATGCTTTCATCCCATAACATTGGGAAACGATGAGCCAACGAGATTTCTGTTCGCAAGTTTTCCAGCCGAGCTTGGCAGGCTTTGAGCCGAAGCGAGAAGCCCATGGTCTTTAGCAAGAGGCGAAGTTCTTCGTACTTTCCACTTTCTTGCAGATCCAAGGCCAAGAGAATTTCTTCTCGCAAATGTCTCTGTGTCCTGTCAAAGGGCTTGACCACTGCTTGATTCTCCAACACAGTCCTGAACTGCTTGAGACAGAAACGGACAGTGCGTCCGTGCCCGTCTTGGCAGGCGGAATAGGCAGAGCGGAGGATCTTGAGCAAGTGTTCATTTGTATCCATGAAACCTTGGATCAGGCTTGCCACCAGACGGTGGAGATGACGCAACGCTCCCTGGATGTTTTCGATCTGGGCGATTCTTTTCCCCAGTCGGCGCTCCGTAGTAGCAGTCCGACAAAGGAGAACTCCCAAGTTGAGACGATTCAGTGAGTCGCGCAGATTTCCACTGAGGCAAAAGCCGATTTGCATTTTGCCTTGGATTGTCAAGTCGTTCGATTTGCCGTGGAAAGACTCGTGAATCTGTGTCAGTAGGTCAGTGGTTGCTTCAGGATCAAAAGATTCTTGAGTCATGACTACTTCGGCTTGTTGACATTCTTCGATTAGGGAAGCAAGCTCCCCCTGGTCTTTCAAACTGTAGCGCACCAAGGCATGTCCAATGGCCCGCTCAAGGTCGTAAGCACTTTCGTACTTTCGCCAGATGCTACGGGTCAAGTCGTACCAGTAGAGATTTCCTTGGTTGTCGATTGCGATCCTTTCGTTGGAATGAGCCAGATAGAAAATAGGGACTTCCAGCCCCCGGTGGATGAGACAATGCATGTTTCCCTCACTGAGGTTGGAGTTGTTTTAACCGTTTGTTTTATAGCCCAAATTTTCTTTTTTGTCAATATTTGTTAGAATACAAAAGTTATGAATATTTTTGATAAAATCAAAAAACTGCCAGATAATCCAGGGATTTATCTTTTTTATAATTTAAAAAAAGAGCTAATCTATGTTGGCAAAGCGACGAGTTTGCGGAGTCGGGTGGGGAGTTATTTTAGATTCATTCCGATCCGTCGGCTGACGGAGAGGAATCTTTCGAAGGAAATGAACAAAGAAAAAATAATGTCCGATGTAATTAAAATAGATAGCGGAAAAAAAGATTCCTCACCCCGACTCGGGTCAGGATTCGGAATGAATTTACGCCCAATAGAACAAATGATCCATGAAGTTGTGGATATTAAGATGATTCAAACAGATTCTGTTTTGGAGGCGATTATTCTAGAAGCCAATACTATCAAAAAATTTCAACCAAAATATAATGTTGATTTGAAAGATGATAAGAGTTGGAATTATATTGTGATTACCAAAGATGTTTATCCACGAGTTTTGGCAATACGTCAACATGAGCTTGATAATTTAAAATCCCCCCTACCCCCCCTTATTAAAGGGGGGGAAGAGAAGGGGAGGATTTTGTTTGGGCCATATCCTGGTTTGAAGACTAGAGAGATGATGAAATTGTTGCAAAAATTATTTTTTATTTCTACTTGTAGACCAGCAGTTCGTCATGTTGAGCGAAGGCTGAAAGCCGAAGTCGAAACATCCCGAGGAAGTAAGAGATCCTTCGTTAACGCTCAGGATGACGGGATAAGGCCTTGTTTGTATTACCAAATGGGACAATGTCTCGGAGTCTGCACCGGTGAGATCAGTCCAGTAGAGTATAAGAAAAAAGTGATAAATCCATTGGTAAAATTTTTGCGTGGTAATAAAAAAAGCTTGGTAAAAGATTTGGAAAAGAAAATGAAAGAAGAAAGTAAACAAGAAAATTTTGAAGAAGCCATTAGATTGCGAAATCAGATCCAAGCCTTACAAAGAATACAAGATATAGCACTTCTTAATAAAAATTTTATTGAAGATCAAAAATTAAAAATTAAAAATTTTAAATTAAAAATTCGGGTAGAGGGTTA
>CAZQHU010000017.1:3695-13904 GCA_964592785.1 uncultured Gammaproteobacteria bacterium | reverse complement strand
TTTATTCTCGGGGTATTTATGTAGAAAATGTTCTTCTTTCAGAAATTGCTGATGTAGGAGAATTTAGTAGGACAGCAGAAAAATAAAAAGCACTAATTTGAACACTAATAAACACTAATATGAACCACTCGAAAGGGTGGTTTTTGTATTGTGGATAACTTAGCATTTGACATGCTAGAGTGATAGTGGTATATTATCACTCGTAAGATGTGAGTGATAATTATGGAAAAGCGTAAACAAGAGCTTTTGAAACTTATTGTTGAAAATTATACTAAGACCGCTGAACCAGTTGGCTCGAGTTTTTTGGTAGAAGAAGCTGGGCTAGAAGTCAGCGCTCCGACAGTGAGAAATGAGATGCGTGAGCTAGAAGAAGAAGGTTATCTTACTCATCCGCATACTTCAGCCGGTAGGATTCCCACAGAGCTAGGGTATCAGTACTATGTGGAAAATCTGATGAATCAAAAAGAAATTAAAACAAAAATTAAAATAGAATTGGAAAATTTATTGCAAGCAGAAAATGAATTAAATAAAAAAATTAAGATTTTGGCAAAATTTATTGCAGAAAAAATCGGTGGAGCAGTGATTGTGGCTTTTGGACAAGATAATGTTTATTACACTGGATTGACCAATTTGTTTTCTCAACCAGAGTTTAATGATCAAGCTAGTCTAACCAATGTTTCCAGTATTTTTGATCACTGCGAAGATAGGATGGAAGAGATGTTTGAAGTGGTTGGTGAAGAAGTGGGGATTTTGATAGGACAAAAAAATCCTTTTGGTAATGCTTGCGGATTGGTGGCAACCAAATTTGGAGAAAATAATTTATTTACAATTGTCGGTCCCATGCGAATGGATTATGGTAAAAGTGTGGAATTATTAAAATTGATAAAAAGTTTATAAAATTATGACAGATGAACAAAAACAAAAAGAGGAACGAGGAACGGGTGACGAGCAAAAATTAGAAGGCAAACATGGCTTGTTTAAACATCATTGTAAAAAGTGTGAAAAGTTGGAAAAAGAAAGTGAAGAATACAAAGCTGGTTGGCAGAGAGCGCAAGCTGATTACCAAAATTTGAAAAAAGAAATAGAGAATATGCGTGGTGAATGGGCCAGATATAGTGAACAACAAATTTTGGAAGAATTTATTCCGATATACGACAATTTCCGCAAGGCGTTTAACATGGAACATGGAACATGGAACAATGGACAAGAAAATTGGGTAAAGGGCATTGAGATGATTATGAAACAGTTTGAAAAAGTTTTGCGTGATCATGGGGTGGAAGAAATAAAAACTGTTGGAGAAATATTTAATCCAGAGTTACATGAGGCAATTTCTGAAGAAGAAGGTGAGGAAGAAGGAAAAATTTTACGCGAGATAGAGGCAGGGTATGTGATGAAAGGAAAAGTAGTAAAGGTGGCGAAAGTAATTGTGGCAAAAAATAATAAATAATTACTCGTCATATTGAGCGGAGTCCCGAAGGACGAAGTCGAAATATCTCAATTTTAAAGAGATCCTTCGACTCCTCCGCCAATTGGCGGATTCGCTCAGGATGACGAAATTAAATTAATAATTAATCAAAACAATATGTCTATCATTCGTTGGGCCCCAATGTGGGAACCATTTGAAGAGATGGATGAGATGATGAGCCGTCTGCCATCTCTATCTAATATGGCTCAAATGCAAAAGGCTTTTGTTCCAGCCATGGATATTTACCAGACTGACAAAGCCGTGGTAGTAGAAACTCCACTCGCTGGTGTGAAGCCAGAGGAAGTGGAAGTAAGTGTAGAAAAAGGCGTTCTTACTATTCAAGGTCAAAGTAAGAAAGAGCATGAAGTTGACGAAAAAAATTATTATCGCAAAGAAGTTCGCTCTGGTTCATTTTTCCGCCAGGTGGCTATGCCAGTGCCAGTGATGGAGGACAAAGTTAGTGCCGAGTTTAGTGATGGTGTTTTGAAAATTACTTGTCCAAAAGCTACCCCAGTATCAGCCAAAAAGATTGCTGTGAAAGTGGTGAAAAAGGAGAAGAAATAAAAGTAATAGAACGTAGATCACCAGGATTACCCGGATTGACCAGAATAAAATCTTGGAAAATCATGGAGATCCTGGGAATCTGTGTTCTATAAATTATTAAATAAATTTTAAAAATATGGAAAAAGAAAAAGGAATTTTGCTTAGTGGTGGAGGTCGTACGGAAACAACAGCAGAATTGTCTAAGAGTGAACAACTTTTTCAAGATATTGCCGAGTTTTTATTTGAAAATGATTCTGATGTTAAGAAAGATTATCAATCAATTGATAATTTTAAAAGAATTTTATTACAAGAAGTTAGAAAAACAGTGGGTCGAAAAAGAGAACAAAATTTAAGTGTTGGCTTGGAAGAATCGGATTTAAAAACAGTTTTGATTGGTATGCTCTATGATTATAAAGCATTGACAATACAAGAGGGTATAGATAAAAAAAGGAGATTAAAAGAAGATAATGAAAGACTTGATAGATTGTTTCGTAGATTAGGATCAAAATTGCCAATGAATGTTGTGGATGATATGTTCCCTGGAGAAAGAATTAAAGATAAATTAACTAATTAAATAAAAATAATTAACATTTAATAATTTAATATAGATATGTCAAAAATACTCGGAACCCGCCTTCGCTAAAAGCTACGGCTGGGCAAGTCGATTTAATCATTTAATATAAAAATATTATGAGTAAAATTCTTGGTATAGATCTGGGTACTACGAATAGTTGTGTGGCCATTATCGAGGGCGGCCAACCAAAAGTCCTTGAAAATAAAGAAGGTTTTAGAACTACACCTTCTATTGTGGCTACTTCCAAAACTGGAGAGCGGTTGGTAGGTCAGTTAGCAAAGAGACAGTCCATTACTAACCCCAAGAATACTTTGTATTCTATCAAACGTCTTATTGGTCGCAGGTATAATGATGCTGAAACTCAAGCAGTCAAAAAACATGCTTCATTTGAAATAATTCCGGATGGTGAACGTTTGAAAGTGAAAATGGGAGATAAAGATTATACTCCGCAGGAAATTTCTGCGATGGTACTCCAAAAATTAAAAGCAGACGCAGAAGCGAGATTGGGAGAAAAAATTACTGAAGCAGTGATCACTGTGCCAGCTTATTTTGATGATTCTCAACGTCAGGCTACTAAGGATGCAGGTGAAATTGCCGGTTTGACTGTTAAACGTATTATTAATGAACCAACTGCCGCGGCTTTTGCCTATGGTTTTGATAAAACTAAAGATCAAAAAATTGCCGTTTATGATCTTGGTGGAGGTACTTTTGATATTTCTATTCTAGAAATTGGCCACGACGCAGCTGAAGGTCAGTCCACTGTGGAAGTAAAAGCCACCAATGGTGATACCCATCTTGGTGGTGATGATTTTGACCAGAGAATACTCGAATATATTTTGGAAGAATTTAAAAAGATTGAAGGAGTGGACCTTAGTAAAGATCCGCTATCATTGCAAAGGGTTAGAGACGCGGCTGAAAAAGCCAAAATTGAACTCTCTAGCACTCCAGAAGTGGAAATCAATGAACCATTTATTACCTCAACTGCCGATGGTCCCAAACATTTAAATCTTAAAATATCCCGTGCTAAATTGGAAGAATTGGTAGGTGATTTGGTAGAAAAAACTATGGGCCCGGTGCGTAAAGCTTTGGAAGATTCTGGTCTTAAAGTTTCCGATATCAATGAAGTGGTAATGGTTGGTGGTATGACCAGAATGCCACTTGTTCTCAAAAAAGTTGAAGAATTTTTTGGCAAAAAACCAAATGTTAGTGTCAATCCAGATGAAGTGGTAGCGATCGGCGCAGGTATTCAAGGTGGACAGCTACAAGGTGACTTGGGTAAAGAAATTTTACTTCTTGATGTGACACCACTTTCACTTGGTCTTGAAACTCTTGGTTCTGTTATGACGCCTCTTATTGAGCGTAATACGACTATTCCTACCAGTAAATCACAAGTTTTTTCTACTGCAGCAGATAATCAACCAAGCGTAGAAATTCATGTTCTTCAGGGTGACCGACCAATGGCAGCAGATAATAAGACATTGGGCAGATTTATGCTCGATGGTATTCCACCTGCACCACGCGGTGTACCACAGATCGAAGTTACTTTTGATATCGATGCCAATGGCATTGTCAATGTAAAAGCTAAAGACAAAGCAACTGGCAAAGAGCAATCTATTCGCATTGAAGCTTCTTCAGGTCTCTCCAAAGAAGAGATTGAAAAGATGAAGAAAGATGCTGAAACCCATGCTGAGGAAGATAAGAAAAAACGTGAATTAATTGAAGCTCGCAATATTGCTGATACTATGGTTTACACCACTGAAAAAATGATGAAAGATGTGGAAGAGAAGAATGCTTCGGCTGATGCTCAGCATAAAATTGAAGTGACAGATGATGAGAAAAAAGCGGTGAATGATGCTTTGGCCAAAGTCAAAGAGGTAAAAGATAAAGATGATGTAGAGGCGATTAAAAAAGCTTCTGAAGAATTATCCAAAGCTGCACAGGTTGTTGGACAGAAGATGTACCAGGCAGAACAAAAATCGCAGACTAACACAGAAGGCAACGCAGATAAAAAGGCGGAAGATAAGAAGGACGAGGGGCCAATAGAAGGTGAGGTTGTAAAATAAATCAAACAGAACACGGATTGAACGGATTGAACGGATCAAAACAAATTCGTTCTAATTCGTTAAATTAGTTAGATCCGTGTTCTATTAATTTTATGTCTAAGGATTATTATAAAATTTTAGGTGTAGAAAAAAACGCCAGCCAAGAAGAAATTAAAAAAGCCTTTCGTAATTTGGCGCATAAATATCATCCAGATAAAAAAGGCGGAGATGAAACCAAGTTTAAAGAAGTAAACGAGGCTTTTCAAGTAGTTGGCAATCCAGAAAAGCGTGCCAAATATGATCAGTTTGGTTCGGACTTTGCCCAGCAAGGTGGTTTTGGTGGTAATATGAATTGGGAAGACTTCATGCGCGCGGCTAGAGGTGGTGGTGGATTTCAAAACGCCAATTTCGATTTTGGCGGGTTCAATATGGGGGATATTTTTGGGGATATATTTGAATTTGGTTCCGCCTCCTCGGCGGGCAGAGGAGGACGAGGTAGAGTCAGAGGAAATGATATCCAAGTAGATATTCAACTTGATTTTCGTGAAGCAGTCTTTGGAGTAGAAAAAGAAATTAGACTGACTAAAAAAAATAACTGTGATGTTTGTACTGGTACTGGCATTGAACCTGGCTCTAAAATGAGTCATTGTCAAGAATGTAATGGCCAAGGGCAAGTGCGTCGAGTACAGCAGACTATTCTTGGCGCGATGCAGACTATTGCTACTTGTCCACGTTGTGGAGGTCGGGGACAGGTGCCAGAAAAACATTGTAAACATTGTGGTGGTGATGGGATTGTGCGAAGTGAATCACATTACAAAGTAAAAATTCCCGCTGGTATTGATAATGATGAGGCGATAAGATTGTCTGGCAAAGGTGAGTCAGCTGGCTCTGTTGGTTCAGCCGGGGATCTTTATGTACGAGTGCATGTGAAAGAAGATAAAATTTTGAAGCGTGAAGGTGAAAATATTTTTACGGAAATACATATTACTTATCCGCAAGCAGTATTGGGGGATAAATTAGAGATAGATACTCTTGACGGCAAGAAGAAATTAACTATTCCCGAAGGTGTTCAGTCTGGTCAGCAGATACGTTTGAAAGAGTTAGGAGTACCAGTTTTGCACAGCCGTGGACGAGGGGACCAGTATGTGACAGTGGTAGTGGACGTGCCAAAGAAGGTGAGTCGAGGTGCGAGGAAACTTATTGAGGAATTAGGCAAAGAATTATAGGTTGTGTTATAATAGAACACGGATGAAACGGATTTGACGAATTTTAACGGATTCGTTTTGATCCGTTCAATCCGTTAAATCTGTGTTCTATGAGTTTTTTAAATTTATTTCCAACTCTCGGCGTGTTTGTTTTGTTTCTCTACGCAGTAATAGTTTTACTGCACTTACTGTTTATAAAAAAAGAAAAGCTCTTTGTCAGCTTATTATCAGTTTATATTGCCTTTGCACTGTTAGTAGTCGTACCTATGTTTAGTACTACAGTTTCAGGTTGGCTGGGGCTTCATCCGTATATCCGAGCAGTGGCTTTTACTGGACTGTGTTTATTATTATTTATTATTCTATCTTTTAGTAATCTGAATTGGTTTTCCGAGCGTACTGCACCTACCAAATTTAGCACCTCTCTAATTTATCGATTGGCAATTGTTGGTTTATTTTTTACTACGATTTTATTTTTCTTTCCAGAGGATATCAGAGTTCAGTTGGGTAATATTGTTCACTGGTTATTTATGAATGTCATTGCTATGTTTCTCTGGTTTATTATTCCGTTTTTTATGGCCTTTGCTTATCGATTCAAAACGAGGAGAGGGTGGATGGAGTAGTTTCGTCATCCTGAGCGAAATGACCGAAGGGAATGAAGTCGAAGGATCTATTACTTCAACAGGATGTTTCGACTCTTCGCCGACTGGCGAATCGCTCAACATGACAATAAAATAAAATCCGCTTTACAGCGGATTTTTTTTATGATAAGTTAATCTGGGCATTTGCTTGAGGATAGAAATGTTGAAACACAAGACATTGAAGAGAGTCGAGGCCATGATGTTGGTCATGGGTCAGGATCCGTACAAGCCGATGAGCGATCATGACCGCGATTTGGTGGCCGAACATCGACGTCGGAAGGGTCAGCCACCCGTCGCCACCAAGAGGGGGAAGAAGAAGGGAATTGAGAGTCCCAAGAAGTGAAGCAAATGAAGGGGAAGCGGGGCGACGTTTATCGTCGTCCTGATCCCTGAAAAATTAAATCCCGATTATATCGGGATTTTTTTATCTATTATCCAAACATTTATTCACCTCAGCATCGGCTTCTTTGTTTTTTTCTCTGAGGACGTGTTTGTAAGTGACTTTTTTAAATTGCATTGCCGCATTATAAGCTTGAATAAACAATTTTTGCAAAGTTGGTTCTTTTACTTTGTATTCCAAACGCATTTGTTTACAAATAAGTTCGCTATCGAGAATGCATTCTACCTCGGTCGCTCCCAGATTTTTGGCTTTTTTGAGTCCAGAAATTAGAGCAGAATATTCTGCAAAATTATTTGTTTGTTTGCCTAAAAATTCTCCATAAGCAGTAAGAGTTTTTCCAGCTTCATTTTTTATTACCACGCCAGTGGCAGCTGGACCAGGATTACCACGTGAACCACCATCTGTGTATATAATAAGTTTTTTTGACATAATTTTAATTAAGATACAAATCACAAGATACAAATAATTTCCAATTTTCAAATTTCAAAAATTGTAATTTGTTATTTATTTGTTTCTTGTATCTTGTTATTTATTACGAATTTGTTTTTTTAAGATCAACAATTGTTAATTGCAACTCACGGTTACCATTCCACTGATTCACGTCAATTTCAAACACCAAATCAATTTTATCGCCTTTTTTTAGTTCTTTGCTCCAGTCAGTGCAGTGACCATTGTTTTCATTACAAAGATCCCAACCAATGGTTTTGCGGATTTTGTGGGAATTGTGTTGAACCATAATTCGCAAATGTTTACCAGCTTTACCAACTGGCTCTAGTCCAGTGATAGTAAGATTTCTAGCCAAATATTTTGGTTTTTCATTGGCTTGGCCAAAAGGTTTAAACTTATCTAGTATATCATAAAGTTCCCAATTGACTTGATCGAGATCAATCTCTGCATCAATAGAGAGAGCCGGTTGTAAATTTATTCCTGTTGTGGTTTCCTCAAAAATTTTTATGAGGGCAGATTTAAAATTTTCTAATTCTTCGGAATTTTTCAAAGTAAAACCACAAGCCATAGGATGACCGCCAAACTTGTAGAAAAAATCAGGAATTTTTTGAATAGCTTCTATCAAATTAAAACCCTCTATACTTCTGCCAGAGCCAGTAATTTCCGAATTTTTTGCCATCACGATCGTTGGCTTGTAATATTTTTCTTTTATTTTTCCGGCAATGAGTCCGACTATACCAGTGGACCAACCTTCACCCAAAATAAATAAAATTGGTTGATCAGTCTGTTCGTTGGCTTGGCGAATGGATTCTTTTACCAGATCTTCGGTAATTTTTTGTCTATCTTGATTATTTTTATTGAGTTCTGCCGCAAGTTCGCTAGCTTCTTCTGGATTTTCAGTTGTGAGTAAATTATAGGCAACGTTGGCATGATTCATGCGTCCAGCCGCGTTTATTCTAGGAGCGATTTGAAATCCTATTGTATCAGCATCTAGTTCACGTTTGGTAGTGCCATTTTCTTCCAGTAGTCGAGCTTCCAAAAGAAGTTTTTGCAGGCCAATGCGTTTAGTTTTATTGAGAACAATCAGACCATATTTGGTGAGAGTTCGGGATTCACCAATGAGCGGTACCATGTCGGCAACGCTCGCAATGGCAGTCATGTCGAGAAGCCATTTTTGAAAAGCTTCATGAGTTCGGCCGTCTGGCAATGTAGTATTATTTTCTCGATGTTTTTTTAATAAGCCCTGCATTAGTTTAAAAGCCACACCACCGCCGGCTAGACCCTTGTCAGGGTAAGTTTCCCCTGGGACTTTGGGATGAATAATAGCGAGAGCCGGTGGGAGTTTATCAGGTACAGCATGATGATCAGTCACAATCACATCCATACTCAGATTATTAGCCAGTTCTATTTCCGGAGCATTACTCACACCACAATCGCAAGTAATAATCAGACTAGTACCCTCATCTTTTAATTTTTGAATAGTATTTTTATTTAGGCCATAGCCATCAGTTTCACGATGAGGTAGAAAAACCCCCACATTTTCAGCACCAAGAATTTTCAAAGTGTCGGAGAGTATTACTGAAGCAGAAACACCGTCGGCGTCATAGTCGCCATGAATAGTAATTTTTTCTTGATTGGTTATTGCTTGCAGTATTCTCTCAGTAGCTTTTTCCATATCGCGGAAAAGATAGGGATCGTGGATATCTTTGGAGTAGTCTGGGTCTAGAAATTCATCTATCTGCGTTTGAGTAATGATTCCCCGATGGTACAACAAATTGGCTACAGTGCTGGGTAGTTCTGGGTGTTCATCAAGAAAAGTTTGTGGAGCAGGGGGTAGGAGGTTCCAGGTTTTGATCATAGAGTTAATACCACGGATTTTGTTACACGGATTCCACGGATCTTTATTTTAGATAATTAGACGTTTAATTTTTAAGCCTTGTTTGGTAAAAAGTAGAATGAGTCCAATACGAATTTGTTTAGCACGCATATAGGCCAGAACTTGAGCAATATGTTTTTCATGGAAATTATAGGCCACTTTTAGTTCAACTACGATTTTATTTTCAACTAAGAAATCTATGAAGTAGCGGCCAATAATTTTTCCTTGGTAATTTATCTTAATTTTATGTTCTTTTGAATAATTAATTTTGTTATTTTTTAGTTCCATCTCATATGCCCTCTGATAATATTTTTCTTGGTAGCCATATTTTAAATTATTGAAAACATTGTATCCTAAACCAATTAATTTATAAGTAAGTTTATTATACAAATATCCCTCCATACAGTATCTGTGTTATCTGTGTAAAGAAATCCGTGGTAATTCTCGAAAATCCCAATAACCATCAGCAATAAATATAGAAAAAACAATAAAAGCATAATTTAAACTATGCATTTTTTCCAGATCATTGGGTTGAAGTAAGATCGCGATAGAAGTGAGACCAAGGAGGACCCAGTGGCCAATTGGCCGTTTGAGTGGTGTTACTCTTTCTTCTGGACCGATTTTATTTCTTTCTCGTAAACAATAAATAATATAAAAAATCATCCAAGGCCAGAAAAAATACCACTGATAAGTTTCAATAGCCACATTATAAGTCTTCATGAGAATATAGTAGGGAAAAAAAAGAAAAAAACCAAAGACAAACAAAAAAATTGTCGCTAGTTGATAGTGGTGGTGAGGGGAGAGGTTGAGATGTTTGTGGAATAAGTGCATAATCAGTTCATTCCGAACGTAGTGAGGAATCTTTTTTACCTCGTTCATTTTTAAACAAAGGTTATTGAATTAAAACAATCTCATTTTAAGAAAGATTCCTCGTCGTCGCCTCGAGGCTCCTTCTCGGAATGAATTAATAAAACGCTGGTAAGACACTAAAAAATATCATTGCCAAAATACCAATAACA
>CAZQHU010000017.1:0-3595 GCA_964592785.1 uncultured Gammaproteobacteria bacterium | reverse complement strand
TTAATAAAACGCTGGTAAGACACTAAAAAATATCATTGCCAAAATACCAATAACAGTGATGATTGTCCAGATGGCTTTCATTTTTTTGCTTCCGTACATATTTTAATTCATTCCGAGTGTAGTGAGGAATCTTTCTTACCTCGTACATCTTTGGAATAATAATTAATGATTCAAAAATATTTTATTTAGGAAAGATTCCTCGTCGCCTGTGGGCTCCTCGGAATGAACAGATTACCGTTTCAACACAGCCAAATATGCTTCGGTAGGAATATGAACTTTACCCTTGCTCATGGAGAGCATTTTTTTCTTGCCTTTCTTCTGTTTTTCCAAGAGCTTATTTTTACGGGTTACATCACCACCATAGAGTTTGGCAGTCACATCTTTACGTAGAGCAGAGAGTCTTTCTGCGGCAACTATTTTTCCTCCAATGGCCGCTTGAATTTTCAAAACAAATTGTTGACGGGGGAGGGTATCTTTGAGAGATTCTACGATTTTTTTGCCAAGACGAAAGGATTCATCACGCCAAACGAGCGAGGCTAGGGCTTCTACTTTTTCATCGGCAATGAGAATATCTAGTTTGACCACATCAGTTTTTTCATAGCGAAGAAACTCATAATTCATGGAAGCATAGCCAGAAGTGACTGTTTTTAGTTTATCATAAAAGTCGGTAATGAGCGAGGCTAAAGGAATTTCATAATGCAACATGGCGCGATGTCCGGCTCCAGTACTTAAATATTCGGTATTTAAATATCGACCCTTACGTTCAGAGACCAAACTCATAACATTTCCCAGATAATCATCCGGAGTGATGACGTCCACATTCATCCAAGGTTCTTCTAGATAATCAATATAAGTTGGTTCGGGTAAATCTTGGGGACTTTTGGCAATCATCTGTTCTTTATTGGTTTTGTAAACTTTGTAAGCTACACTTGGTACTGTAGCAATAATATGCAAGCCAAATTCACGTTTCAATCTTTCTTGAAAAATATCTAAATGGAGCATACCTAAGAAACCACAACGAAAACCAAAACCTAGAGCTTGAGAATGTTCAGGTTCATAAAATAAAGCCGAATCACTGAGTTTGAGTCGGTCCATGGCATCACGTAGTGCTTGGTAGTCATCGCCTTCTTGAGGAAAAATTCCGGCGTAGACCATGGGTTTGACATCCTTGTATCCAGGCAGAGCTTCGGTCGCAGGATTATTGGCGAGTGTGATAGTGTCACCCACACGGACATCTTTTAAATCTTTCATGCCGGTAACTACATAGCCGATTTGACCGTTTTCCAAAATTGAATCAGCTATTAGTTTGGGTGAGAAGTGTCCTACTTCCAAGACCTCAGAAATAGCCCCAGTTTTCATGAATTTTATTTTTTCATTTTTTTTAAGTTCGCCTTCAACAATTCTTATTGAAGCGACTACACCACGGTAATCGTCGTAGAAGGAATCAAAAATAAGTGCTCGTAGAATCGCAGACTGACGCAGACTTGACGTTGAATCATGTTGAATATTTTCTGCGTCAAGTCTGCTTAAGTCCGCGTGGTTTGGTGCTGGTACACGCTTGATCACTGCTTCAAGTAATTCTTTTACACCTTGTCCGGTTTTTCCTGAACAATGTAAAATATCTTCTTCTTTACAACCAAGCAAATGAATAATTTCTTCAGTGGTTTTTTTGATATCCGCGCTCGGCATGTCGATCTTATTGATAGCTGGAATTATGGTAAGATTTTGATCGATTGCCAGATAAAGATTGGCAATAGTCTGGGCTTGTACGCCTTGGGTAGCATCCACAAGTAGAATAGCTCCTTCCACAGCAGCCAAACTTCGGGAAACTTCATAAGTAAAATCTACGTGACCGGGAGTGTCAATCAGGTTGAGGATATATTCGGTTCCCCCCTTGGTAAAGGGGGGCGAGGGGGGATATTGGCCAACATCCCCCTTAATCCCCCTTTGATAAGGGGGAGACCAAAGCATACGGACCGGTGTTAGTTTGATAGTGATGCCACGTTCTTGTTCTAGTTCCATTTGGTCAAGAAGCTGATTATGCATTTTGCGTTTTTCTACAGTTCCAGTCAATTCCAAAAAACGGTCTGCGAGCGTGGACTTACCATGATCAATATGAGCAATAATACAAAAGTTTCTAATGTTCATAAATTCCGCTCTATTTTACCTTATTTTTAAGATCTTGACAAGGATGGGGATTTGTGGTATCATTCCTCGTTAGTTCTTTACAAGATCCCGGCTTTCTTTTGGTTTAGTTTTAAATAATTTAATCAAGAGAAGGCCAAGGATGGTCCTTGAGCCAACCAAGAGGTGTCTGTCTGTTATTGGCAGTGATATGTTTGGCAACTGTGCCAGATGTAGAGCTGTTTGACAGCGGATGCCAGGAGTGCTTATGGATACCAACATCACCATGGCTCAGTTGGGCGAGCTTCTCGCTCAGGCGAAGGCCGGCCGGATCACTCGGTCGAACCTTCAGGAGTTCTTGCGTGATCCTACGCAGGAAGGTACGGCAGAAGAACGGGGGGAAGCCATCCTCCAGCAGCTGATCCGTGAAGGATCATGTGTCGGAATGCCGTTCAGGATCCAGATGGGATGGGATGCTCTGGGTGGCTGGTCGTTCCACGATCAGATCCAGAAGGTGGTTGGGGAGGAGTTTGACCTCAACTTTCTTCGAATCCATGCCATCCCGACGACGTTCAGTCTCCCTGTTGATCTTTGCGACATGAATGTCGAGGCCAACAGTGAGGATGTTTTCCGTCACGTCAGTTCGTTCCATCTCAAGCCGGCGGGGATCTGTGAACTGCTGGGATTCGGCGAAATGTACCGCGAAGTGTTGCGCTACTTCACGGTCGCTGCTCTCGGCACGGAAGTACTGACGGATGAGGGTCCCATGCACCCTTACCTGGTGTCGATGGGGGATGGCAATGGGTGGAAGTTCTGGCGCAAGGGACTCCGCCTGAGGCTAGGTTTGTTCCCGGTCGGGTACAAATGGCCGAGAAAAACTCGTTTCCTCATCATGAAGTAGGAGGGCTAGAGATGGAGGTCGGACTCTATCAAGTTCTCCGAGTCATGGTCATCGTAGGTGGAATGACTGGAAGGTCGATCTTTCCCAAAGTTGAAAAACTGCTGGAGAAAGAGGAGTACCTTCTGGCTCTCGTCTTCGTGACCTCGAGTCGGCGGGCCGGTCGTTATCGGTCTGTCATGGACTTCTTCTTCTGCTGTCTTTTCCCGAAGTGGGAAGCGTCGTGTCAGCGCTTCTACCGAGGTGAGGGCCCACAGTTGCGGGAGTTGATCGGGCGTGAGGAACGCCTGAACTACGAGCGCAAGATGGTGTTGGCTCTCCATGTCGCTCTGGAAATGCACCAAGTTGGAGGTCGTACCAACTGGTGCAAATTCAAGAAGGCCTGGAAAGAGGCAATGGAGAATCAGACCGGTAGGTAGGCCGGTCGGAGAAACGTCAACATAACACCCTTCTAGGGTGAACGCACGTCTGTCGTGCCGTAGAGTCGTGGAGGCGACTCACTTGTGCCCATACGTTAACTGGGCGCACACAAAAATCCTGTACCATACGGTACAGGATTTTTGTTTGTTTTTT
>CAZQHU010000016.1:11440-15954 GCA_964592785.1 uncultured Gammaproteobacteria bacterium | reverse complement strand
TAAAATATTATCTAACAATTTCAATCTCTTCGCTATTTTCACTTTCACAAGCTCTAACATGCAGAGCGCCATTGGCATCTTTTTCCAAAGTATAGCCAGAAACACCCGCACTCCAAGTACCAACGCCTTCAGGACTAATAGGCAATTGGCCAAGATAACCTCCTGTTACCAAATCAGAAAGATTGATACAAGATGCGGTGGCAGTGACATCTGTGTCACAGCTAGCATTTTGACTATCACAGCCAGTAACAATTGAACCATCATTAATCATATAAACCACGCTGGAAGCCGCGCTTGTAACATTGGATGGATAATAACCGCCATTATCCACTTGATAGAGCTTAATAGCTGACATTATTTCGCTGGCTTGTTGCCAACGTACCGAATCCCTTGAATCCTGAAAACGAGTCAAAGGATCCAAAGCCACAAAAACCACTGCGGCCAAGATAGCAATGATCGCCACTACGATCAGTAGTTCGATCAAAGTAAAACCTCTATGATTCATATTCTTATGAATAAAATTAATTAAATTAACGAGTAACTCTGACTTCTGTGGTGTTTTCCGGAACACAAGAACCTACAGTCACTATACCATTGGCTGAACGACTCAAGTAATACAAGGTTTTGGCACTGGTGCCACCATTGGGGTCAACTGGCAATTCTCCGAGATAGCCATCGGTAACCAAACCCGTAAGATCCACGCATGTTGCCTGAGTGGAAGTAACGGCCGTACATCCGCTATCACAACCACTGGTAGCGGTACCAACAATATAGTTCAAACCTGGGGTGGTGGCGGCAATTGTTGCTAAATAATAACCACGATTATCCACCTGATTTATTTTGATAGCCGATAAGACGGCCGTCACGTCTTGCCAACGCGTTGAATCCCTAGCATCTTGGAAACGAGTCAAAGGATCCAAAGCCACAAAAACCACTCCTGCCAGGATGGCAATAATGGCTATAACTATCAAAAGTTCAATCAGGGTAAACCCTTTTTGATTCATAGCTAAATTATAAATTAATAATTAATTTCCAATGTTATTGGTGGTAGTAACTGCTTCTGTGCTAGAAGCCAAAATGTTTTCTACAAAAAAATCTGACTCCAATTCTTTTTCTTGATAATCAACTTGAGGAATTTGTCGCAAACGACTTTCCAAAAGTAACCTAGCCTGTTCTTTTTGAGTATTTTTATACCAAAGTGTTCCGTAGATTAATCCTGCTCCCAAAAAGAGCACCAAAAATAAAGATAATAACTGCCAACGCAAACTCTTGCCTTGACTTTTTGCTGGAACTGGAGTTATTTCTTCTTCTATAAATTTTATTTCTGTTTTTTTCTTTTTATCAATTGGAGGAAATTTCAATAAAGGTAAAATCGGATCAGTCTTGTCCCAATTTTTCTCCAAAGCCCGACGTGCCAAACCAATAGCTTCTACAAACTCCAAGGGTGTTTTGTTATTCTTGGTCTGAGCCACACCTACCTGTACTGGTAACCCCAAACTTTTGGATAAATATTCATCCAGGCCAATCATTTGACTAGAACCACCTACTAAAATAATCTTGGAAATTGAAAGCCCTGACTGTTCTTGATAAAACTCAAAAATATTTTTTATCTCCCGCGTTAATTCTTCTATCTTTTCCAGGATTGCTTGTGCTACTTTTTTATTTTTATTATTTAAACCACTTTTAATTTTTTCTTCTTCAGCTTTTTCCAAAGGAATATTCAAAGCTTGAGATACGGCACTGGTGAAATCACCACCGGCCAAACTAATAATTTTTTCATAATGTAAACCTTGGCTATCAAAAATAGCCAAAAAACTAGTATGGGCACCCATATCGATCACCAGAACTGGCTCCACTGGTAAAGCTCGAAAAAGATCACGAAAACTTGCCAAAATTTCCACATCAAACATCTTGACCTGAATTTTATTTTTAACAAAAAAATCTTGCCATTCCCAAACGATTGCCTGGCTAGCTGAGACCGACAAAATCTCCAGCTTATCTTTATCTTCCTTCAAAATCTTATAAGCAAACAACAAATCATTTTCCTCCAGAGGCACACTGGTTTTAATATAATTTATAATTTTTTCAGTTGATTTTTGACCACTTTCCTTATTGATGACAAAATTCGATAAATAAACTTGCGATTCTGGCAAACCAAAAACTATTTCCTTGGTTTTTATGACCCGCGGTTTAGCCGAAACAAAAACTTGTTTGATTGCTTCCAACAATTTAACCGGGTCTTTAATCCGACCACCTTCTACAATTCCTTTTTCCAAAATCACTCGGCCTAAACTCTCCACCTTGGCACCCAAACCACGCCCTTTGACTTCCGCTATTTCAATAGAAGAATCAGCTATATCCAAACCAACAAATTTTTTAGTCAATAAACACATATCAATTATCCATTTCCTGCCAACTATTTAAAGTAAGATTATTATTAATCAAAGTAACATTGGCTCCAATTTTTTTCTGATAATTATTAATTGTCCCCAAAACCAACAACGAACGTTCATTGCCATTTGTTTGCACTTCTATTATACACGAATTATCTCCAATACTCAAAGTTTCCCCAGAATAATTGTCACCCCATTTAAGGCGATAAAGCGCTTGCTCCAAACAACCTTCAGTCCACGCTCTGGCCTCTTCTCCTTTTTGTGATGTCCAGCCCATATCCAGTTCACCCAATCCCAAAAAAGCGGCGGAAAAAGCCATAATCAAAACCGCAGCACTGACTATGACCACAGTTAGTAAAGCAGCCACCCCACGTTTATCAAAAATTAAATCAAACATAGTTATTCCCTCAAACTAACAGCGCTCTTAAAATTTTGGCTGTAAGTCACACTATTATCTGTACTGGAGGCATATTCAACTGTCAAATCAATGGCAATATTCTCCCGAGTGCTACTAGCTGAAAAATTATTAAAAACTAAATTAGTTACACGAATACCCACACTGGTTATAGTAGTGGTAGCATTTTCTCCTGCTTTGATTTGTAAACTTCCGTCGTCACCACTCAAACTAATAACCAATGGATTCAAAGTATTGGAAGCCATAGACAGAGACAAAACCCCAGGATCAGTGGCAAACACGGAATTATTTAAATTCACTCCATTGGCCGAGCGAATATTTTGAGCAATTGTTTTCATAGTCAAACGGGCATTGGCTTGAACTTCTTGAACTACAAAAGTTTTACTATTTGAATCAGAAATATTAAGAGCAAAACTTACAAAAGCAGCCATGACCCCCCCAATAATAGCCACATAAATTATAGTTTCAATCAAACTAAAACCTTGTTTGTTCATATTATTTATAATTTATTCTAACTTCTGAGAGAATAGGGGTGGAAACTCCATCACCAACCAACTCTACTCGATATTGTACCCATTGTCGCCAATTTAATTCTGTTGATAATAATTGTTCAGTAGGATCAATATAATATGTATTAATCCCCTCACTACCATACCAACCGCTCCAAATTCCAGGATTACCACCATTGTCTGGCGCTACTCGTAATTGAAACTGTATTTCACAAGTTGAGCAAGCTCCTAAATCCTCATCCCAACCCAAAATTTGCAAAGGCGAAGAATCATTCAAATCAAAAGCTGAAGATTCCAAATAACCAAAAGTGGCATAACCACCCGCACCCACATCCATACCCCAACCTATTCTAACATTGTCCAGCACCACCTGCTGACTACCATCACTGGACAAAAAAGCTTTAAACATAATTTTGCCAGTGGAAGTAGAGAAAGAATTAAGATTGGCATTGACAATGGTGGCGGGGTTGTAATTTCCTAAACCTGCTAGACTCCAACTTGAACCATTCCAGTAATACCAACTACTACCATCATCATAAGAAAGTTGGTAATAAATTTCTCCGCCATTCTTGGTAGCCGTTTCTGTGAAAGAAGACCATTGATCAATACCAGGAACTGTATAAGAAAGTACTGGCTGGATAGCGGGGTTGGTGTTGGGATAACTACCCGGTGTCCAGGAACAGCCAGTTTGGTTTTGACAGGAAGTTTCGGAAGCGAAAGTGTTACAAGCATTGGGAGTACCAGAACAAGTACCAGAGACAATCCAAGCACACTGATTGCACAAATTACAATTGGTTTGACTGGTAGAAAGTGAACAATTGAGAGTGCCACTACAATTATTACCTTTTTTGGAACAGCCCACTGCACCACAACTATTGCAAGTATTGGAAGGTAGACCAGAACAACTGCCAATATTTTGGCAAGAACCTGCACCTAAAGTCCAAGAACAGCCAGTTTGGTTTTGACAGGAAGTTTCGGAAGCGAAAGTGTTACAAGCATTGGGAGTACCAGAACAAGCACTAGGGGTACCCACCAATTTGGCAGTTCCAGCCACAACTTCAATCTCTGTTGGTGGATAAGAATAGTCAGCAGGAGTGGTGAAGGACCAATCATAATTTTGTTCACAACTGATTTTTATTTCATCCAGCACCACCTGCTGACTACCATCACTGGACAAAAAAGCTTTAAACATAATTT
>CAZQHU010000016.1:0-11340 GCA_964592785.1 uncultured Gammaproteobacteria bacterium | reverse complement strand
AACTTCAATCTCTGTTGGTGGATAAGAATAGTCAGCAGGAGTGGTGAAGGACCAAATCTTAGCACCACATCCTCCGCCACCCAAACTTTTGAGTTTTATCTCACCTGCAGTGGTAACCTCCAAATTACCATCATCATTTTGATATTTAGTGATATCCAGCCATAAATTTTGTCCACCACCTCCGCTCCAATCTGTTTGTACCCAATCGTCTGAATCCCAATTACTAAGAAAAGTAAATTGTCTTACAGTATTAGTGACATTGTCACGGACCAACCAATCTACTTCAGATACTATTTTTTTAGTTTGAATATCTTTATAGACTCCAGGACATTCAACTATTGCTTGATTATTATCACGACAAACATCATGAAAACTAATAGTCTGTAAATATCCCCCTGTCTGGTTACTGGTTCCTTCTCCTGCCAAAATCCATTGATTGGTGCTGGTAATAACTGAAGAAGTAGAAAAAATAAATTCATTCCAAGCTCGATCATGTATAGCCCGCACCGCCTCTATCCCTTTGGTTGCTAAACTTTCTGCATAAGTCTGTTCACCACCTTGCTCCAAACTTTCAAAACCACCTGTCGCCAAAGCAACCATCGAAGAAGCAATAAGAGCAAAAATCGCCATTGCAATAATCACTTCCAATAAAGATTGTCCTTTATTATTCATATTCAACGCTGCCTAAATCATTGAGACGAATTATGGTCTCTCCCTGTACCACATGAGTCAACATAAAACTTCCCATATTATTGGGGCGTCCCAAACCTGGAGAAAAATTTATGTCTATGCTGTCTCCACTTAAAGTAAAATTTAAATTAGTTATAATCAAAGCTTGATCTAGCGTGTAAACAATATCATAAGCAGTATCCCGCGTCGCATAACTATCGCCTCGATAAAAAATGTAACTATCTGAACCATTGGGGTTAATATTAAAAAAAACGCCATGGGAATTTCCACCATAACGGGCGATGCTATTTTCTCTAGCTATCCGCAAGGCTTGTACGATTTGGGCGCTAGTTTCTTGAAGCTGCGCACGTACTTGCAATTGACCATAAATCGGAAGAGAAGCAATTACCAAAATAAATGATAAAGCTATGACAAGCAATAATTCAATCATGGTAAAACCACGCATAAGCTTATCGTTTGATATTACCGGTGATATTATAGATAGGTGTAATAATCGATAGCGCCAAAAATCCTACTACCACGCCGATAAGCAACAATAAAATCGGTTCAAGAGCAGTAGACAAAGATTTGGTAGAGTTGTCCACCTCTGCTTCATAAAAATTGGCCAAATACAATAAAGTATCCTCAAGTTTGCCGGACTCTTCACCTACCAAAACCATGCGAGAAACCATTTTGGGAAATAATTTTGGATAAAGAGCTAGATTATCAGCCAATTTGGTGCCTTTACTGACCCCCTGAACCACATTTGCCAGGGTTTTTTTATAATAATAATTACCTACTGTTTGGCGAGTTACTTCCAAAGCCTCATCAATGTGCAAACCACTCTTGAGCAGTGCTCCAAGGGAACGAGAAAAACGAGCCAAATTGGTATGAAAAACCATACCTTTGATCACCGGAATCTTGAGTAGTAACCAATGTGTGACTGGATGAGAAAAATTTTGTTTTACCAACCACAGCAAAAAAATGACTGACAAAACAATACTCAAAAATAAAGCTGTACCATTATTATCTACAAAATGCGAAAAACTAATCAACCAGCGAGTGGTGGCTGGCAACTCAGTTTTCAACCCCTCAAACAAAGGAATAATCTTTGGTAAAACCAAAAAAGACATAGCCAAGCCCATAATGAAAGAAGCCACCAAAACTACAATTGGGTAGAGCATGGCACCTTTGATTTTGGCATTTAACTCTTTTTCTTTTTGTAATTGATCAGAAAGTTGTTTTAGATTCTCTGACAAGGTACCGGAAGATTCACCAGCATAAACCGAACTAATAAAAATGCCAGAAAAAATTTTGGGGTAACGCGCCAAAGAATCAGCCAAAGAATTTCCCGATTCCACTGATTTATGAACAGCCGACAAAATCTTTTTCATCTTGCCTCGAGCAGTTTCCTCTGCCATAGCCAGTGACTCAGTAAGCGTCAACCCCGATTGTTGCATGACTGATAAATGCTTGGCCAAAAGAGCTTTATCAGTAAGGCCAGTGCCACCAAAAGCAATATTAATATTCAATAAATCTTTTTTAGCCATAGAATTAAAATTAAATTTAATCTCTAGTCACGCGTAAAACTTCTTCCAAAGTAGTTAAGCCATTCAAAACTTTTTCAATGCCATCTTCCATCATAGTGGTCATGCCTTCACTTTTTGCTTGTTTAACGATCTCTTCACTAGAAGCCCGCTTCAAAATAAGTTGCTTGATATTTTCACTCATTTCCAAAATTTCAAAAACTCCTATACGACCGTGAAATCCAGTATTATTACAAAGTTTACAACCTGCACCTTTGTACAAACGCAATTTAGAAAGTTTTTTCTCCCCCTTGGCTATTAATATTTTTTTAATATTTTCATCCATTTTCAAATTATTTTCTTCATCTTCACTCAATTGATAAGAAACTCGACACTTGGTGCAAATCTTGCGAATCAATCTTTGGGCGATCGCCACATTGACAGTAGAAGCCACCAAGAAAGGTTCAACCCCCATATCCAATAAACGTGGCAAAGTGGTGGCTGCATCATTGGTGTGAAGTGTAGACAAAACTAAGTGACCAGTCAAAGCTGAATTAACTGCGATGCCGGCAGTTTCTTCGTCACGGATCTCTCCTACCATAATAATATTGGGGTCCTGGCGCACAATAGCTCTCAATCCTTTGGCAAAAGTCAAATCGGTCTTGGGATTTACCTGAATTTGCGTCACTCCTTCAATATCGTATTCCACCGGATCTTCAATAGTGGCAATATTTACATCACGACGATTGAGAATCTTCATCACAGCATAAAGAGTGGTAGTTTTGCCTGAACCGGTTGGTCCGGTAACCAAGAACATGCCATGTGGGTGTTGAATGGCTTTGTTCACTTTTTTCAAATCTCTACCTGATAAACCCAAATCGGTCAAACTAAATTGGCGATTGTGAGAAGACAAAATACGCATGACAATATTTTCTCCCTGGGTAGTGGGAACAATGGAAACGCGGACATCCACCGATTCTTTATCAGTAGAAAAACGTAACTTACCATCTTGCGCCGCTCGATGTTCATCGGTTCTCAATTTGGCCAAAATCTTGACACGGGTAAGTAAAGTATCAGAAAATTCCTTGGGAATTTCCAAAACATCATGCATGATTCCATCAATACGAAAACGCACTAAAATTTTCTTATTGTAAGGTTCAACATGAATATCAGAAGCTTTATTTTCAAAACCATATTGTAAAAGAATATCCACCATTTTCACCACGATATTATCGCGCTCTTCTTTGCTAAGACCGGTTTTTTTCAAACTTTCCAAAATTTGGTTGAACTCATCAGACAGACCAGCATTATAATGAGTCAGAGCTTCTTCCAAATCTGACTGCATAGTATAGTAAGGAATAACTTTTTGGCCAAATTTCTTTGTAACAAAATTGATAATCTCCTGATCTTGAGGATTGATCATAGCCAATTTCACCCCCTCTGATGATTGGGCAAAAGCTACTACCCCCCGAGAATGAGCAACCAATTCTGGCACTAACATCAAAACTTCATCATCAATTTTTTCTTTATTTAAATCAGCATAAAGAAAACCATAACTCTCGGCCAAGGCCTGCCCCAAAATTTCTTTGGTGATAAAACCCGCTTCTAATAAATACTCCACAAAACCCATCTTGGTTTCAGCCATTCCTTTTTCAATAGATTTCAAATCTTCCATGGCCAAATAAGTGCGGCTCAAAAGTATTTGCTTAACATCTTCATCGGTCAATTTATGGTTCATAAGACAAAATTAAATTTCTCAAGAAACCTGTCCATTTGATTATAGCATATTTCCAATCAACAAACCAGAAAAAACCCTAAAACAAGCTAGAGGTTTACTAAAACAATAGCTATTGCTATAATAGAGCTGAATTTTAATATTATCAAAAACTATGCAAACACACTTTCCCCGACATCAAGATGCGGATTTTTTTATGGATGCCATTGGCGACGGCATCATAGTCGTAGACACTAAAGGAAAAATCGTTAAAACTAATCTGGCCTGCTGCCTAATGCTCGGCTACGACAAAAAATGTCAGATTGAAGGACAAGAAGTATTAAAACTACTCTCAGCCATTGATGAAAAGGGACAGCCTATAAACAAAAAAAATGCGGCCTTTGTCAAGTCCATCAAACTTGGCAAAAGAATCAATAACGCTTTGAGACAATTTATCAAAAGTGATCAAACACGAATGTGGGCAGCCATCACTACCACCCCTCTAAAAAATGAAAAACAAAGAGTTAATGGGGCGATCATCGTTATCCGTGACATCACCGAAGAACATCAACAAGAAGAATACCGCACCGACTTTGCACATATTGCCAGCCACACTCTACGCACACCATTGGGCAATGTGCTTTGGGCGACTGAATATCTTTTGAAAGAAAAGGAAGGTAAATTAAATCAAACTCAAAAAGATTATTTATCAGAATCGTACCAAACACTCAAAGCCATGAACACTATGGTCAATGATCTCTTGAGTGTTTCCCGATTGCCTGACAAAAAAGTCAAACCACATTTTACCAAAGTCAATTTACAGGAAGTAACTGAGGAAATTTTACGCACTTACCAAGCTTACGCCCATGCTAAAAATGTTTCCCTCAAACTTTCTAGCAGTTGCACCAAGCCGTTTATCAAAGCTGATCCTGAATATTTAAAAATTATTATTAGAAATCTTTTAGAAAATGGTGTTCGTTATTCTGCCAACAAAAGCACAGTCATTCTAAAAATTTATTGTAAAAATGATGAAGTATTTTTTTCTTGCACCAATTCTGGCATCGGCATCCCAAAAAACAAACAAAAATTCATTTTCGCCAAATTTTTCCGCGCTCCCAACGCGGTAAAAAAAGAAGGCAATGGTACTGGTCTCGGACTCTACATCACCAAAGAAATGGTACTTCTAAATAAGGGAAGCATTTGGTTTGAAAGTGAAGTTAATAAAGAAACCACATTCTATGTAAAATTTAAACAGCAATAATATGCCCAAACAGAAAAAAATCCTCATTATTGAGGATGAACAATTCACACTTAAGCTCTATACCCACCTCTTGGCAGAAGAAGGCTACGAAGTAAAAGCCACTCCCTTGGCTAGTGAAGCATTACGTCTAGCCAAAGAATTTAAGCCTGATCTTTTTATCGTCGATCTAATGCTCCAAGATGGAGATGGCTTTTCTATCATCAAAGACCTAAGACAAACAACGACTTTCAAAAAAACTCCCATACTTTCTCTTTCCAATCTAGGTCAAGAAACAGATATCAACGAAGCTAAAAAAAGAGGATCCAATAAGTATTTAATAAAAAGCAATGTCCGTTTTGAGGACATTGTTGCCACTGTCAAAGAATTGCTTAAATAGCCAGTAATTTTTTGACTTTTTCCACCACTTCTACGATTGGCGTGTCTGATTTTACAAAATAATCTTTGGCACCCAATTCCCGAGCCCGACTAATATCTGCTTCTTGGCTTAAATTGGTAGATACAATTATTGGCAAATCAGAATTTTCCTCTTTCAAAGCTTCCAAAACTCCAAAACCATCAAGCTTCGGCATCATTAAATCCAGAAGTAGCAGATCATACTGCTCTTTTTTTAATTCTGCCAAAGCTTCTTCGCCATTAAAAACCGCCTTGGCCATAACCCCAGAATTATTCAACTTCAACTCCAAAGCTCGAGCCATTGGTTTTTCATCTTCAGCAATAAGAACTTTCTTTTTATCCATATAAATAATATCAATAAATAAAGTTTAACATGAAAAAAAACAAAGATCAAGGCAGTAATATTTCTTCTCCTGCCAAAATTATTTGCTGGCCAGTGACTAGATCGGTAGCTTTGACACTAACTTTGGAAGCCAAATTGGTTTGGGAAGGATTACGACTATTGAGAATCAAAGAAAATTGCAAAGCCAATACATCTACACTCACCGGCATGGTAGGAACTTTCCAAACTAATTTTTTATTTTCTAAATCAAAATTGGCCTCTCCGGCTGGAACTTGTAATTTGTCTGCCAGCCAAGTAATATCTCCATAAAAATCAGCACTAATTTCCAAATCTTTGAGCTCATGAAAACTGTTGGTCAAAACCCAACTAGTATTATGAATCATCTTGTTGCCTTCGGAAAAAATAGCTTCATCACGCACGGTAATTGATAGATCGGAATTAACAAACATTTTTATAAGTGGTGAAGAAATTATTTTCTGTTCTCCTTCGCTTTCATATTTTACTTCCAAAAAAGCGCTGGCTATAGCTGTAGAAAAACGCGATAAATCAATATCTTCTCCGCTCCTAAAAGGAATAGACAAATCAATATTTACACTTTTTCCAGAAGACAAATTCCCTAACCCTGATAAATGTTTCTTGGTCCAAGTAATAATCCCACGTCTAGTTTGAGGATTTAATTGTTCACCAACTATGTCCCCATCTGCCACATCTTCCAAAGCCGACCAATTTAAAAAACTCTTATTATCAAAAGAGGGAGTCTCAAAAACCAAACGCGCCTGGATGTTTTGAACTGAAGTCTCACCAGAATTTTGTAAAATTAAACTAGTATTCAATGTTTCACCCGGCACCACAGAAAAATCATCGGCAGTGCCATTAATAAAGAGTTTGGCTGACAATTCTGTCTGCACCACTGGCAAAGAAATTTCCTGTTCTTGCCAAAGATAACCTTCGGTATCACGATTTTCATCTATAAAAGCCAGGAGTTTAAATTTAATATTCACCGTTTCTCCACCAGGATTAAAAGTCCCAGTGACCAAAAATTTCTTCTCTTCAGACAAATCATTAATATTCCAAATATAACCATCTTTCTCATCCAAAACTGGCTCACTGGATAATTTGGTAAAATTTCCTTCCGGTTCTATTATTAAAGACAGATTTTTGGTGGCCACCACAGGCGTGAGTGTAATAGCAAATTCTGTTTCACTGCCAGCCACGATTTGCTCTGGCATGGCCACTGACAAAATAATTGGTGAATTATTAATCTTGGTGCTAAAAGTTGCCACTTTCTGAAATTGAGAACTGAAATTACTGGGTTGGTAATTTAAAAAAACCCGTAAAGACTGTTCCTCATCCAAATTACCATAAAATAAACCATAAATATCCAGGTAACCTGATGCCCCCGGGGCCAACTCCCCTATTTCCCAGTTATCATTTTTTTCATTACTGGCAGGTAAATTTGATTCTTGAAAAATAAAACCTTGGGGATAGCGCACACTGAGATTTACTCCTGTCAAAGAAATTTTTTGTTCATTGCGATAACGCAGACGATAATGAACCTCTGAACCAGCTTGAATTTCTGATTCGGAAACTATTTCCAAAATTACATCGCTCTCCTTGAAAGCTGAATTATTATTAAAAACAAAAAATACAAACCAAGCCACCACCCCCAAAAACAAACAAGAAAAAAACAAAACCAACAAAGCTCTAGCAAAAGAACGAGAGGGTTTTTCAAAATCTTTCATGTCTGGCATACTGCCGTCGCCATTACGATATATTTCTTCCAGTTCTTTGTTGATATTTAATTCCACTTCTGCTTCATTTTTTTTATTTTTTTTGGATTTTTTTATTTTAGCTGTATTCATTTTGTCAGAAGAATTTTCTTTTGTTTTCGAAACTATCTCTGGTAAAACTACTGATTCTTGTTTTTCTTCCAGTTCAGCAACTTTAACAGTGGCTTCGAGTTGGGGCAAGCTGACTTTTTCAAATTTACGTGATTTTTTAGCCTTTTTTTCTTCTGTCATAAAAATAAAATTTTAATTATTTTTTTGCATTACCAAACCAAAAATTTGGTCAGTATTCAAAACTCCTGAATATTCAGCCCCGTTTAAAGCCAAATTCATATTGGTTCCGGTCTGCCAAACTGGTTCCCAAAAATCAGGAAAAATTACCCGAGTAGAAAAATCACTATTAATACCTGATTGTTTCTGTACCAAGAGACTATAACGTGCGCCTGAAGAATTGGCACCAGTGGCCAGCGAAAACCAAGAACCAACTTTTTGAGGCCAAGTTTGTATTGAATTATCTAAATCTATTTTAAAGGGTAAACGATAAGTAAAATAAACGCTGGAAGCTTCACCCGGATTGACCACAAACCAATTGCCAAAAACTGTTTTGCCAAATTCTTTGGTTACTCGGGTTCCTGTCAAGGTATCAACCTTTACCAATTGCTCATTTTTTTCCAAATCCAAATCATCACCGTACCAGTCTTCCGGAACTTTAAAAGCTTCTTCTGGAGGATAAGTGAAACCTCCGGCTGCCAATAATTCTGAATTTTCAGGCACATATACTCTCAAATAATTGATATTGGCTGAACCATAAAATAATTCTCCTGGAGTACCGAAGTGCCGGCGATGAATGACGACTGTATCCAAAACACTGCCATCTTCTTCTATCAAAACTTGATGTTCAATCACCTGTTTGATCTTGGCATCACTTTTTTGGCCCTGTAGATTGGCCGTAACCACTGATAGATAATCCTGATGATCGGAAATATTTAAAATCTCCCCTGTCCAACCAAACTGCTGAAAACGACTTTGGACAAGAGGATCATTGAAATAAACTTGAATTTCTTTTTGTTCCAAAGCTTCTTGTAATTCAGTCAAAAGTAAAATAGCATCAACAGCTTTTAATTGTTTAAATCTTTCCAAAAATTGATCTGCCAACTCTCCCAAAACCGCCTTGGGTTTGTTTTCCACTAAATCATAATCTTTTTCTACTTCGTACTGTAAATCTTCTATACCCTTATCAGCTGATAAAATAAAGTCATTTTGTGAAGCAGTGATCGAACCAACCACTTTTAATAACCGTTCCAATACAGAGGCATTGATGGCAATCACTCCATCCATGGTATTTTGTCGACCCTGTTCATAAAACCACTCAATCTTTTGAGCGCTAGCAGAAAAATCAGGAAACCAATTGGCATCTTGAAACTCCCAACGTTTATTAACCAACTGCAAAGGCAAAGGTGGTTTTACAAAAACATTGAACTGACCCTGAAGATCATAAGTGCCACCTCCTGGTATTTCCAAGTTCATGATCTTGCCTTTTTGCACATCCAAGATCGCGAAACTCCCCATGAAACCGCCAGTCGGTCGCAATTCATGTTGATTTTGAAAAACCAATAAATAACGACGTAAACCATCACCACCAAAAATATTATTTATAGAAGAAGATAATTCTACCAATTTTTGTAAATCTTCAATCAGCGCGGAAAATAAAATTTTAAAATCTGTAAAAGTTTTTTGATATTCCACTGGTAAAATTTTTACATCCACTCCAGCCAGCTGCTCTAGAGCTTCGCGGTATTGAGGCAAAGCGCTACGTAAATGATTGGAAAAAATATTTAAACGTTCAGTCAAAGCTTCTTCAGTCTTTTGAGTTTCAGAAATTCCTTTAACCAAATAAGTATTGCCCAAAGCCAAATTATGTCCAGCATTAAGTAATCGCTGTCGGCCTTCAACTTCTGAACCAATAATAGGTAAGAGCCCGGCTACATATTGTAAAAGCTGGTGTTCATTTTCCAAAATATTTTTAGCTTGGCCAAATGACTTGAGAGCCTGATTCAAATCATTTTCAGCTTGTGGTAAATTGGCCTTGAAAGCCGCTACAGTCGAAGACTGCAGAGCCAAAAAAGCATCTGTACTTTCCGCCACCACTTGCGCGCTGACATTTCTTACCTGACGATAATAACCAATCGCTGGAAAAGGCAACACCGCTAAAATAAATAAAACCAACGAAACATAAACCAGACGTTTATAATTTAATGATTTTAATTTAAAATTTACACCTTCAAATATACTATCTCTAGTTTGTTTAATTTTTAATAATAGATTATTGAATCCATCTTTAATATTTTTTTTGTATTTTATTAATATCTGTTTAATACTTACTTTATTTTTGAGTAGAACTTTTTTATTAGTTCGAACTTTTACCACAACCTCTGTTTCATTTTTCTGTGCATTCGCCGTTCTAACTAGAGTCGCCAAATCCACTATCGGTAAAACATTTTTGGATTTTTTAAGTTCACAAAAAACCGGCATTTCAAAATCCTTCCTCTGGTTTGAGCTTTTTTTGAGGTCAACCACATGAGGAGAATGAGAATATTTATCAAAAGTCTTGATAAAAACTGCCTTGGGTTTTTTGGATAACTTCAAATTTTCTTTTATTTCAGCACTTTTTTCAACTTTTTCTTTTTTTAAAGACAACAAACACTTAGCCCGGTTATGTCCGGTCTTACCGCATAATGAACAACGTCTCAATTGTACCCCTCTTTTAACCGACATGAAATTGAGAAGAAAACAATAACTTTATTTTATCTCTTAAATTAGAGAAAAAACAAACTTATGATTAGCAAAAACATTATAACATATTCTAGTCCTAAAAAAAAGAAAAAACCACCCAGGTGTGGATGGAATTCACTTCGGTATTGAAACACCAGAATACTTAATTACTTACATACTTACAGACTTATATACTCCTATTATTTCCTCCACCATCTTCTCCAAAGAAAATCTCTGTAAATTCTCTCGTGCATTATTTCGTAAATCAAATCTACTATTTTCATTTGTTAAACCAATATAAATCATCTCTGCCATTTGCTGATAATTTTCTGGATCAAAATAAAGAGCTGACTCACCCAAAATTTCTGGCAGACAAGAAGCACTGGATGAAACTACCGGCACACCAAACTGCTGAGCTTCCAGTGGTGGCAAACCAAAACCTTCATACAGACTGGGAAAAACATAGAGTGAAGCATTCTTATACAAAGCTGAAATTTCATTATCGTTGACATAGTCAGTAAAAATAATATTCCTAATTTCTAAATTTCTCAATTTCTCAATTTCTTTAATGGTTTTTTCATAGAAAAAATTCTTCTTTCCCACCAAAACCAATTGGTAATCACCACCATACTTCTCTTCAAAAATCTGCCAAGCTTTTAACAATCCTTCTAAATTTTTATGCGGATAGGCATTACCAACATACAAAACATATTTTTTATTAATTTTCCATTTATCCAAATTATTCTTTTCACTTTTCACTTTTAATTTTTCACTTTCAAATGGCGCTTGATAAACCGCGGTCATCTTCTCCAGTGGCACCCCCAAAGTCTGGTGCAAATCTTGTTTGGTAAATTCACTTGTTACAATAACATGCT
>CAZQHU010000015.1:0-17883 GCA_964592785.1 uncultured Gammaproteobacteria bacterium | reverse complement strand
TTGAATTCAGGATGAAACTGCGTGCCTACAAAAAATGGATGATCTACCAGTTCCACAATCTCTACCAAATCTGACTCTGGATTAACCCCCACAATCTGGAGACCTGCTTTTTCAATAATTTCTCGATAATCATTATTAAACTCATAGCGATGGCGATGACGCTCACTAATCTCACCCACTCCATAAGCTTTGTAAACTCTGGTGTCTTTTCTCAACATACAATCATAAGCTCCCAGACGCATACTACCACCATAACGATTTTCTCGTACATTTTTGGCTTGAGTTGGGTTGATGTGAATAATCGGATTTTTCGTTTCTGGATCAATTTCTAGAGTGTGAGCATCTTTCTTACCAAGAACATTTCTAGCAAATTCAATCGTTGCCAATTGCATGCCATAACAAAGTCCTAAATAAGGAATTTTATTTTCGCGAGCAAACTGAATAGCTCTGATAATACCCTCTACTCCCCGACTACCAAACCCACCAGGCACTAGAATGCCATGATAATTTTTTAATTTGGAAATTGCTTTGGGATTTTTCTCAAACTCTTCAGAATCCATCCAATCCAAAACTGGTTTTACATTATTAAACCAAGCGGCGTGCTTGATCGCCTCAATCACTGAAATATATGAATCTGACAAAGTGTAGTTACCAGTACCAAAATATTTTCCTACCACGGCAATTCTTACTTCTTTTTGGCTATTTTTAATTTTTTTATTTAAAATATTCCAAGCTGATAAATTTGATTTTCTTGATTTCAATCCCAAAACTTTCAAAAGTTTATTACCAAAATCTGCTTTTTCCAAAAGTAAAGGAATTTCATAAATAGAACTAACATCTGGAGCAGAAATGCAATTTTCAGCTGAAATATTACAAAAAATTGCCAATTTTTCTAATCTGGGCTTATCCAAAGCATGTTTGCCTCGAGCTATGATAAAATCGGCATTGATCCCAGCGCTATTCAAGGCCCTAGAAGCGTGCTGAGTGGGCTTGGTCTTCATCTCTCCCAAATGTGAAGGAATAGGCATGTAACTGACCAAAATAAAAGCCACACTGGTAGAATCTTTGAGCTTCATCATTCTAGCTGCTTCTAAAAACAAAATATTTTCATATTCTCCTACTGTCCCGCCTATTTCAATAATAGTCACATCTGCGTCGTGTTTATCAGCTGCATTTTTGATTCTACTGATAATTTCTTCTGGAATATGTGGCACCACTTGCACACAACGGCCCTTATACTTCATAGCACGTTCACTCGCAATAACAGTTTGATAAACTCTGCCGGTAGTCATATAGTTTCCTGAAAGCAAATCTTCATCCAAAAATCTTTCATAATTACCCATATCTTGATCGGTCTCATCACCATCATCTGTCACAAAAACTTCACCATGTTCCACTGGATTCATAGTACCAGCATCCACATTGATATAGGGATCGATTTTCAAAGCTGTCACTCGCAAACCTTTACTTTTGAAAATTGCCCCCAAAGAAGCTGAGGTCACACCTTTGCCCACACCTGACAAAACTCCTCCTACCACAAAAATAAATTTACGATTTTTTTTATTTTTTGTTGCCATAATTTATAAATTAAACAAATTTAATAGTTAATTTTGCATCGGTAGTAACATTTATGCCCAACTTGCGTAATCCTCCTTCATCACCAGAACTCAAAACATGAGTAGTGTGCATTTCACAATCACGTAAATCTTTTAATTTATCCAAACATTTTTTGGCCGTAGGATTGATCGAAGCACCAAAAGCCAAAGCTATTAAAATTTCTTCTACATTCAAACTTTCGGTTTTTTCTCCCAAAATTTTAGTTTTTAAATCATTGATGTCTTTGATAACCACTTCTGGTAATAATTTAATTTCATCATCAACACCCGCCAAAACTTTTATGGCATTCAATACGGTTGCTGATTCAGCATGTAAAAGTGTGGAATTTTTACCAGTGACCACTCTGCCATCTGGCAATTCCAAAGCTGAACCACAATATATTTCTTTGTTGCCTTTGCCGGCTTTTTGACAATCCTGAGCCGCCTGGCGGGCTGGTGCTACTACCACTCTCTTTTCCTCTATCAAACCAGATTTTTCCATAATTTCTTTTATTCTATCCACAGTTCTTTGATTTCCTGTGCCTTCAAGTTTTTCTTTTTGATAACGAAAATAACGACGAATTATTTCCTGTCTGGCGGCTTCACGACAAACTTGATCATCAGTTATTCCTTGGGCAGCCATATTGACACCCATATCTGTCGGAGAATGATAACCAAAAGGAAACTCTTCACCAGTCATCTCTTTCATAATACTGATAAGAATATCAAAATTTTCAATGTCACGATTATAATTCACTGCCGAAACGCCATAAGCTTTGAGATGAAACGGATCGATCATGTTGACATCCAGTAAATCAGCTGTAGCCGCTTCATAAGCGGTATTTACTGGATGATCCAAATCCAAATTCCAAATTGGAAAAGTTTCAAATTTGGCAAAAGCAGTTTTCAACCCTTTTTTTCTTTCTTGATAAATTTGTGTCAAACAAGTGGCCATCTTACCTGAGTTTGGACCTGTGCCAGTAACAACTACTATTTTTTTATTTGTTTCTACATAAGGTTGAAGTAAATACCCTCGCAAGACTTCCTCAATTTCCAAAGGATAACCTTTTATTGGTGTGTGAAAATAAACTTTCAAACCAAAATTTTCCAATTTTTTCTTCAAAATTTCTGCTCCTGTTTGTCCTTGATAAAAAGTAATCACTACAGAATTAATATTTAAACCAAAATCTTTTATATCGCTAATATCTTTTAAAGTTTGCAAATCATAAGTCAAACCAAAGTCTCCTCTAATCCGGCCTTTTTCAATATCTCGGGCGCTAACACAATAAACTATTTCTGCTTCAGCCAATTGTTTCAGAAGTTCAATTTTGGCTGTTGGACGATAACCAGGTAAGACTCTGGATGCATGCAAATCATAAGAAAGCTTGCCACCAAACTCCAAATAAAGCTTTTCAAATTTATTCAATCTATTTTTGATAAATTCACTTTGAGCTGAAAGATATTTATCTGTGTCAAAACCTATTTTTTTAGTCATAATAAATAAATTTAAAAAACCCTCCAGGGATGGAGGGACGATTACTGGTTAGAGATGACAACATCTACTTCGGCTTCTAAACCGTGAGGAAACTTAATTAGTACTTTATGTTCACCAAGTTCTTTGATCGGTTTAGTGATGACCACTTGTTCTGGCTTGATAACCAAACCAAAATTTTTCTTTACTTCCTGGACAATTTTTAGACTATTTATAGCTGAATAAAGTGTACCCGTCTCACTGGTCTTGGCTGAAATCTCAATTTCAACGCCATCTAGCTTGGCAGCCGTTTCTTGGCTTTCATGAAGTTCTCTTTCCATTTGTTTTTTTAATTTTTCTTCTTGAGCTTTTAGATCAACTAGAGCCTCCCTGCTAGCCAATCGTGCCAATTTTTTCTGAAATAAAAAATTACGAGCAAAACCATCAGCCACTTCTTTGATTTCACCTTTTTTACCTGTACCTTTTACATCTTGTAAGAGTATAATTTTCATACTTACTTATAATACCAAAAACTTGATTTTTTTGCAAGAGAATGGTAGAATTGTCATGCTGAACTTGTTTCAGCATCTTTCCTGAATAAAATCATTAAAAAAACACTACTCTTAAAAAAGATCCTGAAACAAGTTCAGGATGACATAAAATATGAAATCTGGATTTGTGGCCCTTATCGGCCGTTCTAATGTAGGAAAATCTACTCTCCTAAATACCTTGGTTGGTACCAAAATCGCTGCCACTTCTTTTCGCGCCCAAATGACCAGGCAAGAAATCCACGGAGTAATGACCACTCCCGAAGGCCAAGCGGTTTTTATTGATACCCCAGGGATTTTCAAAGATCGTAAAAATCCACTTACTGCAAAACTTACGAATAAAGTTAAAGAAACTATTGCTCAAAAACCAGATTTAATAATTTATGTTGTTGACCCCACTAGAGAAATCGGTGATGAAGAGCGAGCTGCTTTGGGCATGATCCGCCACCTGGATGTCCCCAAAATTTTGGTAATCAACAAATCTGACCTATCAGCAAAAGAAAGACAACACCAATCAAGCTATGAACGACTAGGATCTGACTTTGATTCGGTTTATTCTCTTTCTGCTCTTCGCGCTGCTCATATTCAACCTCTAAAAGAAAAAGTTATTTCTCTCTTACCTGAAGGTGAAATGCTCTACCCAGAAGAACAATGGACTAATATTGATGACTATTTTTGGATGGCAGAAATAATCCGCGAAAAAATATTTTCTGTTTTTGACAAAGAAGTTCCCTACTCTACTACGGTGGAAGTTGATCATGTTGAAGATAAAAAAGATATTATGGTAATAAATGCTAGAATTCTCACCAATGCCGAACGTTACAAAAAAATTCTCATTGGGCAAAGTGGGCGCAAAATAAAAGAAATCGGTCAACTGGCTCGTCGAGAACTAGAAGCGGCTATCAATAAAAAAATCTTTTTAGAACTGGAAGTTGAAGTAGATACTCATTGGGTAGAGAGAGTATAAATTTTTCAATAACAAAAAAACGGCTCTATGGGCTGTTTTTTATTTTTTATTTTATTGGTTTTTCTTGTTTAGCCACCCCGCGCCCCCTCCGCCCGAAAAACAGGCGGAGGGGCGAGGGCGACTGTAATATCCGCTGCTGCCTCCCTCAGGCAGCGGCTTCTCGCTGTTCGAGCCACGCCTGGAATGCCAGAGCGCCGTCGATCCTCAAGAACCGACTGAGAACCAGGGAACGAACTTCTTCGCTCGCTCCTGCCAGGTTACGGACTTCTGCCATGATCTGTTCCGAATTCTTGTCGGTGTAGTAGGAAAGCCCTCGACGCTGACCCTTACGATCACGCTCTTCGAGCATTTCCAGGAAACTCCTGAGATCCTGCAAGTTCACGTAGTCGCTCATTTCCAGACCCCCCATTGCAAGTTGTGGCTAAAGAAAAACCGCCCAATATTGTAGCGGTTTTATAAAAAATAATCAAGAGTAACTGTGAATAAGTCTAATTTATGATTTTTTTGATTTTACTCAAATCTTTGGTTATTTTATTTTTTAATTCTCTTTCGTTTTCAAAACATTCCATTTCAGCTACTTTTTGTAAAGATTCAACTTGCAAATAATCACCATAAAAATCTGGTCCTAAATAATCCAACAAATGAACCTCAACCTTGTCAACTTGTTTTTGAATAGCCAAAGCTCCAAAATAAATCTTTTGTCTCCAGAAAACCCGAGCGGCATAAACGCCGGCTGATAAACCTGTAGCTGAAACTGATAAATTCAAATTGGCTGTTGGAAAACCCAATTTTTTACCAAGACCATCACCTCTAATTACTTGCCCGCTAAACATATTATTTCAAAAGTTCCAAAGCTTTGGCTAACCCCAAATCCTCATACTCTACACTACCATCTTCTTTTTTTATTTCTTCAACCATCTTGTCCAAAACAACATCTGGAGTTATCCCTTGTTTTTCAATAATTCTTCCCTGCGGAGTGTACCAATAAGCCACAGTCAACTTGAGAGCTGAGCCATCCAAAAGCGGTTCAAAATCTTGAACTGAACCCTTGCCATAAGTTTTGGCACCCACAACTTTGGCCAAACCATAATCCTGTAAAGCTCCAGCTACAATCTCACTACCAGAGGCCGTCCCCTCATCCACCAAAACTACTGTTTTCAAACCCAAAAATCGATGGCTACCAACCGTCTCATGTTTAGTCTCAGTGCCATCACTTTCTTTTTCACTAACAATCTGGCCTTTGTCTATCCATTCACTGGCCACTTGTACAGCAGTGTCCAGATAACCCCCGGGGTTATTTCGCATATCCAAAACTAAACCTTTTGGATTCTTCATGATTATTTCTTTTACTGCTTTATCAAACTCAGACCAAGTTTTTTCATTAAAATAACTTATTCGCAAATAAACTATATTGCCATCCAAAATCTCCCAAATCACAGTAGGGATATTGATAGTGTCACGAACTATTTTGACTTCTTCCAATTTTTCCAAACCATCATGACTAACCAACAATTTAACTGTCGTACCTTTGGGACCACGAATCTTGGAAACCACCTCATCCACACTCAAACCAAAAATTTCTTCATCATTAACTTTGTAAATACGGTCTCCAGATTTTAAACCGGCTTTTTCTGCTGGAGAAGAAGGCAAAGGTGCCACTACTATTATTTGTTCATCGCGCAAGCCGATCTCGGCGCCAATGCCACTAAACTCCCCTGACAATCCTTCGGCAAATTCCTGGGCTTTTTGTGGAGGAAAATAAACAGAATGTTCGTCACCAAGTCCTGCCACCATACCCTCTAGGGCCCCATAAAAAAGTTTTACTTCATCAACTGGTTGAGACACATAACGACTCTTAACTTTGTCCCACAAATCCCAAAATTGATTGAAATCAACTTCACTGGAACGACTCTTACTATATAAATTTAAAACTTTACTAATTTCCACTTCACCACCACTGCCAATCAAAGTTTTCTTGATAGCCCCATAGGAACCAAAAAGATAACCGGCCCCAAAAACTAATAAAAACAAAACAATGGCCAAGAGCCAAATATTGCGATTTTTATTGTGAGCAAGCATAATTTAAAAAAATAAGCAGAAGTATTATACCCTGCTTAATTTGATAAAGCAACTGTTAATTCTTGAGAGTAGTGATGGGCCGACTCTGTGTAATATAAAACTTTTCCTCGGCAAAGGCCCACTCAATATCACAGGGAAAACCATAATGCTTTTCTATATTATAACAAATTTGCGCCAGTTCAACAATTTGCTTTCCTGTTAATTTTTGTCTCTCCCCTTCCTGTCCCAAATCAACCCATTCGTTAGAAACATCATTATTTTCATCACTACCCGATCTTACGGACTTTAAAACTTTATGGACTTTTGACTTAATTAACTTTCTCGTCTGTCCACTAACATTCACATCCAAAATACTCATATCAGACTTCAAAACTACATAACTATCTGGCGTAATCTGCCCCGAGACAATCGCCTCTCCCAGACCAAACCCTGCTTCAATAATCATTTGATTTGGATCTTCCGTGACAGGATGAACTGTAAAAGCAATACCAGAAATTTCACTCTGAATCATTTTTTGTATTACCACCGCCACCGAAACATGGGCATCAACCAAGTCTTTTTCATGCCGATAAAAAATGGCTCGTGGGGTAAAAAGAGATGACCAACATTTTTTCACTGTCTTCACCACACTATCTCTATTGGTATTGAGAAATGTATCAAGTTCCCCTGCCCAACTCGCCACAGCTCCATCCTCGGCTGTCGCACTGGATCGGACTGCTACAAAAAAATTGTTTTCTTGATTTTTTGTTTTTTTGTTTTCTTGGTTCATTAACTCATCAAACGCCTTCAAAATTTCCTCAGTCAAATCCTCTGGCATCGCTGTATCATGTATTGCATCACGGATGACATTACTGGCCTTGTCTATAGAATTTGTATCTTCAGGATTGACTTCTGCCAGACGAGCCTCAATCTCTTCTTTAAGTCCAGTTTCCTCAATAAATCTATCAAAGGCCTCGGCTACTATAACAAACCCCTGTGGCACGGAAATTCCTGCACTGGTCATTTCTCCTAATGAAGCACCTTTGCCACCTGCTTCAGCAACGCTAGATTTATTTATCTCTTTAAAAGATTTTAAATAAGGCATAAAATTATTTTTTTATCTTCCCTCTCCAATCCATCTCACCTCCACCTTCTTCAATAATTTGCTCAAGAATTTCCGGAGTTATCATTGTTTCAAACTGAAAATCTTTGTTATTGTCTCTTGGTCTATAACTAATTTTAATTTGGGGCTCATTTTGATCCACAAAATTTTTAATTTCCACTTGAAATCCTTCCAATTCTCTAATACCATTTGGGTTCAAATCAATAAATTTGCTTGCCGTTTCTTCACCTTTAGCTATGGTAATAAGTTTAACCAAAAAAGAATCAACACTGGGCGTATGAGAACCAAGGTATCTTTCCAAAACAGGAAAAATTTCTTCTCCATTTTCTTTTTTCTTTTCTACTAAAGTATCAAAATTTTTAGCCGTCTGTAAATATTTTTTTATAAGCTCAGCAAAATTGGCAGCCATGCGACTATAACCCCAATCCGTTTCCAAATTTCCGCCAGCAATTACTTGATCACTTTCTTCCACAATCCATTTCAACATTCTTCCTTCTTTCTGAGCTTTTTTAACCCCCTCCATAGCTTCACCAGTCATACGAAAATCTAAACGCTGATCCACAGCTAATTTAGAACCATACTTAAGCCCAGCTTTCTCATTGGTATCCTTTGCCAATTGTTCCAAATTTTCATAGCCCAAAATTTCTTCTTCTGTTAAATCCCCACCTTCCATTGCAAGAATGGCGGCTTCTCCTGCCCTCTTTTTGGGACTTGTGACAGCAAAACTTGGCTTATTATCTATTCCCCTAATTTCCTCCAACCTAAAATTACTACCAGCCCCTTTAGCAGCATCCAGGCGTCCGGCTCTTGTCAGTTGATCACCATCTTTTTCTCCATGACGAAAAAAACTCAAACGAACCTCTGATTTTATTCTTTCTGGCCTTTTTTCCACAATTGAATTCGGTTCAGGAATTCTAGGTCCTTCAAATATTTTCATAATATTTAAATTAAATTTTAAATTATTTTATTAAAAAATTATTAATTATTTTCTTCATTTGACTAAAATTAGTATACAAAATGACTTTCACGCCCATTTTTCTAGCAACTAACAAATTTTGTTCCTGATCATCTATATAAATTATTTCATCAGGTTTAACTTGGTATTTTTTACAAATATAATCAATGGTTTGTTCGCTTGCTTTTGGTAATTTTAATTCCCAAGTATTGATAATATTTTTACCAAAAATCTTTTTTAATTCAGGAAACATACTATTGGCATCATGAAATTGTGAATGAGTATTTTTGGAAAGTAACAATGTCCCAACACCTTGCTCTGATAATTTTTTGACTAATGGAAAAATTTTTTTATTTAACCCAAAAGTGGAATAATGAATTTGTTTCAATTTTTCACCAGTAATTGTAAAATTTAAATCTTTCACGGTCTTATCCCATGCTTCTTTTTGAGTGATTTTCCTTTCCGCTGCTGCGTTAAAATGTTTAGTGTACATTACAGCATAAATTTTTTCCTTAGAAACACCAAATTTTTTTGACAATTTTAAAGCAGTGTCTGTATAGCCACCTGTAATTATTACTCCATAGCCATCAAAAATAACAAGTTTGATCATATTTTTCTAATTACACCATTCGTTGCATCTACTTCTACCATATCTCCATCTTTTAAAACATGGGTAGCAATCTTAGTCCCAATAATACAAGGAATATTTAGCTCTCTAGATACTATAGCAGCATGTGAAGTGACCCCACCTTGTTCAGTAATTATAGCCCCAGCTTTTTTCATAGCCGGCACAATATCTGGATCAGTCGCAATTGAAACCAGTATATCACCGACATTCATCTTTTCCATATCTTCAGCTCGAATGATAATTTTAACAATACCACACACCTGACCCGGACAAGCAGTTTCACCAGTCAATTCGCTTGTCTCTACTAAACTCTCATCTTTAATTTCTGCTAATAATTCCTCTGCTACTTTACCAACACAAACTTTATCAATATTTTTTTCAGCATAATAAACACACATTTTTGTACGTTCCAAAAGTTCAGTTTCATTATATTCATTATTAAACAACATCTTCTCTACTTCATATGGCAACATAAAACGCACCTGTTTTTCCGTAAGACAAAATCTCTTGGCAATTTCTTTTAAAATCGCCGACATATTATGCACAGCCAAGATCTGAGCATAACGCCGATAAATCTTGGTCACCATAAAATCACCAAAATTTTCAAAAATATTACACCATTGTTTATCTAAATTTAGTTCTTTCATTAAAGCTTTTTTCTTTTCCAAAGCATTTTTTAAACCAATATTTTGTTTTTTAATAATTTCGGCAAAACTTTCCTCACCTCGCATTATTTCTTCTAACTGCTTTTTATAATCTTCTATAGTATACTCTCCCTCTACCCACAAATGTTTGGTATAATAATATTTTTGTCGGTGTTTTTCCAAAAGCTTCAAACGTTTTTTTTCATTTTTTACCAAACCAATTTTAAGTAAATTCTGTTGTTCAATAAAAATCAAAGATTTTTTTGTAGGTTGAGTAAGTGTAATAAAATATTCAGTCAATTTATCTTCAGAAACATTAATGCTGCGTAAATAATTTTTTACTCGATTGGTAAGATTATTGTGAAACATGTCAGCCGCGACCGGAATCCAACACCAAGTATAATACTCACTATGAATTTTTTGATGGGTATTATAAATTTTCCATAATTCTTGTTTTGAAAGTTTGTCTAAACTTGTTTGAGGAATATGTTCGGAAAATTTGCGTAAAATATCTGCCTGCTTAATAATATTTTTATTAATATTCTGTACGTAATTTTTTTCATTTACAATTCTATCAACAATATTCTCTCCCACTAAATTTGAATCCTCCTCACCAAAATAAAACCAGAGATGATAACCCTCATAGCGACACATAATTTTTTCATATGCTCGACCAGTATTCTTTATAAAATCTGTGACAAAACAACGTAACCATAAAGTAGAAAAAAATAAATCACAATTTGGAATATCTTCTCCCAACATCCAGGAATTTTTATTCATAATATTTATATAATTATATTCCCAAAAGTCTTTTCAATCTTTTTATTATATTTTCTTTTTGATCTGTAACTAATTCACCTGTTAATCTTTTTTTACCATTTTCTTTCCATCTTTCATCAATTGTGCCAAAATGAATTGCATACGTAATATCTTCACTTTTAAGATTATCAAGTTTTCTAATATTAGGTTTATACTTAGGATCTTTCTCCATAAAATGACCTAAATAATTATCTATAAAACCTTCACCAAAACATTCTTCTAAAACTTCAACTATTTCCTGTTGATCAAAGTGTTGACCTTCCAAAACCCCTCTTTTGAAGGCGGACCATAAAGTATTGTAAGATACTCCAACATATTCACTTAAATATTTTACCACAAATTTAAATTTATTAATTTCGCCTTGATAAGTTTTTTCTTCTCCATCTTCCTGTTTAAATCTATCATCACTAATATCCAAACCCATACTGCCCATAATCTGTCTAGATATTTCATCTTCATATAATGATATTACCGCCTCATTAAATTGATTGAATTTATTTTGACTTTGATTGGGACCAAAAGTCTGAACGTAACCAGAAGTTGAACCGTTAATCTCCAATTTTTTTGTAGCTCGAACATAATCAATCCTACCATAAGAAACAAAATGGAGCATCTCGTGAACTAGAGTTTTAATAAATTTTTTAACAAAAAATTTACCTTCTGCATCAAAAAATTTATAACAATTGATTCTCAATCGATGAAGCACTACTTCATATTGACCGATACACGAGCTATCTTTTTGGGAAAAATTAAATATAATTCTTCCTAAAATATCTTTTGCAGCAATCAAATTTTGAGCCATTTCATTCTCTGAAGCATCAAACTGACACTTTTTAAACTCCACGACCATAATTCTAGAAAAAATATCTACCACATCTTTAACAACATCTAAAACAACTTCAAAGTTTTTGGGTATTTCGTCACCCTCATTTCGAGCTACCAAAAAATCATCACCCTTATATGAGTATTTTGCCACAGGTACTTCATTTACCACAATATCATCTATTTCAATATCATAATATTTCTCAACAATAGGTGAAACTAAATCTTCATTTTCTGTAGCTTCTGCCCCTACTCTTATGTTCAGCCCTGTTTTTTCCCCATCAATTCTATATTCTCTCATAAATAATTATTAAATTAATTTAATTATTCCACTACTCGCATCTACCTCTACTTCGTCACCATCTTTAAAAACATGGGTAGCAATCTTTGTACCAATAACGCAGGGCTTTTGTAGTTCGCGAGCGACAATGGCAGCGTGACACAACATTCCACCTTCATTTGTCACAAAAGCCGAAGCTTTTTTCATAATTGGTAAATAACTTGGTTCTGTCATAGGAGATACTATTATTTCCCCTTCTTCAAAATCTTTCAAATCAACCACACTCCTAATTAACCTAACTTTACCCCTAACTTTTCCACCATAAGCCGAAACACCTTTTAATTGATTTAGATTTTCATATTGATCTGAATTTTGTATGAGAAAATTATTTTCTAAAATAATTTTTTCTGCCTGCTTTCCAGAAAAAAATTCTATTTGCCAAAACGGGTACTGTCTTATATATAGCCAATCTTTCCTTTCCAAAAGAGAATTTCTAGATGGTAAAGATTTCTTTTCTTTTATAAAAGCAATAATTTCGGTATAAACCAAATACTTTAAATCATCTACTTCGTAACTACTGGCATAATTATTTTTAAACCACTCTAAATATCTAGGAATAAACTTATTTTCACCATTTTTATATATTACCTCTTCCCGACGTCTAGTTTTTTGTGACCATTGTAAAAAATTATCTCTTTTGTCTTTATCCAGTTCTTCTAAGACATCAATTGGATCAAAAGAGGCTAAGGCTACTGGCGCCAAATCTTCATAAAATTTAAAAAGTGTTAGAATATCTTCAAGTAAAAATTCTTCACTTGGTTTGAAGATAAATTCCTCATATTCACTTACCATTTTATCAAACTGGATATATTCTTTTTCCAAATCTATTTCATTTCTATTTAATCTCTGCATAAAATGACGCGACATATCTTGCCTTTCACTTTCTACTTGCAAATGATAATAAACACCATTTTTGACAATAGATATTATTTCAGATAATTCGCCACCAAAAAATTCAAACATCTTTTTACCTAAAATTGAAGCCATTACTACTCCGGATCCTAAAATGGTATATTCACGTTGATGTTTTTCATATTTTTTCATATTTTCCTAATCTCTCCCTTCATGGCATCGACCTCAATCATATCACCATCTTTAAATATTTTAGTTGCCATTTTGGTACCAATTATACAAGGTTTTTTCATTTCCCGTGCTACAATGGCCGCATGAGAATTGATCCCGCCAGTGTCAGTCACAAAAGCTATGGCCTTTTTCATCGCTGGTAAAAGCGCCGGATTAGTGGCTACTGATAGTAATATATCACCCTCTTCTATTTTTTTTATTTCGCTAATTTTGTTTATTATCTTCACTTTACCGCTGACCCTGCCACTACAAGCAATCGTTCCGTGTACAACGAACACATCTTTATTTATTTCTTTTTCTTCCTCAGCATGCTCTTTTAGATACTCCAAAGCATTTTGGCCAATTAAAATACTTTGTTCATTCTCTGTTTCCGCCACCCATACACAAAATCGACTACGTTCTTGTAATATTTCCCCAGGGATCTCTTTATCTGCCAACAACCAACTAACCAATTCAGAAATAGAACAATAATATAAAAATTTCTTGGGTACAAAAAACCTTTTGGATAAAACATCCAACATTTTTGACCACAAAGCGTAGATGCCAAATAATAATTCCATTCTTAAACCTTTGAGATAGGTAAATGTTTGCGCTACAAAAAAATAATATTTATCAGCTTCACTAAATGATAACAATTTTTCATATTCAATTTGTTGATTCTGAATATCTTTTTCATAATCAATGAAAGATTGTTCGCTATTCATCAATTCTTCACTATTTAATAATTCCTTTATTTCACTACTGAAATATTCAAAAGTCTGTTCCGGACCAAGATGACCAAAAGTGAGCCAATACCATTTTTTATAGTGTTCACGCAGTTGTTCTTCTGTAACATTGTGATGCAACAATCCGGCCAACTCTTCTCTGGCTATTTGTGAAGGAATCTTACGAGTCGGGGTCGTTAATAAATTGAACAACTCCTGTTTAGTGATATTCAGATTAACCGGGATTTGATAACTATCAATGAGCGACTTTAAAAAAGATGTAAATTTATTATAATAATGATCCGAAAGTACTGGTATATAGCCATAAGCCGAAAAATCATTGGCCAACTGATAACTCTTTTTAAATATTTCTGCCAACTCTTTATTGGCCAAATTACTCAGGTCCCTATACAAAAATTCATTAATAAATTGTGCAACCTCTTTAGCAAAAAACTCATTTTTTTCAATGATCAACTTAATAAAATCCTTATCATTCTTAATTTTTTCCAATACAAAAGTCGCACCAGCATCCCAAGCTTCTGGATCTGCATAATAGGACAATCCCCAATCCTCGTGAACACAAAAAGTTTTTTCCCCGGTCTTTATTCCCCCTAACAAATCAATCAAAATCTTGGTCGCCCAAGCATTATGATTGGGAGAAATTGTCAATGGAGAGATAGCGTGCTCTTCATGAGCTTTGATATATTTTTTCAACATAATCTTTCCAAATTAATCCCAAACTCCCTATAACATCTTCCGCATTGTAAAAAGTCCCAAATTTTTCATAAAGCTTGTCACCTGCTAGGCCGGCCAAATAAATTCCCGCTTGAGCAGAAACAAAGGGAACATTTTTTGTGAGCAGTCCAGCAACAAGACCAGAAACCACATCGCCTGTGCCACCTTTGGTCATTCCCACATTGCCGGTTTTATTTTCATACAAATCTTCACCATCGCTTACATAATCATATTTACCTTTCAAAACTACTGTGCAATCATAATACTTAGCCATTTTGAAAACATTGTCAGGTGTGGTATCACATTTGAATACCTGCTCAAATTCCCGTGAATGTGGAGTGATAATACAATTCTCATGCAACAAATCCGGATTCAAATGCCAAATGGCTGTGGCATCAATCACAATTTTCTTTTCTGAATATTTTTTAAGAATTTTTTCTACCAATTTTTTATTGGTTCTATTTTCTTCCAAACCCGGTCCAATAAGAATAGAATCTACTATTTCAACTGTATCCCAAAGTTCTTTTTCTTTAATATTGATAAAAACCGCAATTTCGTTTTTCAATTTTTCTATCAAATTTTCATTACTCGGTGAATAAACATAGACCATATCTACTACACGTGAAGCAGTCTGCACTGCCATAAGCAGAGCTCCATGATACTTCTCGCTTCCGGCAACTACCAAAAGACGGCCATTTTGACCTTTGTGGCTATCTGGGGCAGGACGGTAAAGCTGTTTTAAAATTGATTGATCTATTGTTTTCATAGAGTTATTTTAGCGAAAAAGAGGCAAAAATACAAGATCCCTCTTGCCAAGGGATCCTTCATTACATTCAGGATGACACTTTGTGTCACTTTTCCAAATCACTCCACATACTATCATCTTCTTCAACTTTTTTGGGTTCATCCAAAGAATTTTCAAATTTAACTATTTGATCCGGTTTTATTTTTTGTGGCTGTTGTGATTGAATTATTGATGACTGAGTAGCTGAGTGATTTGGCACTGATGAAATATTTGTACCAAAATTCTCCTGCCCCATTGGCTGACTTGAATTGGCATGTTTTTTCTTTTTTTTCTTCCTTTTTTTCTTGGCTAGAGTTTCTGGCTGTTGGTGTCCGGTAGGTTGAAAAACCGAGATTTCCCTAGGAGTATTATTTTCACGATGAGCCAAAGCTGACAAAGAAATAGTTTCTTTGGGTTCGGTCACAGGAATAGGAATTTCTTTTATTGGTTCTGAATTATTTTTAACAGTTTCTTTTTCATCAAAATCCAAATCTCCATCTTCACTATCATCATTTTCATCAATCTCCATACCACTCCAACGCAATATTTTTTCTTCAATAATTTCTCGCCTCTTGCCATAACGTTCACGAGAAACTTTGATAACTTTTTCAGAGCTACCAGTAGGTTTGCCAATGGGTGGCATGCCCATAGCCGAAAAAGGTTGGGAAGCTACCCCATCAATCATTAGTTTCAAAATAATATGATATTTCGGCAAATTGAGAATATCTTCTGGTAAAAAAGTCGGCATAAACTCTTTTTCAAAAACTTCGGCATCTGGACCGCCAACACGAAAAGTAATAATTGTGCCGACGTTACCAAAAACCGCATCTGCCACCAACTCATCCAACTGCAAAACATATTGATGAGCCATGATCAAACTAAGACGATACTTGCGGGCTTCTGACAAAATATTGGCAAAACTGGGGGTGGCAAAATTTTGAAATTCATCAACATAAAGAAAGAAATCCTGTCTATCCTTTTCTGGCATATCTACTCGCTCCATAGCTGAAAGTTGAATCTTGGTAATAAGCATGCCACCAAGCAAACGAGAATTATCTTCACCAATCCGCCCTTTGGAAAGATTGACAATAAGAATCTTTTTTTCATCCATGATCTTGCGCACATCTACAGTAGATTTGACCTGAGCCACCATATTTCGAATAACATTGGCCGACAAAAATTGGCCAATCTTATTTTGTACTGCGGCTACGGCTTCGGTCGCATATTTCTCACTATAGCTGGCAAACTCTTGTTGCCAAAAAGACTTGATCACTGGGTCTTTTACCGTTCGCACCACTTTGGCCCGATATTTTTTGTCAGAAAGCATGCGGTTGATGCCAAGTAGTGTGGAACCAGGATACTCTAGCAAAGCCAAAATAGTATTATTCAAAATATATTCCATGCGAGGACTCCAAACATCCGGCCAAATTTTCTTAAAAGTAGCCATGAGGCCACCCGCCACCAAATGTTTTTGTTCTTCAGATTTTACTTCCAAAATATTAAAACCGATCGGATAATTCATATCCGCTGGATTGAAATAAATAACGTCATTGATGCGATTGGCAGGAATATAGTCAATAATCTTCTCGGCTGTGTCGCCATGTGGGTCTACATAACAAACACCATGACCAGAATATATATCATGCAAAACCATATTTTCTAGCATAGTGGTCTTGCCCATACCAGTCTTACCAATGATATACATATGACGGCGACGATCATCGAGCTTGATACCAAAACGCCGCATTTGATTGCGGTAGTGAGTAACACCAAACAAACAGATGTCTTCCTGTTCTTTGGGTGTATTATCCTTGGTTGTTAGCTGATATACAGGCACAATAAACTAATTCAAAAATCAAAAGTAACTATAGTATAGCATAAACAGATTATTCTTGAAATACTTCTGCTTGGTATATTTTCACTCTTAACTTTTCGCTTTTCCACTCTCCTGCCTCCAAACCTGCTTTTTCACACAGTGATGACAAAAAATCTTCCTTGCTCTTGAAATCTCCCCAAACTTGTGGTAGATAAGTGGCATTTTTGTTGTCTTTTTCAATTATCACTCCATCTTGCCCGGGTCGTAATTTATTTAACAAATCCTCTACTCCTGAATATATTAGTTTCTGTGGTTCACTTAAAATTGAAATTTCGATCTCGATATCTTTCAACTCCTTCTCTAACAGAGGCGTAAATCTATTATCTTCAAAAGCTGCCAATAAAGTATTTTCAATAACATCTCGATAAATCTCCTGCACCGGCTCAATATGGCCAATACAACCGCGCAAAAGCCCATGTTTGGTAAGAGTGACAAAAGTTCCGCGTTTTTGTTTCAATTCAAAAGGCACTTCTTCAACACCGTCCCTGTCTTCTTTATTGTCATTCCCGCGAAAGCAGGAATCTATCACTTCACCGGTCTTAAAATAATGCTCCAAAGTCTGGCGAGCCAGCTCAAGTAAATATTTTCTTTGTTCCTGTTTTAGATAATTGCTTTTTAGCATAGATACTGTTAAAATATATTCAACTTATACCCCACCGGTCTATAAGCCAATATTCTCAAATATTATATCACAACTAAGCCAAATAAATAACAAGTTTGGATAACAGTAG
>CAZQHU010000014.1:4565-18084 GCA_964592785.1 uncultured Gammaproteobacteria bacterium | reverse complement strand
TATAAACTCTATGCCTCAAGTAAAAATCAAAACCAACAAAGGAGAAATAAAAATTAAACTTCATCAGGAAGACGCACCAAAAACTGTAGAAAATTTTTTGAATTTGGCCAAAAAAGGTTTTTATAATGGTGTAATTTTTCATCGGGTGATTTCCGGGTTCATGATTCAAGGTGGAGATCCGACTGGTACAGGTACCGGCGGTCCAGGTTATCGTTTTGTAGACGAATTGAACCCTGAGACTGAATCTTACCAGCGTGGTTATGTACGTGGCACGTTGGCCATGGCGAACGCTGGTCCCAATACCAATGGCAGTCAATTTTTTATTATGCATGCCGATTATCCTTTGCCACACGCTTACACGATTTTTGGTAGTGTTTCGGAAGGTTTGGAAGTGGTGGATTTGATCGCTGGGTTGAAGACTGACAGTGCCGATCGTCCTTTGGAGGAGGTAGTGATACAGGAAGTGGAAATTTTCTAATAATATTTAATTTATTTAACTAATTTGTATGTCAAAGAAAATTTTTCTTTTTGTCACAGTGCTTGGAATTGCAGTTTTGTTTTCTGGCTGTGGTGAGAAAACTCTCGTGGAAAAGGGGATTGAAAAAAATATTGAAAAAAGTTTGGGAGGAGACGCTCAAGTAGATCTTGATAGTGGAGCAGTAAATATTCAGACCAAAGAGGGTTCTATTCAAGTAGGTGGAAATATTAAATTACCAGAAGGTTTTCCTACTGATGTTTATCTGATTGAGGGTAAGATTTTATCGGCTATGAATAATTTTGTGGGTGAAGGATATCAGGTTTCTGTTTTGACAGATAAGAGTATTGCTGAAGCTAAGGCCTTGTATCAAGAAAAATTACCGGCCGACGGCTGGACTATTGAAAGTACTATGGATTATGGTGAAATGGTAGGAATCAATGCCAAAAAAGATGGTCGGCAGGTCTCTTTGGTCTTTACGACCGACAGTGAAAGTGGCCAAACTAGTGTAGTTTTGACAGTCACAGAATAAGGCGAGAAAAATTATCAAAACGTCACAGGGTTTTTATTTTGTGGCGTTTTTTGTTATAATAATATAGTTAGGTCAATTATAGACAATAAATTTTTAGTTATAATTTTATGGATTTTATACCCTTCGTCGTTTTGGCAGTTCAAACTCTTTTTTTGTGGCTCTTGGTAGTGATATTTTATCGGGTTCGGCATCGTTATACTTTAATCCCGCTCTATGGTTATTTGGCCGTAGCCACAATTTTTACTCACAATCTTACGGATCTGGGCTTTGCGATAGTTGGTCGGGAGTTATTTTTTTTAATTGGTTCTGTTTCATTTTTTACCACCTTAATGTTTACAGTCTTGTTTTTGTATTTGTTGGAGGGTCCGAGAGCTGGCAGATTGGCTCTTTGGACTATTTTGGGTGTATCAGTTTTTTACATTTTGTTGGTTTATCTTCTACAGTTTCAAACCAATACTTCGGCCTGGGTTCAGCTTACCTGGGCTAGCGCGGAGATATATTTTTGGTCTTTATTGGCGATAGTAGTAGATGTTTTCTTTTTGGCTTTTACTTGGGAGCTTCTTTCTAAGTTTCGTCGTTTACCACTTTTTTTTCGCGTTTTTTTGGTAGTTTTGGGTGTTTATATTTTGGATACCATTATTTTTTGTACCGGAGTTTTTTGGAATAATGAAATTTATTTATCTATTTTAAAAGGTAATCTTTTGGTGAGATTGATTCTTTCGCTCTTGGGGGTGCCGGTTATGTCATTTTTGCTGAAAGCCCAAGGTTTTTCCGAAGCCAAACGTCTAAAGCCACAAAATTTTTGGGAAATTTTGAATTTTCGTTCTGATTTGGAAGTCAAAATTTCCAGTTTGGAAGAAGCGATTAAAAAAAATAAAATTCTTGAAAATGATTTAAAAAAGGCTCAGGAAACTTATGAAATGGTTATTTCTGGATCAGGAGCCGGTATTTGGGATTGGAATATAATCACTGATGAAATAATTTGGTCCCCGAAAACTTTTGAACTTTTGGGTTACGAAGTGGGGGAGCTTGAGAATAGTTTACAGGCTTTTAAAGATATTTTACATCCAGAAGATTCACAAAAAACTTTTGCTGTAGTGGATGCCAGTTTTCAAAGTCACAAAGCTTATGCCACAGAATATCGTTTGAAAACAAAATCCGGAGATTATCGCTGGTTTGCCGCCAATGGTATTATAAAATATGACAAAAATAATAAACCAGTGCGAATGGTGGGTACACTTATTGACATTGATAATAAAAAAAGAGCAGAATTGGAGATCGCGGAAAAAATTCAAGAGTTGACTGCCTTGAATAGAGCCATGGTTGGTCGTGAATTGAAGATGGTGGAACTCAAACAGGAGCTGGAACAATTAAAAAAGAAAAATAATAATTAAAATTATTTTTAATATTAATTTTATGCCAAAAAAATTATATCTTGTTGGTCTTTTGCAAGCCCTAGGTGTGGCTCTTTATTGTTTGTTTGTGGCGGGTATTTTTTCACTTTTGAAAAATTTTCCTGAACCCGATGGTGGAATAATGGTGTCGGCTTTTATGCTTTTATTTTTAGTTTTCTCTGCCGCAGTGACTGGGGCTACTGTTTTTGGGTACCCTGTATATTTGGCTATCAATAAAGAAATAAAAAAAGCTGTACAAGTTTTATTGTATACTTTTTTGTTTTGTTTTATTTTGGGAGTAATTTTCTTAGGTTTATTAGCTTGGGTTTAGATTTTATGAAGAAAAAAGTTGTTGTTAATGACAAAATGCAGAAAAATTACAAGTATGAATTAATTGAGCCTGTGGGGCGGAATTTTCACCCTGACTTCAAACCCCAATTAACCCCGAAAGAAATGTTGACCCTGGGTATTTTCTGTGGGAGATATATGAGAGATTGCCAAAAAGAATTTCCAGCCAGCTGGTTTAAAAAGGCCAAGTTTGTCAAAGATCCGGTTGTTAGAGATTGTAAATTGAATTATTTTCATGTCAATGCCAGTACCCCATTGTCTTATTGGAAAAATAAAGGTTGGATTCACCCAGATGATCCGCGCGGTTGGTTTCAATGGTATTGTCGTTATTATCTAGGACGACGTCACCCGGATGATGCGCGACAGATTCGGCGTTGGCAGGCCTTTCGACGGCATGCTCTGGCTGTCAAAAAAAATTGTGTTCCGCGTGATCTCACTTGTCGGCCCAAACAAAGACAAGCTTTACTTCACTGGGCCTACGATAGTAGAAATTTTTAAAAATATATTTAATTTATTAATTCAAAATATTATGAATGATCAAAATATCAAAAGCACTCCCAAAGATGTGTTTTTACAATTATTTAATATTGTAACTTTTTATTTAAGTGTTATTGGCTTTATTACTTTGTATATCAATTATATCAATGCCTTATTTCCTGATGCTTTAAATTATTATTTTACGGGCATTGCCAATGGAGTGCGTTGGTCCAGTTCTATTTTGTTTGTAGCAGTTCCAGCCTATATTTTTACTGCTTGGCTTCTAGCTCGGGATCTGATTAAAATTCCAGAAAAAAGAGAGTTGAAATTACGCAAGTGGTTAATTTATTTTACCTTGTTTATTTCTGCTATTACCATTATTGTTGATTTGATGATTTTTGTTTACAATTTTTTGGATGGTGAATTAACAGTCAGATTTTTCTTGAAAGTTTTGGTTGTGCTCCTCGTGGCAGGAGCAGTTTTTGGTTATTATATGTGGGATTTAAAAAGAACAAGTTTAAAATCCAAGATTCCTCAATTTTTAGCGATCATTTTGGGGGTATTAGTTTTAGGGAGTATTATTGTTGGATTTTTTATTGTTGGTACTCCTAGTGAGCAACGTCGTCGGAGAATGGATGACGAACGAGTAATGAATTTACAAATGCTTCAAACACAGATAGTTGATTATTGGTCCAAAAAAGAAGTTTTGCCAGAAAATTTGGATTTTTTACAAGACAATATTTCTGGTTTTGTGGTTCCTCTTGATCCAGATACCAAATTATCTTATGAATATAAAATTTTGGGGGAATTGGAGTTTGAATTGTGTGCTAATTTTGCAACTGCTAGTGATAAAAATTTGTCTCCTGGTGAAAAACCAATGACTTACTATGGTTACTATGATTCGTTTCAGCAAAATTGGGATCATGAAAAAGGCCGGACTTGTTTTCAGCGTACGATTGATCCAGATTTGTACAAGCAATCAGATGAAAAAAATCTTTTGGTAAAATAAGACTAATATTAAATTATGAATATAATACAAAAAATATTAGCTAGTGTTTTGGCTGTGGGAGTTTTGGGTATTTCTGGATATATGGTTGTCGATCATTTTTTGGATTCAAAACCAGATATTTCTTCTAACCCTGAAATTATTACAGCGGATTACCAAAATTTGTTGACAGAAGCAGAACAATTGAAAGCATTTGCAGGTAGTGATTGTGCAAATAAGAAAGACATTCTTAAACAAATGGATGATATAGAAAAAAAGTTGGCTGATCTGGGGAATAGAAAAAAGAGTTGGTTAGATAGCGTCCCAAAATTACCAGAATTAACTCCAGAAATGTTGGGGCAAGAAGATCCGCGTGGTCGTCCTGGTTCAGAGATTCCAGAATTGTCATCAGATATTCCAGCTTTGCCAGAAGTGGAGATAGAAGTGCTTGGCTCAGAAGCACCAGAATTGACATCAGATGTGCCGTCTTTGCCAGAAATGAACATTGAGGTAGTTGATTCTGAGTATATTCCTGAGCTACCAGAGATTAATACTGGTCGTCCTGGTTATGAAGTTCCAGAATTAACACCAGATGTGCCAGCTTTGCCAGAAATTGATGAAATGGACATAATTAATCCAGATGAATATATTTTTCAAATGGAAGATTATGAAAATAAAATAAAAAATATTTTACAAGAATTGAATACTTTGTGTAAGGAAGAAGAAGCAACGAAGAAAAAAGTTATTTCTGATAAATGTAGTGATGCTTGCCAGAGATATAAAGATTGTGCCGCTTATGGTGAGGCCACCTCGGAAGATCTTAGCGATGCTTACAGTACTTGCATGGAAGAATGTGCCACTTGGCCCAAAGATATGGTTAAGTGTATAAATACTATTGAGATCAAAAAACCCAATGATTGTGTTAGCTTCCTAAATTGTCAATTACCTCAATTTTACGAAGAAACATACGGTGTGCAGTAAAATAAAAATTCTCATTGAAAAATGAGAATTTTTATTTTGCTCGGGGACATGGATTTGAACCATGATAAACAGATTCAGAGTCTGTTGTCCTACCATTAGACGATCCCCGAATAATTTTAATAAATATTTCAAAAGAACGCCAAAGCGTCCATTATTGTAACAAAAGCAATAAAAAAGTCAAGATTTTGATCCCTAGTTGATGATCTCTCCACCCATAGTGGAAGCTAATTTTTCCAGCTCTTCGTCTGCTGTTGGGCAAGTTTTTTCAGTAACAACAGCTTCAATCTTGACCTTGGTATCGCAGAGTTCTGAAAGAATTTCTTCTAGTTGATATTGATAAGTTTTTTCCATTAATTTATCTCTATGAAAAGAATATTCTACAGCAATTTTTACTACATTATTTTCAATATCATGAAATTCTGCCATTTTGAGAATAAAAGAAAGAGAAGGGAATTTTTTTTCAATTTCCAAAATAAAAACTTCCCATTTTTCCAAAACCAAAGATTTTTCTAGAGTGGGCTTATTGACCATCTCTTTGACTCTTTCAGTAATGGTTTTTTTGTCAGCCGGAGTAGTGTCTTCTTTTTTGGAAATAGGTGGCGGGGTAAGAGTCTTTTTTTCTTGTGGGGCCACGGGTTCATCTTTGGTGGTTTTTGATGAACGTAAATCTTTTTCACACCAGCCAATAATTGCCATTTCTAGGGGGAGCTGGGGTAAAGGAGCAGACTTTATTTGTAAACGGCGGGCAAGAAAAATATCAATCAAATCAAGCAAATCTGAACCAGGAATCAGGTCTGAGAGTTTTTTTATTTCTTTTTCGGCTTTATCGTCAAGATCTAGAACTGATCCTTTGGTGGTACCACTGGCTTGATAGACCAAGACCAAGCGTAAAAGTTGTATTAAATCTTCACAAAAGTAAAAAAGATTTGATCCTTCCTCGGCTATTTCATTGATAAGTAAAATGGCTTCTTTGGTTTCTTTTTTTAAGATTTGTCCTAAAAATTTTAGGGTTTTTTCTACATCGGTGGTTGGTAAAATAAGGTTGGCAATCTCTAAATCTATATTTTTTTCACCGGTGGAAATAAGCTGATCCAAGAGTGAGACTGAATCACGAGCTGCGCCTTCGCTTTTGTTGATAATTCGTTCGATTACTTCTTTGTCTATTTTTACACCTTCTTCTTTGGCAATATGTTCCAAATTTTTTTTGATATCAGTAGCAGTAAGTCGGTGAAAAGCAAAACGTTGGCAACGTGAAACAATAGTAGCAGGGAGCTTGTTGAGTTCAGTCGTAGCCAGAATAAAAACTATATATTCAGGAGGTTCTTCTAGAGTCTTGAGGAGCGCATTAAAAGCCGCTCCAGAGAGCATGTGGGCTTCATCAATAATAAAAACTTTGTATTTGGACTTGGTGGGGCGAAACTGGGTGCTATCAATGATGTTTTCACGGACATTATCCACGCCCGTATGAGAAGCAGCATCTATTTCTATCACGTCTATAGAGCGTGAATTGCTGATTTCTTGGCAAGAATGGCAATCATTGCAAGGTTCAGTCTTATTCTCTTTTCTATTGGGGCAATTTAAAGCTTTGGCAAGTATTCTGGCAGTACTGGTCTTACCAGTACCTCTTGGTCCTGAAAAGAGATAAGCATGGGCTATCTTGCCAGTAACCACTTCATTGGATAGAGTTTTGACGATATGATCTTGACCAATAATATCTGAAAATTTTTGCGGACGGTATTGATGGTAGAGAGCCATAAAAAATAAAAAATCTAGTTTATAATTTTTACAAAATACAGCCTTATTATACCTCAAATCCTTGCCATAGTAAACCTAAGATAATTGGGCTTTTGTTTAAGATATACACAGGTCTTTTTTCTCATATTGCTTAGGAGAGCCTCTTGTGATATAATAGAAACGTTAAGTTTTAAGCTTAATTTTAATCTTAATTTAATTTTCTTATGCCAAGAAAAGCTAATCCAGCTTTGCTGAAGCCACTAAATGTTTCAGCTGAGCTTGAAGCAGTGGTCGGTAAAGGCCCAATGCCTCGTTCTCAAGTTGTAAAGAAACTTTGGGAATATATCAAAAAGAATGATTTACAAAATCAGGCTAATAAGAGAAACATCTTTGCTGATGACAAACTTTTGCCGATTTTTGGTAAAAAAGAGGTCAACATGTTTGAAATGACTAAATTGGTTTCCAAACATTTAAGCTAAAGCAGATTAAACGTAGAAATTAAAACCCGCCCCGCATATTGCGGGGGCGGGTTTTTCATTTATTATTTGTGGATAACGTTTTCTAGGGCACCCCAGGCGCTATTTCCGTCTTGAGGAACAAGGATTACCGCTTCATCTCCTGGTTTACCTTTGAAAAAACTGACTGAAGCGGCTAGAACTGAATAATTTTGACCATTAACATTCACAGCGTATTGATCTCCAGCCAAGGTAAGTTCACCAACCAGTCGTTTTCTTTCTATGGGGCCGATTTGCTTATAAACAAAACTGCCTTTGTTGGTAATTGTTAGCTTCATTAGATCTCCTTCAACCAGCTTGGATTTACTGGCATAATTGGCCGGGACAGTATATTCTTTGCCGTCAGAGCCGATCATGGATAGACCATTGAAAACTCCCTCAATTATTTTTTCGCCATGTTCGGTGAGTAAAGTATCGGGTTCGGTTTGTTTGAATTCTTCACCTTGTTGTTGGTTGATTTTTCGTAAAATTTGATCAAGTTGATCTTTTATTTGATAAATTGTTTTTTTCAAATCAGCATAATCAGGGTTCGCAACTATGGGTTTTTCTTCTGGAATAGGGGCAGTAGGTTCTGGAATAGGCGCACTGCCGGTAAAAATTTCATCAGCTTTTTGGGATAAAAGATCATTGAGAGAGTTCATATTTGTTTTTGTTTTAGTAAGTCTTTTAATTTTATCAAAAAACAGCCCCGTTGTATAACGGGGCTGGGGAAAGAGAGTGGATGATTTGGGGAGAATTATAAACTGGCTTCAATCATGTCGGTTTTGCTGTTTTTTTCAGCTACACCCAGCTTGGTGCGCTCCATTATTTCCGCCTCTACAATACTACGATCGCGTCCGTATTTGAGACGAGATAGTTCTTTGATAGCTTCTCCCAATTCGCGGTTACCTTTTTCTGGCGGGTAAGTTTTCATGAGAAAAGGACGGGAAGCAGTATTATCTATCAAAAGTTTGGTGTACCAAGAAAACATAGGTGCATTTAAAAGGTCATAAGGACCAAAAGTAGGAGCAAATTCTTTGGCCAAGATTTCAGCATCATCAGGACCGATGCGAGCCGAGCAAATAGTGCCAGCATTACCAAGCACAGCATCGCGAATAGGGGACTTTCCTTTGTCATCAGTTAGTTGACCCATGTATTGATGAGCAATAATCAGATCGAGTCGATATTTACGAGCTTCAGAAAGAATAGTAGCAATGGAATCAGTAACGAAATTTTGGAACTCATCAATGTAGAGATAAAAATCTTTACGTTCTTCTTCGGGCAATTCGGCTCGCCCCATGGCGGCCATTTGTAGTTTGGCTACTACGATCAGGCCAAGTAATTTGGCGTTGACTTCACCAGTTTTACCTTTGGCCAGATTGACCAATAAGATTTTTTGATTATCCATTACTTCGCGAAAACTAAAACTGGATTTTTGTTGACCCATGATATTGCGCATCATTTCGTTTTCCACAAAGCGACCAACTTTGGAAATAAGATAACCGAGCATTTCAGATTTGTGAAAATCACTAGTTTTGGCCATTTCTTTTTCCCAAAAGGCGCGGACTACCGGATCTTTTAATTTTTTCAAATAAACTTTGACATATTCATCATCAGTAAACATGCGGGGAATATCAATAACAGTGCCGGGATTTTCTAGATCGGCCATGAGAGTCAGCATGACATTTCTCATGTTATGTTCAAACATTGGTCCGATCATTTCTGGCGGAAAAAGTTTGTAAAAAATGGCAATCATTTCTTGTATAGCGAAATCTTTTTCATCTTCGCTTTTGGCTTCCAACATATTGAGTCCGACCGGTCTTTCTAGATCCGAAGGATTGAAGATTATCACATCATCCGCGCGCTCTTTGGGAATATGTGAGAGTACATATTCTACCAAATCCCCATGGGGATCAACTATACAAACGCCTTTGCCAGCTCTAATATCTTGAACAGCTAAACGAGAAATAAAGACAGATTTTCCTCCACCAGATTTTCCAATGATATAGAGATGACGGCGACGGTCTTCTTCTTTCATATGGACATCAACTTTTTGACCGCGATAATCAATATAACCGAGTGAAAGTCCGGAAGTGGGCAAATTTGGAGGTGGGGGAGCAGTGCGCCCCATAAGCCACTTGATATTTGGTGCCTCGGTGGAGTGGAGTGGTAGATGCCAAAACCCCGCCATTTCTTCAGTATTGAAAATCAAACGACGTTTTTCATTGAAGGAACGATAAATAAATTGTCGAATAAGTTCTGCTTGATTTTTGGGGATAGCGGCAAAAAATTCGTTGCCATAACGATAAAGATTGTATTGTGAAAATGCATTGACTAAATTATCCAGATTGAGCTTGGCCAAATCAGGGTTATCAGAGACAGAAAGAAGACGAATAGTCACGTCCATGCCACCTTTGCTCATCTTTTCTTCAATACCTTTGAGCATTTCTTCTTCCATGGCAGTAGTTTGATAATTTTTGGGATTTTGATTTTCGCCTGGTTTTTCAAAAGTTTTAGCGAAAGCTTTCCAAGTTTTTCGTAAAGAACGAGTAAAACGATTACGATGGGCAATAGTTTCAAAATGTTCTTCACCTTTACGAACATCACGGACAATTCTTACACCCCAACGACGCCACTTGCTGTGGGCTGAACGGATAATATATTGCACAGCCAAAGAACTATTTTCTTCTCGAGCTCTCGCCAAAACATTTAAGAGTGAAGAAAGGGGATCGGAGTCTGTTTTTTTGTAAGTTTTAAAAGGGAAAATTGATTTGCGTTTGTCATCCAAATAAGCTCCAACAATAGTGCTTTTTTCTGTAAAAATATTATAATCAGTCATTTGTTCAATTTCGGCATAAGGAAACTGAGCATGAAGTTGTTGTTCTATAAATTCCCGCAATCTTTGAGGAACGGCTATATAAAAACTAATCAATCCGTTGTGCATGACAATTTCAAAGCCAAAATGATCATTGCGTCCTCGTAACCAATTTAATATTCCTTTTTGTGCTCGTAAACCGGCGATAGTGGAAAAAAAGGTTTCCATGATGCCAATTTCTTCTCGAACTCTTTCCAAACGGTCATCCTGGTTGTTACCGGAATTGGTGGCGCTTTCTGATTTTCTTTCTTTGGGTACGAGAATTTGTAAAACAGCCAGACGGAAAGCTTTGCTGGAACGACTTTGACTGTGCCAAAAAGCACGTACCATGAATAGTATCCCGGTGAGAGCCAGGCCAATGAGTGAAACAAAAATAATCCAAAAAAGCACATCAGGGAAAGAAGACTGTGTATAATAATTGGTATTAAAGTCAGCTGTAAATTGGAAAACAAACATAATCAATGGTGTTTGTTTCTTTCATGTAAAGCGATAATTTTGTCGGTTTTAATTTTGGCTTCTTGTTCCAAGAAAAAACGATTTATTCCGGGAAGCATTTTTAACCATTCAATAAGCAACTCAAAGATTTTTTTGACTTTTACATGCGTGGCACGTAATAATTCACGTATTTTCCAAGCAGTTTCTTCACCTTTGATTTTGAATTGCTGTTGTTGTACAGGAGTTAGCTCACGGTAAGCATCTTTGAGCCCTTCTTCCATAATATGTTCCACTTCCACAGTGATTTTATCACGAACCATGGGTATGTGAGTGGGTTTTTTCTTTTGTCCACGTAATTTTTGTTTGAGTGATTCAATAGTTTCATCCAAAAATCCTTCATTTTCTGCCCCAGTCTTATTTTTTAATTCTAAATTTTCAGTGGTTTCAGGTATGGGGGCAACAAAAGCTTCTGGGGTAGCAGATTTTTGTTCTGGTAGGTTTTTTAGTTCTGCCTCTGGTATAAATCCACTTTCAGGAATTTTATTTTGATTGTTTGCCATAACTTAAACGGCGGAAAAATATTTCCGTTATTTTCTAAACTTCTTTTATTATACCAGAAAAAATAAAAAAGAGCTATTTAGGCTCATTGTTGATAATTATTTTGGGGCTTGCTTTTTTTAAATTCTGTGATAAAGTTAATTTATCTTTTGCTAAGGGTGAAGATTATGGCCAAGAGAGGGAAGATGACTGTTCAAGAATTCGTCAATCTTCTCAATTCAGAGGTTTCTGACGAAGCAGTCCGGGAGATCTACAAGCAGGAGTTTGGCGAAGGAGTGGATACCCGTCGCCAGGGCGAGGCAGATCGAGCTCTCATTCGATTACGGCTGGAACTGGCCTGTTCGTTGGGGCTGAGCAGCATGTACATCTGAGCCCAAGGAGGATGATAGCCCCCGTACGGAGCGAACCTGCCCGTCGGGGGTTCGCTGTTTATTTTGATAAACTAAAAAATTAAATTTTATTTACTTTTTGTCCTTCACTCGTATCCTCCACTTCGAAACCTAATTTTTTTATTTTTTCTCGCAGTCTGTCGGATTCTGTCCAGTCTTTTTCTGCGCGGGCTTGAGTACGTTGATCCAAAAGTGTTTGTATTTCTTCTGGTACATTAGTGTGCAAGTGTGTAAGTGTGCAAGTGTGTAAGTTTAAACCGAGAATTTCATCAAATTTAAGTAATGTTTTATATTCTATTTGTTTATTTTTTAGCCCTTCCCAAATAATCGCCAAGGCGTGGGGTGTATCTAGGTCGTCATTCACAGCATCAATAAATTTTTTTTCTAGATCATTTTTTTGTGACTTATTAACTTGCGAACTTGCTAACTTACTAACTTCACTATATAGATGTTCTAAACCACGGCTTGCTGCCTCTAGCGCTTCCCAAGAAAAAGTGAGTTGTTTGCGATAATGAGTTTGTAATAGTAAATAGCGGTAGGCGAGGGGGGAGATGTTTTTTTCTTTCAAACTATCTAAAGTGATGAAGTTGTCGCCTGATTTGGCCATTTTATTCTGAGCGCCAGTCGAAGGATTTCCAATAATCAAGAACTCACCATGTAGCCAATATTTTACCCAGGGTTTTTTATTAATTAAACTTTCAGATTGAGCTATTTCATTGGTATGGTGTATTGTTACATGGTCAATACCACCACAGTGAATATCAAACTGTTCACCCAGATATTTCATACTCATAGTCGAGCATTCTATATGCCAGCCAGGAAAACCTTTTCGTCCAAAAGCATCCCATTCCATTTGACGTTTTTTATCAGACGGAGAAAATTTCCAAAGCGCGAAGTCATGAGGATTTTTTTTATCACCCATTTCAATTCTAGCTCCGGCTTTTAATTCTTGGTTTTTCAAATTGGCCAGTTTGCCGTAGTCAGAAATTTTACTAGTATCAAAATAAATTCCATCAGCAGTTTCATAAGTTAAATTTTTGTCAATTAATTTTTGAACAAATTTAATTTGTTCGGGGATATGGTCAGTGGCTCGGCACCAAATATTTGGAGGCAAAATATTTAGATCACGTATATTTTCTTGGAATTTTTTGGTATAAAACTCAGCAATTTCCCAAACAGTTTTGTGTTCCCGCTCTGCGCCTTTTTCTAGTTTGTCTTCGCCTTCGTCGGCATCAGAAGTGAGATGACCGACGTCAGTGATATTCATTACATGTTTTACTTTGTAGCCATTGTATTTGAGAGTACGCTTCAAAATATCTTCGAAAATATAAGTGCGTAAATTTCCAATGTGGGCATAATTGTAAACAGTGGGGCCACAGGTGTAGAGTCCAATCTTTTTAAATAAGCCCTTTTTAAGGGGTTGAAATTCTTCTATTTGTTTAGTGAGAGTATTAAATATTTTTAGCATAATATCCATATTATAACGGATTTTGTTGTGAGAGTAAAGTAAAACTGTCATCCTGAATTTATTTCAGGATCTTTCATAAATTAAAATTATTAAGCAAAATATTTTTACAGAAAGATGCTGAAACACCTGCCCGCCAGTGCCAGGCAACGGCAGGCGAGAGTTCAGCATGACAAATAAAAAAACCGCTTTAAGCGGAAAATTGGAAGGCGGGCGGACCGGAGAGAGTGGTGTTCTCTCTCCGGCCGCCCTATGAAATGCTAGCGTTGGTGGGTTACTTCTTCTTCCGCGCCATCACCATGGCGGACTGGCATGCCACTTCCCACAGTTCCGGCGGAAGATCTACCAGTGCCCCCGTGATCTTGTCGATCGCGAGG
>CAZQHU010000014.1:0-4465 GCA_964592785.1 uncultured Gammaproteobacteria bacterium | reverse complement strand
CCTCGCTTCATCCCTTGAGCAAGGAAACTCAACCACTTCGACATGTCCATATTTACAAAACCATTGTCCTTTAGTCTGAGGAGTTCTGGGAGACTGACCCAGCTATTCTCAAACTTAGCAAACAAGGTTTCTAGGATACGGAAGTATTCGAGCTCAGCAGCCAGAGACGCGGAAGGAGAAGCTGTAGCTTTTTCCCCCTCACTCCTTTGTTCTCTTGCTGGAGTAGGTAGTGGTTGACCATCGCGACCATGTTCAGATGTCGGGTACCAACCCTCCGCAAGGCCTAAGAAACTTGCACCCAGAGCACTCAGTCTGTAATTGTACAAGTTTCCCATGCTGGGTGGCTGTTCCAATAATCCTCGGTTCTTGAGTATGGTTCGGATCTTCTGGTAGTCTGTGAAGCCGTGCGACCTGATATGCTCAGCGAAGATGTCGGTTGGAATCCAGCGTTCGTAGCTTCCGCCAGACAAAGTCTCAACATCTCCACCCTGAAGTTTGAAGAGGATGAGCAGAGCCTCACGACTCTGTCGATCTTTTTCATTATCAGGCAATCTGCTTCGTGTGATCCGTCTCTTGGCCGTAGTAGTGTCTGGAAGTAGTCTGACAGCTACGGGCGGTTTTGATCTCGTAATAGTGGGTCTCTTGATTGGAGCAGGTGGTTCTACTGGCTCCAATTCAGCTGGTGTAGTAAACGTGGAAGCAGGGGCTCTGATTTCGTAACTTTCTCTAACCTTGACGATCGGAGCGATGACCCAGCTGTCTATTCCAATTTCCTGTGCTCCCTTTGCCGAAAGCTGGAGTGCCGTACTCTTGTCGCCAGTTCGGTTTAGGAAACCGTTGGCAACAAAAGCATCCAAGAGAGCCATATTCCACCAAGGGTAATTCCGAAACCAACTCATGTGAGTGATCCCAGCAGAAAACCACTTGGCCGGGTTGCCGTTGTGTTCTGCGTGAAATCGCTCAAGCACTATCCGCTTCACGTCATCAGGAATTTCCGTGATGACTTTGCTGGCAGAAGTGCTCTTCTGGTGGTGGTCTTTACGCAGTTCCTCGAGGCAATAGTTGGTTACTGTCCAGAGACCTTCTTGGTTTTCAATGAGGGGCTTCATTCTGCCGTCCTTCGGGGAGGCTGAACCAGCCCATCGCAGAAGATCTTTCACATCTATGAACTCAAATCCAGTTTTGAAACCCCATTCTTCAAGGATCTGTTCGTCAAAGAAGTCCAAACTTTCCTTTCTCAGGAATCGTACTAGAGCTCTCATCGCATCCCACCAATCGGAGGGATGCCCGCCATACGGCTTTCTAGGCATGTTGCCCTCCATTGTGGGTTGGTGATATTTTGAAATATGAAACAACGCGGTATTTCTACCACGCTAGCATTGTAAAGAGCAAATGAACAAGAGAACCTTAGCATAGAATTTTATTTTTGTAAAGAATAAAAGTGAATGAAAATATTTAAAATTTTTGTTGTGGATATGTTTAAACTATTTTGTTTTTGTGCTATAATACATTTACTATCTATTTATTATGGGTTTATTTTCCAAAAACGAAGCTTATCTAGGCATAGATATTGGTGGCGGAGGAATAAAACTTGTAGAACTTCATAAGACCAAGAATCGGCCTCAGCTTTGGACTTATGGAATAGTTGAACAAAAGCTAGATATCCATTTGCCGGAAATTAAAAAAGACAAAACTCCAGAAGAAATACTTTATGGAGAAGGTTTTGAAGCCAAGAAAAAATCCAAAACCAAAGAAAATGAATTACCAGAAATGGATGATCCGCGGATCGATGAATATGCCAAGCTTCTCAAGACTTTATTGAAAGAAGCCAAGGTGACTACCAACGTGGCTTCGGCTAGTTTGCCAGTTTCTTATGTTTTTCATACAGTTGTGACCCTACCAGCAGTAGAAGAAAAAGAATTGGACCATATAGTGAGAGCAGAAATCAAAAAAATGTTACCGCGTCCTCTAGAAGAAATGCAGATAGTGCATCAACAGATTCCAGATTTGCCATCCACTGATGAAAAAAAACATCGACCGATGAGAATTTTAGTTACAGCCGCGCCTAGACAATTGGTAGCTTTTTATAGTGCGATTTTTCAAAAAGCAGGTTTGATTCTCCAAGAGTTGGAAACAGAAGCTTTTGCTTTACAACGATCTTTGGTGGGTCTCGACAAGACAACAGCCATGGTAGTGGATATTGGAGCTGAGAGAACTAGTTTTTTTGTGATGGATCAGGCGCTTCCTATCACTCACAGAACTATCGGATTGGGGGGAAATACTTTTGATAATATTTTACAACAATATTTGGGAGTGGAAGCATCGCTAGTTCCTCAAATAAAAAAAGATTTAGTTCGTGGGGATTTGCGTTTGCCAGTGGAAGCTTTTCCTACAATAGTGGAGCCGATCATAAAAGAAATAGAATATAGTTTTGATTTGTTTTTGCACCAGACTGGCAACGAAGGTAAGCGTCCGGAAAAAATAATTTTGACTGGCGGCGCAGCCAATCTGCCCTTCATTGAAGAAGAAGTCAAGAAAAAATTTCCTATGAAAGTTTTTTTGGGAGATCCTTGGGCGAGAGTTATTTATCAAGATGGTTTAAAAATAATTTTGGACGAGATTGGTCCGCGAATGTCAGTAGCTATTGGCTTGGCTTTGCGAAAAATTTTATAGTATCCACACTGGCCTATTGGTTGAATAAATAAAATTTGCTATAATAATTATAAGTTATAAAATAATTTAAATTTATGGTTGAAGAAAAACAAATTCATGTTTTGCTGGTGGAGGACGATACTTTTTTGGCCAATATTTATAAGACCAAGTTTGAGATGGAAAAATGCAAGATTAGTCATGCTGACAATGGTATCTCTGGTTATGAGGATGCCAAAAAGAAACAGCCGGACATCATCCTCTTGGATATCTTACTTCCCAAGATTGATGGATTCATGGTTTTGGAAAAGTTAAAAGCCGATCCTGAAACCAAAGATATTCCAGTTATTTTGCTTACTAATCTTGGTCAAAAAGATGATGTGGAGAAAGGGCTGGAGATGGGTGCCGCAGATTATCTTATCAAAGCCCATTTCAAACCTTCGGAAGTGGTAGAAAAAGTTTATAAGGTTTTGAGTAAAAAATAAAAATTATGATCTTACAGAGAAAGGGGGTGAGAACATGAACAAAAGAGGTTTTACTTTGATTGAATTGTTGGTCGTTATTGCCATTATTGGTTTGTTATCCACTTTGTCAGTGGTAGCTCTTGGTTCAGCTCGTGAAAAAGCTCGAGATTCCAAGCGTCTTTCTGACATTAAACAGGTTCAAACTGCTTTGGAGCTTTATTATACCGACAATGGTTCTTATCCAACTGGCACTGCTTTGACTCTAGGTTCAGATGCTTCAGCTTGTTTAAACGCTGCATCTGGTTTTACAGCCACTGCTTGTACCGACGCTTATATGGGTTTGGTACCAGCTGATCCGGGTGATGGTACTTATGTTTACAACTCAGACGGCACCACTTATACTATTGTTACTTCATTGGAAGGTGCTGCTGGTGGCTTGGATGCAGGATCTATTACTGCCAGTCCATCAGGTATTGTTAATGGTTAATTTTCCGAAAGATAACAATCGTGAATTTACGATTCCCCGCCCTAAATGTAATTTAAAGGGCGGGGTTTTGTTTTATTGAAAAATGTGTTAAAATTATCTACATATGGAGATAATATATTATTTATTAAGTTTTGTTTTTGGTTTGCTAATTGGCAGTTTTTTAAATGTAGTTCTTTGGCGAACTAGAGAGAATTTGAGTATTGTTTTGGCGCGTTCCATCTGTCCAGAGTGTCGGCATCAGTTAGCTTGGTATGACAATATACCACTGGTGAGTTTTTTGTTTTTACTTGGTGGTCACTGTCGTTATTGCCAACAAAAAATTTCTTGGCAGTATCCTTTGGTAGAATTCGTCACGGGAATTTTATTTGTCTTGGTGGCTTGGCAATATCATGGAAGAGAAATATTTGTTACTCCAGAGATGGTAGCCAGCTGGTTGATCACTAGTTTTCTTATCTTTATTTTTGTTTACGATTGGAAATATCAGGAAATTTTGGATCGAGTGACACTTTTGCCGGCAGTTTTAGTTTATCTTTTTGCTGTTTCCATGCAGTGGCATGCTTGGTATGATCTTCTTTTGGCTGGTTTTATTGGTGGTGGTTTTTTTGCGGTTCAGTATATTTTTTCCAAAGGACGTTGGATTGGAGGAGGGGATATTCGCTTGGGTATTTTTATGGGAATAATTTTGGGCTGGCCCAAAATTATTTTGGCTTTGGGCTTGGCCTATGTGGCGGGGGCGATTTTGAGTTTGGTTATTATTAGTTTTGATAAAAATAAAAGTTTAAAAAGTGAAGTGCCTTTTGGTACTTATCTTGCAGCAGCGACTTTTTTTACTATGCTCTGGGGTGATGAGATTTTACGGTGGTAT
>CAZQHU010000013.1:0-18149 GCA_964592785.1 uncultured Gammaproteobacteria bacterium | reverse complement strand
TTGCATGCAACGTCTCTACAACCCACGTCATAACCATTTTGCGTTTTTACCGAACGATTGCATGCAACGTCTCTACAACCCACGTCATAACCATTTTGCGTTTTTACCATATCATCGCCCGACACATCATCAATAATAATTATTCCATGCACATGATTGGGCATAATAACAAATTCATCCAATATAACATGTGAAAAATGTTTTGGTATTTCCAACCAATATTGATTAACGGTTTTGCCAACCTCATTTAAATTCATTTTTTCATCTGTAATATTACCAAAATAATGGTACCGGTTTTGGGTACAAATGGTTACAAAATAATACCCCGCTTGCGAATAATCATACCCAGACAAACGAATGGAAGGAATTAAATATTTATTACGAAATAAATTATTCATTTTTTTATTTAATTTTTTACAAAAATTATAACAAAAAAACACCTGTGGATAAACCCTCTTGCCAAAAAACCAACAAAATTATATTATACCTATACCCCAGGTATGGGTATAAAATAATCTTATTCATATGCAAAATCCCAAAGCTCTAATCAACTTCAAAAAGGCCCACACTTTGCTCGGCAAAATCATTGAAATGACCGAGAATAAAAAATATTGCATAGATATCATGCAACAAAATCTAGCAGTCATCGGTCTCCTGCGATCCGCTCATGAAATGCTCATGGAAAACCATTTACAAACCTGTTTCCGAGGAGCAATGTCCTCCAACAATGAAAAAAAGAAAAAAGCCATGACTGAAGAAATTTTAAAAGTCACCCATCTTTTTAATAAATAATATGGATAAAAACTGTTGTGAAAATAAACAAAAAAATGGTTTAAAACAAGGGCTTCTCTACGGCCTTATTCCCCACACTTTTTGTATTTTATTTATTATTTTTTCAATTTTGGGAGCGACCAGTGTTGGATTTTTTGCCAAAACTATTTTGCTTATCCCCAATCTGTTCTCATTTTTAATAATCATTTCTTTGGTCTTTGCCACTCTCTCAGCTTTTCTTTATCTCAAAAAAAATAACTGTCTCTGCTTGGGAAAAATTAAAAGTAAATGGAAATATCTTTCTACTCTCTATGGCACAACTCTGATTGTTAATTTACTCATCATGTTAATCATTTTTCCAGCTGTAGCCAATAGTCAAGGAGAGAATCTCAATCGTCCACTGGCCGCTTCCGCAGTCAATTATGTAGAAATTGGTATCCCCTGTAGCGGACATGCCCCTCTAATTATTGATGAATTGGGAAAAGATCCCGGTATACAAACAGTCAGCTTCAAGCTACCAAATACTTTCAAAATTGTTTATGACCCAAATATTACCTCCATTGAAAAAATCACTTCTTATTCAGTATTCAAAGATTTTAAACCAAGTAAAATTTATTAATTAATTTTTCTTTAACTATGGAAGAAGAAAAAAAATGTAATTGTGGCCCAGATTGCCAGTGTCAAAAAGACGGCACTTGCAACTGTGAAAACGATTGTCAATGTGATTGCCAAGAGGGCTGTGAATGCGGTCCAAACTGCAATTGCTAAAAAATGCCCCTGTATGGGGCTTTTTTATTTTTCAAAAAGAAAACCTCGCAACTACTCCCTGTAAAATCATGAATGGTTTTCAAAACTTTACAGGCGGTGCGAGGTATCCTCGTCCCCCAACCTGTTGAATTGTTCAAAAAAGTGACTCTAATTGGACCGTGACCAGTGCCGAGGAAGAGGACGCGGGGTCCTACTGTGCGGACAATTGGGATCAGTGCACTTTCCGTCTTTGAGGACCGAAGCCCCACAGTGACAATATCCATCCTCAGTCAAAGTTGGAATTAGCACTTCTTTCCTGGAATATCCTTCCCTAGTTAGACCAGGATCATCAGACCGAGTCACCATAGACTACCTCATCAAAGTTGGGATCACTTTTATTATAAAACATATTTAGAAAAAACAAAAACTGTGCTATAATACCAGTACTATGTTATCCACAAAAATTTTTTACAAAATACTCAAAGAAAAATTTAAGCTTTCGGATGATGATTTGAAAAAATCCTCAGAAAAAGCCAAGAAAATGAATAAAGAACTAGAACAACAACTTCTAGATGATGGAGTATTGGATGAACTAGAGCTTTATTCACAAATCGCTAAAGAAATCGGCACTCCTCTCATGGCTCTCAAAGGCTTGGAAATAAAAAAAGAGGTTCTCAACATGGTACCAGCACCCTTGGCCCAGGCCCACCAAGTGGTGGCTTTCAATGCTACAAAAACTGAAATTCACTTAGCCATGCTTGATCCCGGAGATATCCAAACAATTGAATTTTTACACAGAAAAACCGGACTCAATCCCAAAGTTTTTTTAACCACCCCAAGCGATCTCAAAGAAGCCATGCGACGCTATCATGCTGACCTGGAAAGTGATGTTTCTATTCAAGAATTGGTAGAAAATGGAGAAGAAATGGGAGAAAAAGATCTCAAAAAAGCTGCCGAGGAGTTGCCCATAATTAATATAGTCAACAGTATTTTGGAACATGCGGTCTATGAAGGTTCTTCAGATATTCATATCGAACCTACCGAAAAAGAAGTTATTGTTCGTTATCGGATCGATGGCATCTTGCGTTCAGTAATGACTCTCCCCAAAGCAGTAAAAAATGGCATTGTGGCGCGTATCAAAGTTCTGGCTAACATGAAACTCGATGAACACATGAAACCACAAGACGGCCGTTTCAAAATTCAAATTCAAGAAGAAAAACTCTCTTTTCGTGTTTCTATCATTCCAGTTTATGATGGAGAAAAAATTGTCATGCGTATTTTACACGAAGGACAAAAACCTCTTTCACTTGATCAATTAGGATTTTTACCAGGACCCAGAAAACTAGTGGAAGAAGCTATCACCAAACCTCATGGTATGATTTTGGTCACCGGACCGACTGGTTCTGGAAAAACCACTACGCTCTACTCTCTCTTGGGCATTCTCAACCAACCTAATGTTAATATTTCCACTATTGAAGACCCGATTGAATATCATGTCAAAGGCATCAACCAAAGCCAAGTCAATCCCCAAATTGGTTTTACCTTTGCCAGTGGTTTACGAGCTTTTTTACGTCAAGATCCGGATATTATCATGGTAGGAGAAATCCGTGACGGAGAAACTGCCGAAATTGCCATTCACGCCGCCATGACCGGACACCTGGTACTATCCACCTTGCATACCAATGACGCCCCAACTACCATTCCTCGTCTCATGGACATGAATATTCCCCCATTTCTTCTAGCTTTTACTGCCAATATTATTGTCGCTCAACGTCTAGTAAGAAAAATTTGTGAACATTGTAAAAAAGAATACAAATTGGAAAAAGCTGCTGTTTTGGAATTGGGAAAAGTTTTTGATGTAAAAAAACTCAAAGATCTTTTAGCTTCACAAAAAATTAAATTAAACAACAAAGAAAAAACCTTAGAAACTATCACTTTTTATCGAGGTGAAGGCTGTCGTCGTTGTGGCAATTCTGGTTACAAAGGACGTATTGGTATTTATGAAGTTCTAGAGATTGACAAAAACATCGCCCAAAAAATCAATGAACGTGCCAATGCCGACGAATTGAAAAAATTTGCTCGGGAACATGGCATGTTGACCATGTTGGAAGACGGCCTAGTCAAAGCCAAAATGGGCATTACCACTATTGAAGAAATACTGCGTGTTACCAAAGAATAAATATGGTTAAAAAAGAAAAAAAACTTTCCCCTTTTGAAATAAAAATGAATCAATGGGTAAATAATCATTTAACCCGTATTCCTTTTGTTCAAAAAATATTTTTTGTTGATCATCTCAAAACCATGATCCATGCTGGGCTCTCAATTACTGAATCTTTGGAAGTTTTGAGTAAAGAAATTGAAAACAAAAAATTGGCGCAAATCATTGGTGAAATTAAAATCGGAGTAGAAAAAGGACGCCAACTCAGTGAAGTATTGGAAGAACACCCACAGGCTTTTCCTCCTATTTATGTAAAAATGATCGCCTCTGGAGAAGTTTCTGGTAAACTTGAAGAATCTTTGGGAGAAGTGGTGATTCAAATGCAAAAAAGCCAAGAGCTCACTTCCAGCATTCGCGGCGCCATGATTTATCCAGCCGTAATTTTGATAGCCATGGGTGGTATTGGCATCATGATGGTGACAGTAGTTTTGCCAAAATTAATGACTTTATTTGAAGAATTTGATGCGGAATTACCATTGCCAACCAAAATCCTTATAGTGATCACCAATTTCATGAGTAATCCGATCAATTTGATAATCATGGTGCTATTATTAGCTTTAGTGATTTTTTTCTTTATTCTAGGCCTAAAAAAATCTCCTAATTTTCGCCGTAATATACACAATTTGCTTCTGCATTTGCCAATCATCGGACTGGTTATCAAAAAAATAAATTTAGCTCGTTTTTCCCTAACTCTTTCTTCCTTATTAAAAAGTACTATCCCCATTATTGAGGCTACAGAAATTACCGCAGAAACTTGTGGTAATGTGCTTTATCAAAATGCCTTAAAAAATGCCGGAGAAAAAATTAAAACCGGTACTCCACTTTCTGAAATTCTTTCTGAATATCCCAAACTGTTTCCACCCATGGTTACAGAAATGATCATGGTTGGTGAACGTTCTGGAGAAATAGATCAACTTCTCCAAGAACTATCCAACTTTTACAGCAAAGAAGTCGACAAAACTATGAAAAATTTCACTCAAGTTATTGAGCCTATTATTATCTTGGTCCTAGGCGTAGCTGTGGCCGGCATGGCTGTGGCGGTTATCATGCCTATGTACACTTTAGTTCAAACTTTTTAAAAACATGCTTACCAACCCTTTTCCCAACGCATTTGGACTAGATATCGGCGACCTGTCGGTTAAATTAGTGCAATTAAAAAATGAATCTTTGTTTAAACGTCGTCCAGTTTATAGATTGGTAGATGCCCGTGATATTGACCTGCCACCAGGGCTCATTACCAATGGTGAATTACAAAAACCTGAAGAAGTAAGAAAACACATTCAACATCTGTTATCAGGAAAAACCCATAAAAAAAACATTAAAAGCCCCTGGGTAGTGGCTTCTCTACCAGAAACTCAAAGTTTCATTAAATTGATCGAAACTAAAACCCCAGTAGAAGATTTACTAGAAGATGATATCAAGGTCTTGGCCAAAAAACATATCCCCTATGACGATGATGGTAGTTATTATATCCAATGGCAAATCATGCCAGCAACTATATACGATTCACAAAAAACTCGCATACTTATTGGCTCAGTAGCCAAAAAAATAGCTGACAGTTACACTTATTTATTAGAAAGTCTTGGTCTCGGAGCGGTAGCCTTAGAGATTGAAGCCTTGGCAATAGCTCGCTCCATGATTACCGCCAGTAAAGAATACGAAGGCGAAGCTCGGGCCATCCTTGATTTGGGAGCCACGCGCTCAAGTTTTATTGTTTATGATCACGATATTATTCAATTTTCCACCACCTTGCCTTTTTCAGGCGAGATCTTGACCACCGCTCTTTCCCAACAGCTACATATCAGCTACGAAGATGCTGAGGAATTAAAAATAAAACAAGGTCTTTCTTATCGTACTCGTCAAACTCGCGCTTTTGAAATAATAAATAAAGTTTCTGAAGATCTCATCAAGTATATCAATGATACGTTACAATTTTATTATTCACATTTTTCCAATACCAATAAAATCACCAGAATAATAATGTGTGGTGGAGGTGCCAACCTGCTTTATTTGGATAAAGTGCTTTCTAGCAAATTAAAAATCGTCTGTGCGCCCGGACATCCTTGGAAAAATCTCAATAGCCACCAAACCATCGCTATCAACGAAAAAGAATCCCTTACTTATTCTACAGCCATTGGCCTAGCATTACGAGCCGCTGATAATCCTTTTGTCACTTACGATGCCATATGATTCCTCATCGCCTCAATTTACTTTCTCCTGAAAAATACCAAAATCTCAAACGCATGGTCAGTTTTCAGTTTATCAAAAATCTATTAGAAACTGTTTTATTCATTATCAGTGTCAGTGGCATTATTCTACTTGGTGGTCAATGGATTTTACAAGATTATTTCGGAAAAATTGCCGAGCAGATTATTTCTGTAAGCAACCGCTATGCTGATACCAATAGAGAAATCAAAAAAATAAATACTATCCTCAATACTTTGGAAAAACTCCAAAAAGAATACCAAACACCCAGTGTTTTATTGTCTGAAATTATTCAAAAAATCAACCCTGGTATAATTTTATCAAATCTAACTATCAACAATGAAAAAATTACCATCTCCGGCACTGCCATCACTCGCCAAGATCTACTAATTTTAAAAGAACAGTTAGATGATTTAAATTTTGTGGAACCTTCAGAAATTCCACCAGAACAACTAATTGAAAAAGAAAATATAAATTTCTTTCTAGTTTTCAAACGTCGCTAATATGAGCTTAAACCTTAAACAAAAAATCCTCATTTCCAATTTTGGTATTACTCTGGGTCTTTTGGTGGTGACAGCTCTCATAATCTATCCTACTGTAAAAAATATTTTAAGCCTACGTCAAGATATTGCCACCATTGAAAACCAACTAGAAGAACGTTATGAAAAAACCCAAAAACTTAAACGATCATTAAAAGAACTATCAGAAATAAAAAATATAACCTCACAAATGGAACAAGGCCTAAATAAATCCGGAGATGAATTATCGATTATCACCACTTTTGAGCAGTTGGCCAACCAATATCAGATTGATCAAAATCTAAACTTAAGTATAGTAGATGAATCCCAACAAAAAAATCTAGCCAAAAATACCACAAGGATTTTCCCACACTATTACCGACTTTCCTTTCTCAACAACGGCTTTTTTACAAATCATTTACATTATCTTTCAGCTATTGAGAAACTCCCTTATTATGTAATTATTGAGAATTTAAATTTTGAAAAAAGACAAGTTTCTAAAAATGGCGAAATAATGCCGGTAACTTTACGTTTTGATGCTATTATTTATGTGGAAAACAAATAAAATAATCGGCCACGAAAAACCAAATACTTATCGTTCACCCGAATACAAACAATTTTTAAAACTAAGACTACTTAGTTTTGCAATAATCGGTCTTATTTCAGCTGGTGTTTTGTTTGGTTGTTTTTTTATTTACAAAAATATTTTCCTTACTGTTTCTCAAGCTGAAGAAATCATCTTAGTCAAAAGTAACTTAACAGTTTTGGAAATAATTGATTTTGATAAATTTGATCGAGTAAAAAAACTATGGCAAGAAAAAAGCTCCCCGGCCATGGACCTTCCAGAAATAGACCCTTTTAATTACCACTCACCCACCAGCACCAGTTCTACTCTCCCCTAAATATGCTCTACTTATTTCAACTTGGGCACCAACCAAAGATTTCCGCCGCTGAAATAGAAGCGGTTCTTTGTTTATTAAAAATTAAAACTAATAAAATTTTAACAGTGAAAAGTAATAATTATTTAATTTTGGAAACAAAAGAAAAAATAGAAACGCAAAAATTAATTCAACGTTTAGGAGGCACCATAAAAATTGGCTACTACCTTGAATCCCCACAAGGACAGTTGACTTCTACTTTGCTTGCTTATCTTCTTGATAATTTTAGTACTGGAAAAATTGAATTTTCCATCAACGAACCGAGGATTGCTCTGCAAATAAAAAAAGAATTGAAATCACTTGGTCGTAATGTCCGCTATATTGAACCCAAAAATTCAGCCACTATCTTGCATAATAAATTACTAGAAAAAAAATCTGATTTCACAATCTTGGAAAATAAAATATTTGTCAGTGAGGCGCTACAACCCTTTGAAGATTTTTCCGCTCGCGACTATGGAAGGCCTGGTAGTGATGACAAATCTGGTATGCTTCCTCCCAAATTAGCAAGAATCATGCTCAATCTCTCCCAAACAAAAATCAATTATTTAATTCTAGACCCCTTTTGCGGCTCAGGCACTGTCTTGACCGAAGCTATTTCTCTTGGCTATCAAAATTTAATCGGCTCGGATATTTCTGAAAAAGCCATCAAGGACACAGAAAAAAATCTCAATTGGCTAAAAACAGAATATCAATTGCCAATTATTAACTACCAATTACTAATTACTGATGCCACTAAACTTTCAAGCCAAATCAAATATGAATCAATTGACACTATTGTCACTGAACCTTATCTTGGCAAACCACTGCATGGTAATGAAACAGAAAATTTTATTATCAAACAAACTGAAGAATTAAAAAACCTTTATTTAAATTCTTTTAAAGAATTCTATAAAATCCTCAAATCCAAAGGTGCAGTAATAATGGTAATCCCAAAATTTAAAATAAAAAATCACTGGTTTTCTATTGATATAAAAAATGAAGTGGAAAAAATAGGTTTCATAATTCAACCTTTTACTGATGAAGGTCCTCTGCTCTATCATCGACAAGATCAGCACTTGGGCAGAGAGATTTGGAAATTTAATAAAACCGGCTAATCGCCGGTTTATTGTTTTTAATTGTAAATTTTTTCAACCTCTACTCCAGTGTAATAATGTTTTAACAAAGCCACATAATCCAATCCCTCATTCTTAGCTCGATTATAAGCATCCAATTGGCTCATACCAACTCCGTGGCCATTTTGTCTTTTACCAGTGTCATAACTGGTCTTCACAGGCACGAGCCAAGGTTTATTGGTTCCTCCCCACACGCTAGCCCAACTCTTGGTATAGCCATTGCTATTGCCAAAATATGGAGTAATAACAATTTCATCATTATAAGTTACTACCATACCCCGAGAGGCGATTGCGCCTTCAACTACGTTCGGAAGTTCCTCTTCGCCCTCATAACCAAGATAGAGCTGATCATAAGTATTGCCTAAAACGTCAAAAAAAGGATATTTACCACGTGAAACCAGAGCATAAGTCCTGGCTGCCACCAAATTGGCTTTCACAAATTCCAAAGGAGCTAAACTACTATTTTCTGCCATGCCTTTGACATAATCTTCTATCAAAAGATCATTCACAATGTATAATTTTTTATCAACCTCACCCTGACGATATTCCAAAGCACCACGATAATGATTGAAATATTTATTGGGATTTACCCATTTAGCGCTACGACTCAATAAATTGGGAACATGATAAACTGCGTGTGGATTATTGACTGGTTCTAAACGAATATGAACAGGAGAAACAAACTCCAAATCTCCCCCTGAAAAGCTATATTGACCATCAATAAATTTTAATACTGCAAATTTTTTGATTGGCAAAATTCCTTTCACTTCACCACCAGAAATTATTTGATAATCATCTTCATAAGAACGAAACTGGATAAAATTGCTTTCGGGCGCAGCTAGACCAACGCGGATACGTGGCTCTGTTTCCAACCAACTTTTGGCTTTGGAATTTTCAATGATAACACTAGAAAAAGGAAGTTGATAACCATCTGGAGCATTAGCCGTCACTACTACTGGCAAGGAAATTGTTTCTTTGACTTTTTGATCTATATTTAAAACTAAATTGAGCACATATTCACCCATCTTGGTTGGTAAACGTACAAAAACTTCTTGTCGCCAAAAATTTTCTGGTAAAATTTCAAAATTACCACTGGCTATAGTATTCGCATCTTGCCAACTAATATCCGCAAACTGTGGATCAGCAGTAATAAGGTAATCTTTCCAAGCACTTAATCCATTATTTTGATAAGCAAAAACTAATTTAATTGTTTCCCCACCAATACCAGACAAATTTTTCTTATTTAAAACCTGACGTTTCAAACTATACCCATCATTAACAGTATTTTCAGAAACATTATTTGTAAGATCTTTTTTGACTGGCTGAATAACTTTTATTTTCAAAAAGAAATAACCACCCTTAACCCAAGAATAATTTTCAGCTGCCAAATAAAACCTCTCCACATAATCACCCGGTTCACTGGGAGCTGTTAGGGATAAAGATAAATCCCCAACTTCCCCGGGTTTTATCACCCCAGAAATTTTAGCTGGCTGATTGGAAGAAAGCCAATTTTTATTTTTGAACTGTGAAGAACGATATTGCGGTTCTACCGTATAAGCAGAAATAAAACGACCAGCACCACTATTCCAAATAGCTTCCCCAATATTTTTAAATTTAAAAATGATTGTTTTATTTTCCCCTGCTTCTAGAACAATCGGATCAGCTATTGATTGTGAAATAAACTTGGCCGCGTAACTCTCACCATCACGAATAAATAATTCTGGTTCAGCAGCATAAATCTCTTTACCCAAAAATAAACTAATTAAAAGTGATAAAAAAAATATTTTCTTCATAAGTAAGAGCTATTATAACATAAAATACTGCCCTTAAGCAATTATTGATAATTAAGCTAAATAATGATAATATTAAATCATACATAAAGACTTTATAAGCTCGAAATATGTCCACCACCAGAGCCATTGCTCACAACACCGGTATACAAATTGTTGGTAAAATAATTTCCACAGTCCTGGGTCTCATTGCTCTCGGGCTAATGACCCGTTATTTAGGCACAGAAAAATTTGGCTGGTATATCACTACTATATCTTTTTTACAATTTATAGGAATTTTGATTGATTTTGGGCTGATCCCTGTCACCGCTCAGATGCTTTCCGAGCCAGAACATGATAAACAAAAATTATTCAAAAATCTTCTCGGCTTCCGTTTGGTCAGTGGCATAATTTTTCTAGGTTTAGCTCCTTTGATGGCTTTATTTTTTCCTTATCCGATTGAAGTTAAAATAGCTATTGCTTTTACCACCATTTCTTTTTTAGGTATTGCCCTCAATCAAATTTTTATTGGACTTTACCAAAACAAACTAAAAATGCATCTGGCTGCCATTGGCGAAAATCTTGGTCGAATAGTGCTGATTATTGGCTTATGGTTTTGTATACACTACCAAGCCGGATTTATGTCAGTGATGTGGGTGGTAATTATGAATAGTTTAGTTTATACCTTTTTTCTTTGGTTTTCAGCCAGAAAAATCACTAGTGTCACTTTGGCTTTTGATTGGCCAATTTGGCAAGCAATAATGAAAAAAATGTGGCCCATTGCTATTTCAATTATTTTCAACGTAGTTTATTTACGTGGTGATACTATTTTACTTTCTTTATTTCGTTCCCAAGAAGAAGTGGGCCTCTATGGTTCTGCTTATCGTGTAATAGATATTGTAGCTCAAACTGCGATGATGCTTATGGGGGTAATGCTCCCCCTAATGGCTTATCACTGGTCAAGACAATTAAAAAATGATTTTCGTAAATTTTATCAACAATCTTTTGACGCAATGATGCTTTTGGCAGTACCAATGACTTTGGGAATTATTATTTTATCTGACAAAATCATGTATTTGATTGGTGGACAAGAATTTTTATCAGCCAGCGGACCTTTAAAAATTTTAGCCCTGGCAGTCTTTGGGGTCTATTTGGGAGCGATCTTTGGACACACCGCGGTGGCTATTGATAGACAAAAACAAACCTTATGGATTTATATCTCCAATGCCACAATCACCCTTATTGGTTATCTAATCTTTATTCCTCGTTTTGGACTCTACGGTGCAGCCTGGATGACTGTCTTTTCTGAATTTTATGCTGGTCTAATGCTTTGGCTAACTATCCGCCACTACAGCCAAGAAAAAATCAAGTTAAAAAATTTTTCAAAAATCCTATTTTCTGCCTTGCTAATGTCCTTCGCTACCTTAGCGGTCTATCATCTTAATATAGTAATAATAATTTTGCTGGCCATGACTATTTATGGGGGTTCGCTTATCATGACCAAAGCAATTTCACAACAAACTCTCAAAGAAATATTTGGATCAAAACAAAAAATTAAAATATGATCTGGTTATTATTTGTTTATTCATTATTATTTATTTTCATAGCCTGGCGTAATTTTCATTTGGCATTGACTCTTTTTTTTCTTCTCCTGCCCACTTATTTAATAAGATTCAACATTGGTCTATTACCTACAACTTTATTGGAAATAATGTTTGGGATTATCACCATAATTTGGTTAATAAAATTTAACAAAAATATCATTTACCACTCATTATCGATTATAAAAGAAAATAAAATATTATTTATAGCAATTTCCTTATTTCTGATTTCTGCTACTATTTCTATTCTAGTTTCAAACAATCTTCGTTCTGCTCTTGGCGAATGGAAAGCATTCTACATAGAGCCCATTATACTATTTTTTATACTCATTACCAGTTTTAAACAATGGCACAATGAATCAATAAAAAAAAGAATTCACCTAATAATTTTTGCTCTAATTCTTTCCGGTTTGGTCACCTCCCTCCTCGCCATTTACCAGCACTATACCGGCTGGATGGTTCCTTATTCTTTTTGGGAAAACAGAAACACTTTTCGTATTACTGCCTGGTATGGTTATCCCAATGCCGTAGGTTTATTTTTAGCTCCACTCCTACCACTAGCAATATTTGGTATTAAACAAACGCTTGAAAAATTTAAAAATAAAACCTGGTCAAAATATTTATTACTGATTCCTTATTCCTTATTTCTTATTCTATCACCATTCGCAATAATTTTTTCCAAAGGGACTGGTCCACTTCTCGGCCTGCTCGCCGGTCTTGTCATTTTATTACTTTTTTATAAAAAAACTCGCTGGCCAATTTTAATTATCGGATTGGTTGGTGTCATCGCTCTCTTAAGTTCCCCTCAATTGATAAATTTAAAACAGGAGATTTTATTTCAGGACCGCTCCGGTCAAATTCGTTTAGCTATGTGGAGTGAAACACTCAAATTTTTAAAAGACCAACCACTCTCGGGGGCAGGCCTGGCTTCTTATTCACAAAAAATTATTCCTTACCACAAAACCGTCAATGGTGAAGGCATAGAAATTTTTAGTTTGCCCCACAATTTATTTTTATCAATTTGGGTAAATTTGGGACTTTTGGGATTATTAAGCTTCTTACTTGTTATTATTTGGTTCATTAAAAATTGTTTAAAAAATACCTGTCAGCCAATGCTAGACGTTGGCAAAGAAAAAAATTCAAATATAAAAATTTTTATTTTTTCTTCAATGGTCACTATTCTGGTAATGGGACTAGTAGATACACCTTATATCAAAAACGATCTTTCCTTTTTTTTCTGGCTTTTGCCAGCTCTACTCTTAATTTCTCACTATGACTTGGAGAACTCCTAAATTAAAAAATTTGGCAAAAACTTTTACTAAATTTAAAAACCAAACTGATTTAGAAAATTTTTTGCGTGATCTCTGCACTATTGATGAATTGGAAGAACTCAGCAATCGTTGGGAAGCTGTACAAATGCTAAACAAAAATTTACCCTACCGAGAAATATCCAAAAAAACTGGTCTTTCTACTACCACTATCACTCGCATCGCTTATTGGTTAGAGCATGGTGAAGGCGGATACCAAAAAGCCTTAAAAAAATAAGTTATCCACAACCCTATTTGACAAAAGATTTTCTTTGTATTATTGTATTAATACAGTGATACAATATGAAAAATACTCAAATACAATCAACCTATCATCTAATATGTCCAAAGTAGCCAACAACTAACTTTGTTGTTTTGCTATTTTGGACAAAAAATCACCAGGGTTGGTGGTTTTTTGTTTGTTGCGTTCTTTACAAACAAGGGAGGAATAATTATGGAGACGACCAATATTGACCGTCGCTACGAACTTCACTCTGGTAACAGCAATCTCCGTTTCGGGATTCTAGAAGCAAACCGGATTTGTCAACTAAGATGTCCAGGATGCTATATGGCGAGAAGAAACCATTTGGCAGGCGAACAAATATCTTTACAACAAGCCGTGCTAATACTGGATCTTTGTCGTGAATTTACTGGTCGAGAATTGGAAACTATGGATATTTTGGGTGGAGAACCGCTGCTTTGGCCACATCTACAAAAATTCATTGAGATTCTACTTGAGAGAGGTATCAAACCCTGGATTTTCACCAACATGCTTGCTATCACTCCCAAATTGGCTAGTTGGTTGTACGAGCGACAAATTCATGTAACCGGTAAATTGAATATCGCCAATCCTAAAGATCCTGAACAAATCAAACTGCAAGCAGAAATGATTGGACAAAATGAAAGTGTAGCACAAAAAATGATAGACTCAATAAAAATTTTCCGCAATGCTGGTTACTGTGATCCTCTGTTCCGTCTACAAAATCTCATTCGCAAGAAAAATTTGCATCTGGTCCCCGGTTATATACGCTACTGTCGACGTAGAAATATTGGTGTTGATCTGGAACTTATGGCTTCAGGCGAACCGGTAGACGAAAAATATTTTGAAATCGCCCCCACAGCCAAAGAAATTGCCGAATTAGTGCGCATTTTGGAAAAACAAGGTGAAGATTGTAATTTGTGTTCCAAAAATGGAACCTGCCAAGAAAAATCTTGGCCAGAATTCAACAATACAACCGAACGTCTCCTTATGCCACATATGTTTGGCTCTTGTCCCTTCTATGACAAAGGTCTCTATTTTGCGGCTGACGGACATATTCGTGCTTGTTCCAACTCCACAGTTAAATTGGCCAAACTCACTGACCAAAATCCGATCTCTAAAGCTTGGAATTCCCCACTTTTGTGCTATCGTCGTCAACTTACCCAGGAAAATGTTGGCGAACCTTGCCATTCTTGTGACCGTTGGGACCGTTGCCGTGGTGGTTGTCGTGCCACTGTTGAAGGAAGTAATAATTCCTTTGGCGGCTATTCTCTTTGCCCACTTCCTCACCTCAAGTAATCCGCTCTTTTCTGCGCCCCGACAGTCTTCGGGGCATCCACTTATAAATTTTAATAAATAAAATTTATAAGTGGATGTAAAAAAAATATGAAATTAATTAAAGAAAGAATAAAAAAAATAATTAAGTATTATCCAGAATTGAATAATTTAATTTTTGATAATTGGCGTGGTTGGAGGTTTATTTTTGATTCTCCTTCGGTAAAAAAATGTGACAATAAGTGCCAACAGTGTCTTCTCTATGTAACTCTAAAAAAAATAAAAATAGACAATGAATTTTACCCAGCCAATATTTATGATAAAAAAATCTTTGGGCAACAAAATTTTCTGAATTGTAAAACAATTGACCAATATATTGATTGTTATATAAATTTTTTAAATAAAAAATGCCAAACAAAAAAAGAAATAGAAGATGAATTAAAATTAATAACAAATTCTAAAATTGTTTTCTCTAAAAATGGTTGGGATAAGAAAAAATTTATAACAAAAATAATTAATAAAATATTAAAAATTTCCAATAAAAACAAAAGAGGGATAATTTTAAATTACCTCTCCAAAAAAATTGACTAAATAATTTATTTCATAATCTCTTTCAAATACTTCCCAGTCCAACTTTTTTTTACTTTTGTTACGTCTTTGGGAGCACCTTCAGCCACTATCTCACCACCACTTTTTCCACCTTCAGGACCAAGATCAATAATCCAATCCGCGCATTTGATAACATCCAAATTATGTTCAATAATCAAAACTGTGTTGCCCTTGTCAACCAATTGATTCAAAACAATCAACAGACGTTTGATATCCTCAAAATGTAACCCAGTGGTTGGTTCATCCAAAATATACAAGGTCTTACCTGTTGCCCGTCGTGAAAGTTCGGTAGCTAGCTTAACACGTTGAGCTTCCCCACCAGAAAGTGTAGTTGCTGGTTGGCCCAAATGAACATAACTCAAACCCACATCGCGCAAGACTTGTAATTTATCAGCAATAGAAGAAATATCTCGAAAAAATTTATGAGCTTCTTCCACAGTCATATTCAAAACATCGGCAATATTTTTTCCATGGTAATGTATTTCCAAAGCTTCTTTATTATAACGTTGACCATTACACTCACCACACTCTACAAAAACATCTGACAAAAACTGCATAGGAATACGCACATAGCCCTCACCCGAACAAGCTTCACAACGTCCACCACCTTTGACATTAAAACTAAATTTACCAGCATCATAACCACGCATTCTCGCCTCCGGAACAGCGGTAAATAAATCACGAATAGAACTAAAAACACCGGTGTACGTAGCAGGATTGGAGCGTGGAGTTCTACCAATGGGAGTTTGGTCTACTTCAATCACTTTGTCTAAATGATTCAAACCTTTCAAACTTTTGTGTTCTGCTGGTTCAGCTTTGGCACGATAAAAATATTTGGAAAGCGCCTTGCCCAGAATCTCTGAAATCAAAGTGGACTTTCCAGAACCGGAAACACCGGTAACACAAACCAATTTAGCCAAAGGAATATCCACATCAATATTTTTGAGATTAAAAGCTTTCGCTCCTTGAATGCTCAAAAATTTATTATTACCTTTATGTAATTTCTTGGGCGGAACGATTTTTTCTCGCCCAGTAAGATAAGCCCCGGTCAAAGATTTTTTATTTTTCTTAATCTGTAATAAATTGCCAATACCGACTATCTGTCCGCCATATTCGCCAGCTCCCGGACCAACATCCACAATATAATCAGCGGCCTTGATCATGGCTTCATCATGTTCTACCACAATAACAGTATTACCCAAATCACGCAGATTCTTCAAAGTCTCAATCAATTTATCATTGTCTCGTGAATGTAAACCAATGGACGGCTCATCCAAAATATAAATGACTCCTGTAAGACCAGTGGAAAGCTGAGTGGAAAGACGTACTCTTTGTGCTTCTCCTCCTGCCAAAGTGTTGACTGATCTATCCAAAGTCAAATAATGCAAACCAACTTTCAATAAATTTTCTAAACGTTTATCAATCTCTCGCACCACCGGCAAAGTAATGGATAATTCTTGTTTATTTAATTTTTCCGCCAGCTTACTCTTGGGCCGTAAAAAATCCCCCAAAAAATTCTTGATTTCTTCCACACTCATTTCCACCATTTCGGCAATGCTCAAATCCAAAAATTTAATAAACAAAGATTCATTTTTTAAGCGTCGACCCTGACAAACTGAACAAATTTTTTCCCGCATGTAATTTTCAATTTCTTTTCTAATATAATCTGAATCTGTTTCAGCGTGACGACTAGCCAAATTGGCGATAATACCTTCAAACTGGGCCTTTTTACCATCTTCAATCTCATATTGTTGACCATCGGTACCATAAAATAAAATATCCATCACATTTTTTGGCAAATCTTTCACTGGGGTTTCCAAAGAAAAATTATGGGCTTCGGCCACAGCCACTAACAATTTTTGGTAATAATTTTGATTGCCAACAATCCTGGTCCAAGGTTGAATCGCCCCTTCGGCCAAAGTAAGACGAGGATTGGGTATAACCAACTCCATATCCACTTCCAAAGTTCTACCCAAACCTGTACAACGCGGACAAGCCCCATAAGGACTATTAAAACTAAAAGAACGCGGTTCAATACTTTCAAAAATCCTACCGCACTGACGACATCGCGCTTGCAAATGAAATTCGTACTCCTCATTTTCTTCTTCATTCAAAATCACTACTGAACCATTGGACAGGTCTATTGCCTTATCCACCAAACCTGCCAAGTCCTGTTTTTTCAAATCTACCACTCTACCCACCACTACATCCACACTATATTTTTTATCTGATAAAAATTTGTATTTGCCCAATTCCGGCAATTTCATTACCACTCCGTTTAAACGTACTAATTCATAACCTGTCTGTTCTAAATGATTCAAAAGTTCTTTTGGTTTAATATATTGTTCAAAAAAAACTGGAGATAAAATCAAAAGACTACTAGAACCGCGAGCCAATTTACGGGCTTCCTCAATGATTTCTCCAAGTGAATAACCTCGTACGGGAATTTTACAATCTGGACAATGCTGAATGCCAACCCGGGAATATAAAAGGCGCAAATAATCATAAATTTCTGTTACTGTACCCACTGTGGAACGAGGATTTTGCGCTACAGTCTTCTGATCAATAGCAATAGTAGGTGAAAGACCTTTAATTTCATCCACGTCCGGCTTGTCCTGGACTTCCATAAATTGGCGAGCATAAGAAGAAAGCGACTCGGCATAGCGACGCTGACCCTCGGCATAGATGGTATCAAAAGCCAAAGAGGACTTCCCGGATCCGGAAAGCCCTGTGATTACAGTTAACTTGTTTTTGGGAATCTCAAGTGAAACGTTTTTAAGATTGTGTACTCGAGAGTTGATAATTTTGATTGAATCCATA
>CAZQHU010000012.1:1449-20623 GCA_964592785.1 uncultured Gammaproteobacteria bacterium | reverse complement strand
GGGTGACGGTGTTCCTATTGAAGAATGAGCCTGCGAGTGTGTGTGTGTTGCAAGCTTAAGGACTTATGGTCCGAAGGCGTAGGGAAACCGAGTCTTAACGGGCGTTTAAGTAGCACATACATAACCCGAAACCGGGTGAGCAATCCATGACCAGGATGAACCTTGGGTAAAACCAAGGGGAGGTCCGAACCCACGCATCGTGCGACATGCGGGGATGAGTTGTGGATAGGAGAGAAATTCTTATCGAACTCGGTGATAGCTGGTTCTCCTCGAAATATATTTAGGTATAGCTGTATATGTTTCCTCTGGTGGTAGAGCACTGGATGAGAACGAGGTCCGCAAGGATACTCTTTTCAATCAAACTCCGAATACCAGAGATTGAAATATGCAAGTCAGACGGCGGGGGCTAAGCTTCGTCGTCAAAAGGGAAACAGCCCAGATCATCAACTAAGGTCCCTAAATCAATACTAAGTGTAGAAGGTGGTGTTAATTCTCTTACAACCAGGATGTTGGCTTAGAAGCAGCCATCATTTAAAGAAAGCGTAATAGCTCACTGGTCAAGAGTTTTCGCGCCGAAAATGTACCGGGGCTAAGTATTGTACCGAAGTTATGAGCTTGTGCGTGACACAAGCGAGTTAAAAGTTTATAAAGTCCATAAAGTCCATAAAGTCATTTGCAAAAATTACTTTATAGACTTTCGACTTTCAGCTTTCGACTTGCTCGTGTTGCGCACGAGCGGTAGAGGAGCTTTCCAAACTGCAGTGAAGTTCACGCCGCGAGGCGGGATGGAGCGTTTGGAAGTGAGAATGCAGGCACAAGTAGCAAAAACGGATGTGAAAGTCATCCGCGCCGAAAACCCAAGGTTTCCAGGGCAACGAGAATCGTCCCTGGGTTAGTCGATCCTAAGGCCAGGCCGAAAGGCGTAACCGATGGAAGAGCAGGTTAATATTCCTGCACTTGGTAATGTTTGTGTTTATATGCGCATGCGTAAGTTCTGAACGTTCTTTGGCTATGGACGTTCCGCAAGGTAAAGATGAAGTCTTCGGACAACGTCAATTCAGAATTGAAGCGTGCCAAGAAAAGTATAAACGCGTTAGGCATTATTAAACCGTACCACAAACCGACTCAGGTGGGTAGGTCGAGTAGACCAAGGCGAACGAGAGAAACATAGTTAAGGAACTCTGCAATTTAGCGGCCGTAACTTCGGGATAAGGCCTGCCCTCGTAAGAGGGCCGCAGCTAAAGACTTCATGCGACTGTTTACCAAAAACACAGCTCCCTGCAAAAGCGCAAGCTGAAGTATAGGGGGTGATGCCTGGCCAGTGTCAGAACGTTAAGGGGAGAGGTTATCCTTCGGGAGAAGCCTTGAGCCGAAGCGCTGATGAACGCCGGCGGTAACTATAACCGTCCTAAGGTAGCGAAATTCCTTGTCGGGTGAGTTCCGACCCGCACGAATGGCATAACGGTGTGAAGACTGTCTTAACTATGTACTCGGCGAAAATGCAAGTGTCGTGAAGATGCGACGTAACCGCAACTAGACGAAAAGACCCCATGAAGCTTTACTATAACTTGATATTGGTATATTACTTCATATGTTCAGCGTAGGTGGGAGCCCCGCATTTGCGGGGCGCCAATGAGACACCACCCTTGTGCTGTGATATACCTAATCTCCTGACTTGAATCAGCCGGGGGAGACAGTATCTGGTGGGTAGTTTAACTGGGGCGGTTGCCTCCCAAAATGTAACGGAGGCGTTTACAAAGGTCGGCTTGGTCCGGATGGAAATCGGACTGGACGTGCAAACGCATAAGCCGGCTTTACTGCAAGGGTTACTGCCCGAGCAGTCACGAAAGTGGAAGTTAGTGATCCGACCGTACGAAATAGGACGGCGGAAGCTCAACGGATAAAAGCTACTCTGGGGATAACAGGCTGATCGCGCCCAAGCGTCCACAGCGACGGCGCGGTTTGGCACCTCGATGTCGGCTCATCGCATCCTGGGGCTGGAGAAGGTCCCAAGGGTTTGGCTGTTCGCCAATTAAAGCGGTACGCGAGCTGGGTTCAGAACGTCGTGAGACAGTTCGGTCTCCTATCTGTTGTGGTCGATGAATATTGAGAAAGCTCTTCCCTAGTACGAGAGGACCGGGAAGGATAAACCTCTGGTGTGTCGGCTGTCCTGCCAAGGGCAATGTCGAGTAGCTAAGTTTAGCACGGATAAGCGCTGAAAGCATCTAAGTGCGAAGCCGTTTTCAAGATTAATATTCGCTTTAGACTCCTTGTAGACTACGAGGTTGATAGGCACTAGGTGAAAGGCCAGTAATGGTCTAAGCCGAGGTGTACTAATAAGTCGAGCATACTACGGAAACACAAAGTTGTGCTTACTAAAATTTTAACTGAGTACAAAGTCTAGGTGCCTTGAGCGAGAGGGTCACACCCGATCCCTTCCCGAACTCGGCAGTTAAGCCTCTCAGCGTCGATGGTAGCCGCAAGGCAAGAGTAGACCGGCGCCTGGACTTTGTACTCAGTTTTTTTATTCAAAAGAATCAGGTTTTAAAAATTAAACTGCTTGTTGTAAATACAGAGGCGCCGGTTGGCGACTGCCTGCCCGCCCTTGGCGGGGACTTTGTACTCAGTTTTTTTATTCAAAAGAATCAGGTTTTAAAAATTAAACTGCTTGTTGTAAATACAGAGGCGCCGGTTGGCGACTGCCTGCCCGCCCTTGGCGGGGACTTTGTACTCAGTTTTTTTATTTCAAAAAACACTTTTTCATATTGACAAAAGTGTTTTTTTGTATTACAATCGTTCTGTTTCTCGTTGGTTGGAAGGAGGAAGAAATTGGCGGTTATTGTTCAATCTGTCGGTGAAGCGGACTGGGTTGCTAGTGCCAAACTGGGGATCATGTTGGAGGAGGCAGGAGCACGCGGGCATTTCTATGTTCTTCGTACCGAGCCGATTACCAACGGTTTCTGCGGAGCGCTTATTTCTCCGGTTGGAGAAAATGTCGCTTTGCTGACCGTGCAATCCCAAGGCCAGTGGTTTCGCTGTGTCTTCCGCGCTCAGGAGGGAGATGGAATAGCGGAAATCTGCCGTCGGGTGAATCGGCGATGAGTCGCATTTGAACAAAGCCGTTAGCGAAGCAGGGGGGCTTCGCAACGGACAAAAAAACACCATTTCATGGCGTTTTTTTGTTTTTAAAAAACCAATAAATTGAATAAAGGATAAACGGCAGACTTAACCATTGTCCGGCAGTGAAAAAATTTTCCCAGCCAACCTGGTATTCTTTGGTGAATTCAAGTAGGAAACGACCGGAGAAATATATTAGTAAGAAGAGGTGAAAGATGAACAGGTTGGGGAGTTTTTGAGAATATTTTTTGTAAACAGTAATTAATAAATAGTAAATAGTAATTGTGAGGATTGCTTCGTAGATTTGCACGGGGTGGCGTGTTAAGTTGAGTGGGTCGGTGAGAGGGAATCTGACGCCCCAAGGCAGGTTAGTCGCTCGGCCGATGATTTCAGAATTGAAAAAATTTCCCAGACGAATGAAAGTGGCGAGCAGGGGAATGGGAATAATTAAAATATCTAAATAATTTTTAATAGATATTTTTTTTACCCCAGAAAAAATGAAAATTGTTAATAAAAGTCCAATTGTCAGACCATGTGAAGACAACCCTCCGTGGTTGATAAAAAATATTTCTAGCGGATTATTCCAAAAATATTCAGCTTGGTAAAATATAATGTATCCTAGTCTAGCACCAACAAGCCCACCAATAATTAACCAAAAACAAAAATCAAGAATTAAATTTGCTGGATAATTTTTTTGTTTGAATATTTTATAAATTATCCAGATAGAAAGACCAACACCGATAGCCAAAAATAAACCATACCAGCGAATGGTTAGAAATTGCCATTGGAATATTATGGGGTTGAGATTATTGGTGAACATCTTCTAATAATAAATGTTCTTCATCCTCATGTTCGAAATGATTATTTTCATGTTCATGACTGTGACCATGAGGTAAGAGCAATATTAAAGATAACATAATTATACCAAAGATCAAAACTATAAATTGCCAAAATGATTTTTTAAGATTAGTTTCTTTGTGAAGTTCTGGGATAAGATCAGAACCAGCAATATAAATAAAACTTCCAGCAGCAAAAGGCACAAGGAAGGCAGTCAAATATTCGCTATGGCTACCAATAATAAGAGCCAATAACGTACCTAAAATAGCAGTTAGAGCTGTAAGAAAATTGAAAAAAATTGCTCTTTTACGTTTCATACCTCCATGAATGAGTACACCAAAATCACCGATTTCTTGAGGAATTTCATGAAGAATTACTGCCAAAGTTGTAGCCAAACCCAAGGGTATACTTACTAGATAGGTTGCTCCGATAATTAAACCATCAATAAAATTGTGAACCGCATCACCAAAAAGATTCATCCAAGCAAAAGAATGGACTTGATGGCCAACATGTTCGGGGTTATGACAATGGCGCCAATGGATAAATTTTTCTACAATAAAAGAAAATAAAATACCAATTAATATATAGAGAGATGTTTTGAAGCCAAAACCAAATTCAGCTACAGTTTCGGGCAAAAGATGAATAAAGGCTCCAGCGAACATGGCACCAGTGGAAAAACTGACCATGTACATGAGGAATTTTTTGAGTTTATTTTCACTAATAGCCAGAAATAGGATTGTCACCAGTGACATTAGACTTATTAGGACTACACTACCAAGTGCGTATAGGATATTTTCCATAAATTTATTTAGCACAAGTCTGGCATAGACCTGTAAAAATTAATGAATGAGTTAAATTAGTAAATTTAGTTTTTTTAATTTTTGGTTCAGTGCAGTCTATGCATTCTATTTTATGGCATTGAGTGCAAATAATATGATGGTGGTGATCGCGATCATTATTTTTTTCATAATATTGATCACCTTGTAGATTGATGACAGGGTTAATAATATTATTTTTTTGTAACATTTCTAAAGTTCGGTAGACTGAAGTTTTATCTATATTTTTTATTTTTTTATTTAGTTCTTGAGCACAAAAAATTCCGTCTTTTTTGTCAAGATATTTGGCAATAAGGATACGAGGTTTGGTTAATTTTATTTTGTTAGTCTTTAAATTTTTGATTATCCAATTATCCATAAATAAAATATAATTGCAATTCAGTTGCAATTATATAATAAGCTAAATTATTTGTCAAGCCCACTTGATATTTTTTAATATTTTTGTTAGGGTAAAAGTGCCAATCTGGGCGGGAGGAATGGAAGATGGACGATAGAAAGCCGCTTTTGGTGCTTTTCCGGGGTCAGCCTCCAATCGAGAGTCCGATGGAGCCTCTGCGGGGTCTCCTCGAGGGCGGATTCTTGCAGGATCCGGAGGTGAAGTTCGTCCAGCCCAGCGCGCACGGGTCGGACGTCTGGTTGGCGGTGGTGATGTCGGCTCGACGCTGGGATCATCACCAGAGCATCGTCTTGACGACGCTCCGAGAGCAGGGCGTCTTCAAGGCCTATCGGAAGAAAACTCCTCAGGAAGTACATTTCGATGGCCAGGTTTGTCGTGGCCAGTTCTACCCCTGGGTGGAGATGGAGGTGCGCGAGGCTCCGGCTCGGTAGGGTGGGAGTGGTAGGGGGGAAGCTGTGGGGCCCCGAGTTTATCTCGGGGCCCCACAGAGAGTCAATTTAAATATTCATTTCCAAACTTATAGGGCAATGATCTGAGCCGGTAATTTGGTCGAGAATCTCGGCTTTTTTTATTTTATTTTTCAGAGTCTTACTCACCACGAAATAGTCAATACGCCAGCCCACATTTCTTTTTCTGGCGCCAAAACGGTAAGTCCACCAAGTATATTGAATTTTTTTTGGGTTTAATTCACGAAAAGTATCAATCATGTCTTTTTTAATAAATTTATCAAAACTAGTTCGCTCTTCAATAGTAAAGCCAGCATTTTTTTCATTTTCTTTAGGATTTTTTAGATCAATTTCTGTGTGAGCCACATTAAAATCCCCGGTAATAATAACCGGTTTTTTCTTTTCCAATTTTTTTACATGAACGAAAATTTTGTTATTAAATTCGATTTTGAAATCTAGTCTAGATAAATCATGGCGAGTGTTGGGGAAGTAGGCATTTACCAAATAAAATTTTTCAAATTCAATGGTTTGTACCCGACCTTCTTTATCAAAATGATCGTGGTTGAGCCCGTTTATTTGGTTTAAAATTTTTAAGTTCGATTTTTCTCGTATGAGTATGGCAGTACCCGAGTATCCAGGCCTTTCGGCGCTATGCCAAATTTCCAGATATCCAGGAAAATCCAGCTTAGCATCGGTCCTATCTTTTTCGGCGATTTTTACTTCTTGGAGCGCTAAGATGTCAGGCTGGTATTTTTTGAGAAAATCCAAAAAGCCATTTTTAATAACAGCGCGAATGCCGTTGACATTCCAAGAAATAAAAGTGGTATTGGTCATATTTTAGATTATATATTATTCTTGATAAATTATCCACATCCCCTGCCTCTTGCCAAGTAAAAATAATATGGTATATTTGTCCTAGTAAAAATTAAAAATAAATAAATATGTCACAAGATCGCTATAGTGAACTCAAAGATTCAGTACTTTCCCATATCCAATCTCTTTTTGATGAAATGGAAGAAGAAATGGCCACTTCACATCAGGAGAAATATGCTTTGCTTGAAGATGCTTTTGAAAATGCTTCAGATGAAGATGAGTTGCGTGTGGCTTTTGAACAGTGGTATGCTGAACATTCTGATGAATTGGGGCTTGACTATGATGTGGATGAACTTTGGGAACAGGCCATGGGTGGTGAGGTAAATTATGATAGTTACAAAGCTGATGAAGAAGAATTGTTGGAAAAAGAAGCTGAACCTGATGTTTTTGGGGTACACGATGATTATAAAGATGATTATAGTGACGGCAATGATGAATAGTATTGTTAGTTTGTAAAGTTTAAAAGTTTATAAAGTCCTTAAAGCCCGCCGAAAAGCGGGTTTTTTGTACTCTTGAAATTATTTTATTGGGCTGGTATATTAGACAAAGACTTTATTATTTTTTTTATGTCAAAAAGTATTGCCAATGCCTTGATCGCTCAAGGAGGTGGTCCTACAGCAGTAGTCAATCAGAGTTTGGTTGGGGCGGTAAAAGAGTTAAAGAAAAGTTCTGATATTGATAAAATTTATGGTGCTCGATTTGGTGTTCGGGGTGCAGCCAAAGGCGATTTTATAAATTTATCAGATCTTTCAGAAATTGAATTGGAAAAAATAGCTTACACTCCTGGTTCAGCTCTTGGTTCTACTCGTGATAAACCAGACGAAGACTATTGTCGGCAAATGTTTGAAACAATGCGTCAGAATAATATTAAATATTTTTTCTATATCGGTGGCAATGATTCAGCTGATACTTGTCGCATTGTCAATGAGGAAGCTCTGAAAAATAATTATGAGTTGCGAACGATTCATATTCCCAAAACCATTGATAATGATTTATTAGTAACCGATCATTGTCCAGGTTTTGGCAGTGCAGCCAAGTTTGTGGCTGAGGCTTTTATGGGCGCTGATCTGGATAATGCTTCACTTCCCGGTGTATATATTGGTGTAGTGATGGGTCGGCATGCCGGTTTTTTGACCGCAGCTTCTGTTTTGGCTAAGCAGAGTGAAGCCGATGGCCCACATCTTATTTATACTCCCGAGAGACCTTTTAATGTTCATTATTTTGTGCGTGATGTCAAAGAAGTTTACGAGAAGTATGGCCGTTGTGTGATTGCTGTTTCTGAGGGTATAGTTGATGAAGATGGTACACCGGTCGTTTCCAAACTAGCTAAACAAGTGGAATGTGATGCTCATGGTAATGTTCAGTTGTCTGGCAGTGGTGTATTGGGTGATCTCTTGGTAGAGACTATCAAAACCAAGACAGATATCAAGCGAGTACGTGTGGATACTTTTGGTTATTTACAACGTTCTTTTCCAGGTTGTGTGAGTGAAGTGGATGCAGGTGAAGCTAGAGAAGTTGGTGTTCAAGCGGCTAGATTTGCGCTTAATGCTGATGTTGACGGTTCGGTAGTAATTAAACGCGGGCCAGAGTATAATATTAGTTATGAACTGGTAGATTTAGTAGAAGTGGCAGCCAAAACCAAGAAAATGCCAGAGGAATTTTTTGTTTCAGATAGTATGGTGAGTGAAAAGTTTATTGAGTATGTACGGCCGTTGGTGGGTGAGTTGCCACAGGTTAAAAAATTATAAGTTTTTTATTATGGATGGAATACCCTCAGGTTTTAAAGAAAAATTGGGAAAATTTGAAGAAGAAAGAAAAAATCCTGATGTTGTGTTTGGGTATGGGGTTAAAGTTTTAATAAGTATCAAGGGTGAACCACTTACAAATTTTGAGAGAAATATTTTTAGGCAGTGTGTTGAAGAGGCCTATGAAGTTGTTCCTGAAGAAAAACATACGCTCGACAGTTTGGAACGGGCAGCTGAAGATATTTTTTATACTCGTTATTTTGGAATAACTGGTTATCGGGAAATACCTGGGTTTACTGGGGAAGATGTTGGTAGAGATGGGTGGGAGAAATGTATGGGGAAATATTGGAGAAGTAGAAAAGAAGATGAGTTTGCGATTCCACCGATTCACGACCCGTACGATGACCATGATTTGTATTTTTTGTCAGCAGAGGAAAGATCTGCGGTTATTAGAAATATAAAGCCTAAAAGTATATCAAAAGAGGAAAAAGAGAAAGAGTTATTTGAACAATTAAAAAATTTAGATGTGTTTGAGATTATTGAGCACATGATAGATAGAGTTGATTTGTTTACAAGTGATCCAGTGGTTAAGGGTACAGTAGATGTACATGACGTAAGAATAAACAAACATTCCTTACTTCAATTAAGGGATTCTTTGAAAGAAGAAGAATGGACTGGCGATCTTGGTAAATTAAAAGAAAATGATCCCACTTATTTTATTTTTTTAATTGATATTATAGTTGAAATTGGTTATTAATTTTTTAAGAATACCGTCCGTGGCGTGAAAAGGGATTCCTCGCTGCGCTCGGAATGACTAAACATATGATCTCCTACAAAAAACTCGGTTTTGTAAATACCAAACAAATGTTTAAAAAAGCAGTATCTGGCGGTTATGCTATCCCAGCTTACAATTTTAATAATATGGAACAACTGCAGGCGATTGTGTTTGCATGCTTGGAAACACAATCGCCTGTTATTTTACAAATTTCCAAAGGCGCTCGTGAATATGCTGATCGGACTATGCTTCAATACATGGCACAGGGTGCCGTAGAGATGATGAAGCGTGAAGCGAAAGCTAACAAGCTAAAACCAATTCCTATTGTTCTTCATCTTGATCACGGGGCAGATTTTGAAATTTGCAAATCTTGTATAGACAATGGCTTTTCTAGCGTGATGATAGATGGTTCACATCTAACATATGAAGAAAATGTAAAAGTGACAAAAAAAGTTGTAGCTTATGCGCATAAGCATGGGGTGACAGTAGAGGGTGAGCTCGGAGTTTTGGCTGGTGTAGAGGATGATGTCAAAGCTGGAAATCACAGTTACACCAAGCCAGAAGAAGTGGAAGATTTTGTCCGGAAAACTGGCGTGGATTCATTGGCGATCGCGATTGGCACTTCACATGGAGCCTACAAATTCAAGCCCGGGCAAAAGCCAGAGATCAGACTGGATATTTTGAAAAAAATAGAAAAAATGATTCCTGGCTTCCCCATTGTTCTTCATGGTTCATCTTCTATACCACAAGATTATGTAGCTATGGTAAATAAGTATGGCGGACAGATGCCCGATGCGATTGGGATTCCTGAGAAACAATTGCGTCAAGCGGCTCGTTCAGCTGTTTGTAAGATCAATATTGATTCAGACGGCAGAATTATTATGACTGGTGTGGTGCGTAAAATTTTGTCTGAAAAACCCGGTGAATTTGATCCACGTAAATATTTGGGTCCAGCTCGTGAAGCACTCAAAGAAATGTATATGAGAAAAAATAAAGAAGTGTTGGGGAGTGCTGGCAGAGTATGAATCACCTAGCCCAGCAATATTATGAAAAAAGTGAAGGTATAATAAATTTGTCTTGGTTTGAAGTGGAACAAGATGTTTTGAAAATTATTAATAAAATGCGAGTTGATAATTTTGAACCGGATGTAATTATTTCTATAGCTCGTTCAGGTCTTATTCCAGCAGCCATGATTGCCTATGTACTTGGTAATAAAGAACTCTATGTTGTCAAAATAGATTTTTCCAAAACTCAGAAATCTGGGAAAGACCAAGATTTGGCAGAGCGACCGATTATAACTCAAGAATTGACAAAGGATATTCGTGGACTTAAAGTTTTGGTGGTGGATGAAATGGTAGTTTCGGGTTCTACCCTTAAACTTATGGATATGTATATGAGTATAAAAAACCCAGCAGAAGTAAAGTACGCGGTTTTGTATAAACAACCTTGGGCAGAATTTATACCAGATTATTTTGGTAGAGAGATAAAAGAATGGCCATTATATCCCTGGAAAGAATTAAAAAATAATGTTTTGGATCCTCGGGCTTTACAAAAATAAATTAAAAATAAATAAAACAGAGTCTTGACAGACTCTGTTTTTTGTAGTATGGTAAATTATTACAAAGACCTCTAATTCAGGCTATCTTTTGGTGGCTTGAAGGGGGGGATTTGTTCGTTTGACAAGTGATAGCAACCTAAAAGGGAGGAAAATACGATGGCGACCGTCTTTGACATTAGGCCTTGCCAACAACTTCGAACCATCAATGGTGAAGTTGCGGTCTTGGCTGCAGGTTCGGGGAATGAGGAATACCCAATTTCCGGTCGAATTGTGGAGGGAGATCCGGGAATCTTCGAGACAATGTTTCCTGGTGGTGAGAAATACGTTCTTCCTCAGGAGGGCACGATTTCCTATCAAGGTGTTTCAACTGAAGAGATGCCTTGGGGGAAGTTCGTGGTTCGGGTCCAAGGCATGGTCTTCACCATTGTGCCCACCAATCCAGTTCGACTCATTCCTGCTGGAGGTGCCCTCAATGTCGTCCAGACGATGTGGGCCTTTGGGATCAAAGACGTGGGAGCAATTTTCTCCCTTGGTGATGGTTATCGGGCGGATGCTTTGGCTGGGAGTATCAAGGAGAGAATGAGTCTCTATCTTCTTCCGGCGACTCGTACGTCCATGACCGTGGCTTGGCGTGGCCAGGCCGGGACTAAAGTTCTGTGCCGGAAAGGTGAGACATACCCACTCTCGGCAGAGACGATAGGGCTTCTGGAAGATGCGAAACCCATGGTCCAGATGCTTTGCAGTATTCGTTCGCCGGATCTGCCGATGGCCGTTGCCTTGTCCAAGAGCCAGGCAAGGTACAAGACATTTATGCCCCACAAGGATCTAATCCTTGATGAGGGCAGCAGGGACCAAATGATGGAGGTGATGTTTCAATCGAATCTGATCCAGATGAATGCTCTCGAGGCAGCCGCCTTTGTGAGACAGGATAGGTTCGATTACAGTCGGGATATGCACAAAATCCAAAAGGGATTGGCTGCACATGCCCATGCAATCGTCACCTTGGGTGAGAGAGGGGCGGTCCTCATCCCAGCTGTAGGAGACCCAACCTTCGTTCCTGCCATTTTGCTCCCACAAGAGCGAGTGAAGGATACCTGTGGGCCTGGGGATGTCCTCCATGCTTCGTACGTGAGGTGGAGGTATTTGAGTGGGCCGGGCGCGTTGACTCCGCTCCAGTCCCTCAAGCTGGCCATCGCCGCGGCCTACACGGCCATCCAATACGAGAGGCCGTGGTATTCGATTCCTCTCCGAGAAGTCCAGTCCAAGGTTCTTGATCATGTGAGGACGAGCGAGGAATGGCCACCTCCCTTCCTGATGGAAGGAGTGCAGGGTGAGTTCCTCTGCAAGTAGGGTAGACCGTACTGTTCTTTCAAAGCACGTAGTCCGTGCCGTCGGTCTGATCCTGTGTGATCGGATCTGTGCCTGATACGATAACTCAGGCATCAACAAAAAACTCTGATTAGCTCAGAGTTTTTTGTTTTATAGATAATAGTTTTTAAGAATTTATTTGTTTGGTAAGTCTCGTGTATTCATCATCTTTGGCAGTGTATTTGCCGAGGATTGGTTCCATATAATCAAGAAATTTTTGAGTGGGGAGCATGGTTTCTTTATCAAAATATTCTTCTGGTAAAGTTTTAATTTTTTGATTTCGGACAATTTCTTGAAGGGAAATAGTGCCGACCCCAAGATTATTAACTTTTTCATCTGGTCTAGTAATACAAACCATTTCACCGTATTCTTTATTTTCAATTAGTTTTAGAGTTTTTTCACCAAGAGCAATAGCCAGATCGCGGTCAATGGCAATAGGTTGATCAGATTCTAGATAATTGCCAGGGTAGAGAGCTTTGGTGTTGATGCCAAGTTTTTCAGTAATATGTTGACGTAAACCAAGAGCAATGTATTCTTGTCTGGTGTGGCCAAATTCATCAGTTTGTAAGTCATTTTTTACAAAAATTGATTGTTTAAATTTTGCTTCTTGGCTAATCACTACCACCGCGTAGTTACCATTTTCTTGGTAGCGTTTTTTGATTAAATCTAAAATTTTATCAATATCAAATTCCCATTCTGGAGGAATAATCACGTCAGCACCACCATAAATAGCAGAAGCTGCCAGCCAGCCAGCTTTCATGCCCAAGGATTCAATTACAAAAATCCTTGAGAGAGAATAAGCAGCGTCTTCTTTTATTTGGCGAGTGAAGTCAGCCAGGTAGTGGGCTGCAGAAGGGAAACCCGGAGTAAAGTAAGTACCAGGTAGATCGTTGTCAATGGTTTTGGGAATACCAATAATGGGCAGTCCGGCCTCGGCCAATTTTTTGGCTGCTCCCAGGGTGTCATCACCCCCAATAGCTACAATGGCATCAATTTCCAGTTCAGCAATTTTTTTCTTGATGATTTCTACAACATTTTCTTGGGCTAGGGGATTGGTTCGTGAAGATCGTAAAAAAGTACCGCCGTGTTCACGGATTGGTTCAATATCAACATTGGTTAAGTTTATTTGTTTGCCCCCTGGAAGAAGACTGGCCCAGCCAAATAGTCCACCCCAAACTTCCCAGCCATTTTTTTTGGCTGAAGTAATAACTCCGTATAGAGTGGCGTTGAGAGCTGGGGCGAGACCGCCACCAGTAAAAACAAGGATTTTTTTCATAATTTAGCCAATAAACGCTGGTAGTATATACTTTTTATGAGTATTAGTCAAGAGCATAACCCATTTATCCACAGTTTGTGTAGAGATAAATTTGACAGTTTTATATAATTATATTATGCTTAAATAAGCAAAAATATGCAAGTTGGATTATTAAAAAGTTTAGGTTTTTCTGACAAATCAGCCAAAATTTACTTGGCTTTACTTAACCTTGGGCCTTCTTCGGTGCGAAAAATAGCTGAATTCACTGCTTTAAATCGAGGTACGGTTTATGATTCTTTGAAAGAACTTCAAGAAAAAGAATTGATCAGATTTTATCATGAAAAAACCAAGCAAAATTTTATTGCTGAAAGTCCTGAAAAACTTAAAGAATATTTATTTAGCCAAGAAAAGAATTTACGTTCAGCTCAAGGAGAACTTGAAAAAACTTTACCAGAACTTTTGGCTTTGTATAATAAAGGTGGCGACCGTCCTATTGCTAAATATTTTTCAAAAGATGAATTAAAAAATATTTTAGAAGATGTTTTGAAAACTTGTGAATCAAATGAAGAAAATTTGTATAGAATATATTCGGCTGCCGGAGTACGTGAGTATTTATATGATAGTTTTCAGACCTTTAGTGATGTACGTATTGCCAAAAATATTTCAGTAAAAGTTATTGCTTTGGGCGTGGGTGGTGAATTGCGAGGGTTGGATGAGCGCAAATGGTTGCCAGCAGAAAATAATAAACCTACATATATTATTATTTATCCTGGCAAAACTGCTTATATTTCTCTTGATGCCAAAAGTGAACCAGTGGGGGTGATAATTGAAAATCAAGGTATTTTTGAAACTCAAAAGATGATTTTTGAAAATTTGTGGGATAAAATATGAATGATAAAAATAAAAAATTAATGACTGGTTATGAATTAGTTTTACAGGCTTGCCAAGATGCTGGAGCTGAAGCGATGTTTGGTTATCCGATCACTCCTACTTGTGAAATTTTATCTGGTTGGTCAGAAACTGGAAAAATTTTTTTGCAAACCGAAGATGAGATTGCTGCCGGGTTTGCGGTTTGTGGCGCAGTACTCGCAGGCAAGAAAGCTTTTACAGCTTCAGCCGGTCCAGGTCATATTTTATTGCAAGATTCTTTGTCCATGGCCGAGGGCATGCGTTTACCGGTGGTAGTTATTATTGGTCAACGTGGAGGTCCGAGCTCAGGTACAGTGATTTATTCTCAACAAGAAGTTATTTTATCTTGCTTTGGTGGTAATGGTGAAGGTTTGCGTCTGGTTTATTCCCCCGGAAGTTTAAAAGAACTATATGAATTAACCAGAACAGCTTTTAATGAAGCTTGGCGTTATCGTTTTCCAGCGATTGTTTTGACTGATGGTTATTTATTAAAAATAAAATCAGTAGTTGATTTGGCTGGTTTTTCTGCTAGGGAAAATATTCCGGCTTATTCTTTGGTTTCAGAAGGAAAAAATATTCATTGGCAAAATATTTATACTTTTGAAGATGATTTGCACTATGAAATAAGTTCTGCAAAAGAGGATTTTCATAAGATTGCGGATGAAATTGTAAAAAGTGAATCTTATTTGACAGATGATGCAGAGATTTTATTGGTTGCTCATGGTATTGTGGGTAGTGTGGCCAGGGAAGCAGTAGACAAGTTGCGTGAGTTAAATATTAAAGCTGGGGTGTTTCGACCGATTACTCTTCGTCCCTTCCCCAAAAAAGAATTGGATAAAGTTTGTGGTTGGCAAGGGGTTAAAAAAATTGTAGTGATTGAATCGGCTTTGGGTCAATTGGCACGAGTAGTGCGCGATCAGTTGGCGCCAGAGATTGATGTGAGTTTCGAATATTTACAAAAACCTGGTTTAGGGATTGAAGTAGAGGAGATTGTGAAATTTGTTAAAAATAATGTTTAATTAATCTGTCATCCCCGCGAAAGTGGGGATCTCATGGTAGAATAAGATTCCTGCTTTCGCAGGAATGACAAGTAATATGTCCGAATTAATATCCCGCCTCAATGGCGGGCAACCATCAGCTAAATTTTGCCCAGGCTGTGGTTATCCAGTTATTTTGACTTTGCTCAAAAATAATTTACAAAAATTAAATCTTTTGGAGCAGGCGGTTTTGGGATTGGATATTGGCTGTTCACTTTTGGCTTGGAATTTTTTACCGATTAATACTTTTCAAACTCATCACGGCAGGGTAGTGCCAACAATGTTGGGTTTCAAGCGCGCTAGAAAAGAAAGTTTATGTGTAGCTTTGGTTGGCGATGGTGGAGCTTATGCCATAGGACTTCAAAGTTTGTTGCATGCCGCCAAACGTGATGAAGCGATTTTTGTTTTGGTTATCAATAATACAGTTTATGGTATGACTGGTGGACAGACCGCCCCGACTACTCTCAAGGGACAAGTTACGCCTACTAGTCCAGCAGGTAATAATGAAGAGCCAATGTTTGGTCCAGAATTGGTTAAAGGCATGACCAAAGCAGGAGCTTTTGTAGCGCGCAGTGCGGTGAATGAACCGAAACAATTGAATGAATTTTTGGAAAAAGCTATTCAAACTCAACAAGCCGGACATTTTGCTTTGCTAGAAGTTTTGTCTTTTTGCCCGACCAATTGGAAGACGACAGGAGTTGAGACCATAAAATATTTAGATGAAAGGCTGAAGTCGGTGTTTAAGTTGGGAGAGATATCCGGTCATTTCGAGGAACGGAGTGACGAGGAATCTTTCCTAAATTAAAATCATATTAAATCACAAAATTTTGTTTTAAAATGTACGAGGTGATAAAGATCCCTCTCCGCCAGTCGGCGGATCGGAATGAAAGGGCATATGTTATTAAAAATTTTACTCTCTGGCGACGGCGGTCAGGGCATACAACTTATTTCTGATATGCTGGCACAAGCAGCTTTTGCCAATGGATTTTTTATTTCGCAAATTCCCAACTATGGGCTGGAACAGCGCGGCGGGGTATCACTTTCTTATTTGATTATTAGTGATCAGGAAATAAATTATCCCAGATTTAGTAAACCGGATATTCTATTGGTAATGAGTGAACAGGCACGGGAACGAACAAAAAAGTTCAGAGTTCATAGTTCAGAGTTCATAGTTTTAGACATTGCAGATTACCAAAATTTTTTAGAAGAACAAAAGATTGGAAAAATAAGTTATAATATTTTCTTTTTAGGATTAATTTCTAAATTATTGGCAGAGAAAAATATTTTGCGGATAGAAGAGATATTTGGTTTGTTAGAGAAAAAATTGGCCAGTAAGTCGAACTGGGAGGGGAATAAATGGGCTTTTGAAGAAGGTGTAGTAAAATAATTTCAATTTTTTAATTTTTAATTAAGAGTATAGCGAGTGAGAAAAAGAGAATTTACTAAAAGAGATTCCTCGCTACGCTCGGAATGACGAAAATATGTGTGGAATAGTAGGATATATTGGCCAAAAGGAAACTTTGCCAATTTTGGTTGGTGGTTTGAGAAGACTGGAATACCGTGGTTATGATTCAGCCGGTGTTGCCATTGTCGATCAGGGAAAAATAAAACAAGTAAAAGCAATTGGCAAGATAGATAATTTGGCAGAGAAATTAAAAAATGAAAGGATTTTAGGTCACAGTGGTATTGCTCATACTCGTTGGGCTACTCATGGGGGTGTCACTGAACCAAACGCTCATCCGCACAGCGATTGTTCAGGCAAGATTGTTTTGGCGCACAATGGTATTATTGAAAATTATCGTGAATTGAAATCAGAATTGGGTGAAAAACATCACTACCAATCAGAAACTGATTCTGAAGTTTTGGCGCATTTGATTGAATCTTTGTATGCGGGAAATTTGCGTCAAGCAGTGCAAAAAGCCTTGTGGCGAGTAAGAGGAACCTATGGTTTGGTGGTCATGCATAGTGATCATCCAGATACCATGATTGTCGCTCGCATGGGCAGTCCTTTGGTAATTGGTTATGGACAGGATGAATTTTTTGTTGGAAGTGACGCCACTCCGATGTTGCCTTATACCAACAAGGTGGTTTTTTTGGAAGATGGAGAAATGGCGGAAATAAATTTGCAAGGAGTACAAACTTTCAATTTGCATAATCAAGAAATTATCAAACAAGTTGAGGAAATTGACTGGGATGAAGCTCAAGCTCAGCTTTCTGGTTTTCCTCATTTTATGCTCAAAGAGATTCATGACCAACCAACTGTGTTCAAAGATGCGGTTCGTGGGCGCACTAATAAAGAGGATGGTACAGCGCACTTGGGTGGTCTAAATATGACCGAAGCGCAAATGCGAGAAATCAATCGAATTATTTTGATCGCCTGTGGTACTGCTTCTTATGCGGCCATGATTGGCAAATATGCTTTTGAACGTTTGGCCGGCATTCCGACTGAGGTGGATGTGGCTAGTGAATTTCGTTATCGTGATCCGATTGTTGACAATCACACTCTTGTTTTTGCTATTTCTCAATCTGGTGAAACTGCCGATACTTTGGCCGCGGTGCGAGAGGCCAAACGTAAGGGGGCATATGTTCGTGGCATTGTTAACGTTATTGGTTCAACAATTGCCAGAGAAACTGATGGAGGAACCTACATCCACGCCGGTCCAGAGCTCGCCGTGGCTTCTACCAAGGCTTATACCAACATGGTGTCAGTGCTCTTACTCTACGCATTGCAATTTGGAAGATCCCGTCGTTTAAGTTTGGCTACAGGCCAGAGAATATTGGGAGCTTTGGGGGAAATAGTACCTAAGATGCAAAAAGTTTTGCTGGAAGATAATAAAATTAAAAAAATTGTTGAAAAATATAAAGATGCAAAAAACTTTTTGTTTCTAGGTAGAGGTATAAATTTTCCTGTGGCTTTGGAAGGATCTCTCAAATTAAAAGAAATTTCTTATATTCATAGTGAAGCTTTTGCCGCCGGTGAGATGAAACATGGTCCGATTGCTTTGTTATCAGAAAATTTTCCAGTTTTTGCGATCATGACCAAGAATCAGCTTTATGAAAAAATGCGTAGTAATATTGAAGAAGTAAAAGCTAGAAAAGCCCCGATCATTTTGATTGCCACCGAAGGCGATGAAAGAGCCCAAGAATTGGCCGAAGATGTGATCTATGTTCCAGATACCATGGAAATTCTTGAACCGTTGATCAATACTATTCCTTTACAGCTTTTTGCCTATCATATGGCAGTTTTGCTTGGCAAAGATGTGGATCGGCCACGTAATTTGGCTAAATCAGTGACAGTTGAATAACTATGATTAAAGCTGTTATTTTTGACATGGATGGGGTGTTGGTAGATAATTTTGTTCCATGGCTAGAATTTGATGACAGATTTGCTACTCATTTTGGTTTTTTGATTGATAATGATTATGTGCGTTATGTAAATGGTCGCAGTGAAGAAGAGACTGTAAAATGGGTGAAAGGACATTTTAATTTATCACAAGACGAAAAAGATATTATGGCTTTTCGAAAAAAGGAATCGGAAGATATTTACAAGGTTCATGCTCAGCCAATGGCTGGGGTAGAAAATTTATTGAAATTTATCAAAAATAAAGGTTTTCGATTGGCATTGTGTTCGGGTGCCAAGATGTGGCAAATCGAAACAATTTTGGGGAGGTTTAAATGGCAGGAAATGTTTGAAGTGGTGGTAAGTTCTGATCATGTAGGTTACAAAGGTAAGCCTAATCCAGAAATTTATTTGCATACCGCCAGACTTCTACAAGTGAATCCAGAAAATTGTTTGGTTTTTGAAGATGCAGAAAATGGTGTGATGGCGGCCAAAAGCGCAGGCATGAAATGTATTGGTTATAAAGATTTAAGATTTAAATTACCAGATGATCTCAGTCGAGCAGATTTAATTGTTAATTCTTTTGCTGATAAAAAAGTTCTTGATTTTTTAAATATATGAAAAAGAAAAACATTGTTGTTATTGGTGGAGGCAATGGTAGTGCGATTACTCTCAACGCCG
>CAZQHU010000012.1:0-1349 GCA_964592785.1 uncultured Gammaproteobacteria bacterium | reverse complement strand
AAAAACATTGTTGTTATTGGTGGAGGCAATGGTAGTGCGATTACTCTCAACGCCGTAAAAAAGTTTGCTGACAAATTTAATATTTCGGCAGTCATTTCAGTAAGCGACTCTGGTGGTTCTTCTGGCCGATTACGTCGGGAATTTGGAGTTTTGCCAACCGGGGATATTTTGCGGGCGATTTTGGCGATGTCACCCTATGATTATCCGGTTTTAAAAAGTATTTTTTATAAAAATCGTTTTAGTGTACCTGGCAAACTCTACAAACATGATTTGGGTAATATATTTTTGGTTTTAGCTGAAAAATATTCTGGTAATTATTTACAGGCTTTGCAATTCTTGGAAGAAGCAGTGGAGGCGGTTGGCCATGTTTATCCTGCTACTTTGGATAAAGTAGATTTGGTGGCTGAACTGGAAAATGGCCAAATTATTTTTGGAGAAAATAAAATTGATGAGCCTGAGTATGACAGAAAATTACGAATCAGGAAAGTTTGGCTTGAACCAGAGGCCAAAATATTTAAAGAATCAAAAAAAGCGATTGAAAATGCTGACTATATTTTTTTTGGTCCTGGTAGTTTGTACACTAGTATTATTGCCACTGTTTTGCCAAGTGGTTTTCAATCGGCTTTTAAAAAATCTCAAGCTAAACTTGTCTATGTAATGGGTAATGCCTATGAGAAAGCTGGTGAGACTGGTCCAGAGATGATGAGTGAGTTTGTACGTGAATTACAAAATTATCTACCACGTAAGATTGATACTGTGATTTATAGCAATCACAAACTTACTAAATTGGAAAAAAGTAATTACAAAAAGAGAGGTTGGCAATTGTTTGGGGTGGATCCGGAAAGTTTACCAGATTACAAAATTATTGCGGGTGATTATGAACGTTGGGGTGGTGGACTTTGTCCAGATAGGTTGAGTGAAGTTTTGAAAAATAAAATTTTAAAATAAGTTGTATGCAAGTAAAAAAAGAAATCAAAAAAGATGCTTTTGCGGTCAAAATAATTTTGGAAGAAAATGATAAGATTTTGGGCTGGGCTTATGTTTATATCATGTTTCAGGATCGCCACCCCGAGCCTTATGCGTATTTGGAAAATGTTTATGTAGAGGAGAAATATCGGTCTGTCGGTCTGGGAAGCAAGTTAGTTCAGCTGGCGATTGAAGAAGCCAAGAACCAGGGGTGCTACAAAATTATTGGTACCAGCAAAATGGAAAAAACCGGAGTTCATGAATTTTATGAACGACATGGGTTCCGAAAAATGGGGTATGAATTTAGGATGGATTTGATTGCCGATTCAAAAGTGTTAACTAAGGACTAGGTTATGAATCTCTACGAATTTGAAGGTAGAAAA
>CAZQHU010000011.1:0-23147 GCA_964592785.1 uncultured Gammaproteobacteria bacterium | reverse complement strand
TTTATGCTAAGTGATTATCAACGTTATCGTTTATATGAAATTTTGCCTGGTGCTTCGGTCTGGTTGACTTTGGTGTTATCAGTGATTTTGGCCTTTGTAAAACCTTTGTGGATGATATATTTTATTATTTTGTTTGATATTTATTGGGTTTTAAAAGTATTAAATTTTTCTTTTTATTTAATAGTGGCTTGGGTTAGATTTCGTCGAACCAAAAAAATTGATTGGAAGAAAAAATTACAACAAGAACTTACCAATTGGCATGATAAGCAACATCTGGTTTTTCTCACTCTTTATAATGAATCTTGGGAAGTGGTAAAGGACGCAGTTGCCAGTATTGCTCGTTCGGCCTATGATCGAGAAAAATTTGTAATTGTGGTGGCGGGTGAGGAAAGAAAAAAAGATAATTATGAATTGATTCTTAAAAATATCAAAGAAGAGTTTGGGGGTTTTTTTGCGGATGTTGTAGGCACTTTACATCCAGCTGATCCACTAGGTGAGATTCCTGGCAAAGGTTCCAATCTCCACTACGCAGAAAGAGAAATGCAAAAATATCTTGATGCTAAAGGTTGGAGTTATGATCAAGTGATTGCCACTATTTTTGATATTGATACTGTTTGTGGAGAACAGTATTTTGCTTATCTTACTTATTTGTATTGTACTCACTCACGTCCTACACATTCTTCTTTTCAGCCAGTGGCACTTTATAATAATAATATGTGGGAGTCTCCCGCTATTCTACGTATTATGGCCTTCGGCACTACTTTTTGGTTAATGACGGCCCTGGCTCGGCAAGATTCATTGGTTACTTTTTCTTCGCATTCCATGAGTTTTGCAGCCATTGTAAAAGCTGGTTTTCATGAAAAAAGAATAGTCTCTGAAGATTCACGTATTTTTTATCAATGTTTTTTGGCGTATAATGGAGACTATGAAGTGACACCCATGTATATGCCAGTATCGATGGACACTGTGAGAGATGATAGTTGGTGGCAGAGTCTTAAAAATTTATATCGCCAGCAAAGACGTTGGGCTTGGGGGGTGGAACATGTACCTTATTTACTTTGGGAGTTTGGCAAAGCTGGTAAACGTATACCTTGGTACAAAAAATTCAAATGGGTTTTTCTTGAATGGGAAGGTAAGTGGTCTTGGTGTTTGGTAGCGATTATTATTACTTTATTGGGAAGATTGCCAATGTGGGTAGCGCCGGAGTCAGTTCGTCAAAGTGCTTTATTTTTCAATGCACCCCATATTTTGGAAAATTTGATGGTCGCAGCTATGTTAGGCTTGGTGATGTCAGCTTTATTGAGTTTACCGCTTTTACCACGTCGTCCGGAAAGCGTGTCTCCCCATCGTTATTTATTAATGGTTCTACAGTGGGTTTTATTGCCAATTTCTATGATTTTTATTTCAGCAATTCCCGCCATAGATGCGGTGACGCATTTGATGTTTGGGAGATATTTGGGATTCAATGTTTCACAGAAGAAAAGAAGAGAGGAACTTGGCAAGGGTAAAGAATGGGCTGCCTTGGGGAGAAATTTATAAATTTTGTATGAATAAAGGAATGAAAATATTTTTTTTACTGTTCAGTATTTTTATATTGTTGCTTTTGGTTGCTGGAGTATATGGATTTTTTTGGGTGAAAAATTTAACTCCGGAAAAAATTGTTGAAAATGAATTCATAAAAAAACAAGTAGGGGAAGAAAATCAAGATTTATTGAAGTTATTACCGCAAATTTTAGGTTTTGATTCACCAAAAACTTATCTTTTTCTTTTTGTCAATAATACAGAATTACGTCCAGGTGGTGGTTTTATCGGAGTTTATGCGACAGTGAGATTTGATCAAGGCCATATGGAAATTTTGGCTTTGGATGGTACAGAAAACTTGGATCGACAGGTCCCCCAAGATTGGGTGGTAGCGCCACCTAGGCCAATTACCGAACATTTGAAAGTAGATCGCTGGTATTTTCGTGATAGCAACTGGTCACCAGATTTTTCCGAAAGTGCCAAGAAAGCTTTGGAATTTTATCGAGCTGAGGGTGGAGTGGCCGCAGGAGATATTCAAACTGTTTTTGCTTTTACTCCGACTATTTTGGAAGAATTATTAAAAATTACCGGTCCTTTTGTTATTCAAAATATAGAATTTACTTCTGATAATGTGATTGAAAAATTGGAGTATGAAGTGGAATATGGTTATGATGACAAAGGCATAGTGCATACTGAACGCAAACAAATCATCAAACCTTTTATGCTGGCATTACTTGGACATTTACAGGAAAATCTTTTTGAAAATTTTTCTACTTATTTGTCGCTTTTGGATAAGATGGGAAAGGAAAAACAAATTTTGGTTTATTCTTCGGATAAAAATTTTCAAGAAGTATTATCTGCCAGAGGTTGGACTGGAAAAGTTGAAGAAAATAAGAGTGGTGATTATTTGCTATGGGTAGATGCCAATTTGGCGGCCTTGAAAACTGATCATGCTTTGGAACGTTTTCTCAATTATCAAATTTCCAGATCTCCGGAAGGACGTTTTTTGGCTTCGGCGCAAATGCTTTATAAACATCAAGGTGGATTTGATTGGCGAACTACTCGTTATCGCACCTATGTTCGTATCTTTGTGCCGATTGGCAGTGAATTGATTGAAATTCGAGAAATGAATGAAATGGGCGTCACAAAAAAAATTAGTAAATTTGATCAAGGAGAAGAATTGGGCAAGAAATGGTTTGGGACTTTTATTAGCATTGAACCTGGTGAAAATAAATTTTTAAATTTTAATTATTTTTTGCCAGTGAATATTATGGACAATGATTATCAGTTATTGGTGCAAAAACAATTGGGAACTGTAAATCATGGTTTGACTTTGGACCTTAATTTTGGTAAAAATATAACTGCGGCAGAGCCGGCGGAGGCCGAATCGGAGTGGGGGAACGAAGTTTATAAATATAGTGGAAACTTGAGAGAAGACAGAAAGTTTGAAATAAATTTTTAAATTAAAAAATTTCAAAATTATTTTATTATGTTAATTAAAAAAGTCGCTATTGATCTTGGTACAACTAATGTTTTGGTTCATCTTCCCAAAAAAGGTGTGGTTATTAATGAACCATCAGTAGTGGCTGTTTCCAAAGGAGATGGTAAAGTATTGGCTGTAGGCAGTGAGGCCAAAGAAATGATTGGCCGTACTCCAGATAGTATTATTGCCGAAAGACCTTTGAAAGATGGAGTGATTGCCAATTATCATACGACTGAAGCCATGCTTAGATATTTTATAAATAAAGCTTTGGGTGGAGTGCGTTTATTTCGTCCTGAAGTGATGGTGGCGGTGCCAGCAGGTATTACCTCTACAGAGCGTAGAGCAGTGATTGATGCTACGATGGCGGCCGGAGCGCGAGCGGCTTATATTATCAAAGAACCGATCGTGGCTGCTATCGGTGCTGATATTCCTATTGGCTCAGCTTCTGGACATATGATTATAGATATTGGTGGCGGTACTGCGGAAATGGCAGTAATTTCTCTTGGTGGCATAGTTTCTTGGGGTTCAGTAAGAATCGGTGGCAATAAGTTTGATTCTTCAATTCAAGAATATGTAAGACGTAAATATGGTTTGGCAGTTGGCGAACGTTCAGCTGAAGAAATAAAAATTCAGATTGGTTCGGCTATGTTTATGGATAAGCCCTTGACTATGGAAGTAAAAGGACGCGACATGATTTCTGGTTTGCCACGAATTCTCACAGTCAGTTCAGACGATGTGGTGGAAGCTTTACAGCAAGATCTTCAGGGCTTGATAGAAGCTTTGAAAGAGGTTTTGCACAAAACTCCACCGGAATTATCTGCCGATGTAATGGATAAGGGAATAATCATGTCGGGTGGTTCTTCGCAACTTAGAAATTTGGATGAACTTTTTTCTCAAGCTACCGGTGTGGCTTGTTATGTGGCCGATGAGCCACTGCTGTGTGTAGTAAAGGGTACTGGTATTGCTCTTGAAAATCTAGAAAGTTATAAACGCAGTATTTTGGCTACCCGTTAATTTTTTATGTTAATTGGCATTGACGCTTCGCGCGCTAATCAAGAAAAAAAGACAGGCGTGGGCTGGTACGCTTACCATTTGTTGCAGGAATTGAAAAAAATAACACCCGATAATGTTCGGGTTGTTTTGTATACAGATAAACCTTTGCGCGGGGAGTTGGCAGTTTTGCCAGCAAATTGGTCTGAAAAAGTTTTGCATTGGCCTCTTCAACGTCTTTGGACTCAAATTCGTTTGAGTTGGGAAATGTTTATAAATCCACCGGATATTTTATTTATTCCGGCACATGTATTTCCAATTATTCATCCTCATAAAACAGTTATGACTGTCCATGATGTGGCAGCTTTGAGATTTTCCAGTAGTTATAATCGGTTTGAAAGATGGTATTCAGTTTGGTCAGCAAAATTTGCAGTTAAAAATTTGTGGAAAGTGATAGTTCCAAGTGAGTTTGTAAAAAAAGAATTAAGTTCAGACTTTAGATTTAAGGATTTGCACAAAGTTGAAGTGATTTATCATGGGTATGATAAAAGATATGAGTTAAATGATAAAAAAATTGAAGACATCAAACAAATATTAGATAATTATTCTATTTATCAACCTTATCTTTTGTCAGTGGGCAGACTAGAGGAAAAGAAAAATACAGTGAATATTATAAAAGCGTTTGAAAAAGTGAGGTTACAGTTGCCGGATATTAAATTTTCTTTGGTCCTGGTTGGTGAGCCGGGTTATGGTTATGAAAAAGTCAAACAAGCGATCGAAAATAGCCAATTTGAAAATGATATTATTATCCCTGGTTGGGTAAGTGAAGCAGACTTACCATATTTATTCGCGGGAGCAGAATTGTTTGTTTTTCCTTCACTTTATGAAGGTTTTGGTTTGCCGGTTTTACAGGCATTTGTGAGCAGGGTGCCAGTAGTGGCCAGCAAAGGGGGTTCACTTCCGGAAATAGGCGGGGAGGCCGGCCTCTATGTCGATCCGGCTAGTGTGGAAGAATTGTCAACAGTTATTTTACAATTATTAAAAAATCAAGAATTAAAAAATAAACAAATAGAAAAAGGTTTAGAAAGAATAAAAAATTTTTCTTGGGAAAAATCGGCGCGAGAAACTTGGAGGTTGCTTTTACAGTCATAAAATGGTATTATTTTGGATATGAAAGCCGAGATTGTCGGACATGAAAAAATTCTTGATTTTTTTGCTAAAGTAGTGGAACATGGCAGGTTGAGTCATGCTTATTGTTTTATTGGTCCAGAGAGTGTTGGCAAAAGGACAGTCGCGGAAAAATTGGCTGGTGATCTTTTGGGAACTAACAAAGAAAAGCTTTTTTCTCATCCGGATTTTGTGTTGGTTGAGCAAGAATTTTCTGAAAAAAAAGAAAAAACAAACAAAGATATCAACATTGAACAAATTAGAAATTTGCGACAGACTCTAGCCAGACATGCTTATCTTGGCGGTTATAAAGTAGCGATCATTGATAAAGCAGAAAAATTGAACAGTGAAGCCGCCAATGCTCTTTTGAAAACTTTGGAAGAGCCGGCTGATAAAACGATCTTATTTATTATCACCAGAGACCAGGGTTTTTTACCAGCTACGATTGTTTCTCGTTGTCAAATGGTTTTTTTTGAACCGGTTCCTCAAGAAAAGATTAGTAAATCTTGGTCAGTGAGTGAGGAACAGCTAAATTGGTCTTTGGGTTTGCCAGGTAAAATTCGGCAGTGGCAAGAAGATCCTACAGCTTGGCAAGAATTTCAAAATGAAGTTAGTCGTTTCCATGAACTTTTGGGCAAGAGTTTTTTTGACAAGCAACAGCTTATTGAAGTTTTTTTTAAAGAAGTGGAAGATAATGTGGCTAATCGAGATAGATTGCAAGAAATTTTAAATCTTTGGTTATTGCTTTTGCGAAATATTTATTTCAAAAAATATGACTTGCCAGCAATGACAGGATCCAAAGAATCGAAATGGAATGGTGAAAATGTGCCAATGGTTGAAGAAAAGATTATTAGCGCCAGGAATTTATTAAGACAAAATGTCAATCCTCGTTTAATTTTTGATAATATTTTATTAACTTTGCCATAATATGAATAAAAAAATTTATAGTTTACTGCTTCTATTGTTGGTTATGGTTTTGGTTGGCGCTGGCTGTGTTTCCTTTTCCAATAAAAGTAACACTACTAGTGGTCCAGCCGGAGTTTTTGTTTCAAGCGATAGAGGTGAGACTTGGTTGGCTAGTATGAATTTACAAACTCCAGAAGGGATCAAGAGTATTTCCGGAGTCAATGTTTACCGCATTGTGGAAGATCCCCATGATCCTGAAGCTATGTACTTGGCCTCTCGTGAAAATGGCTTGTTTTTTACTTATGACGGGGGTAAAACTTGGCAACAGCAGGCAGCGCCTTTAAATACAGGATTTATTTATGGGGTGGCAGTCCATCCTCAGAATAAGTGTATCATTTATGCTACCAATGGCCGCCAACTTTTCAAGACTGATGATTGTAGCCGCCATTGGACAGAAATTTATCGTGAATCTAGAGCTGACGTGTTGATTACTTCGGTGGCCTTTAATAATTTTATGCCTTTTGCGGTTTATCTAGGTGAAAGCAATGGTGATCTCTTGCAAAGTTTGGATGGTGGCCAGAGTTGGAATGTTCTGATTCGTTTAGGCACTCGCTTGGTTACAGTTTCGCCCAGCCATTTACAATCCGGTTTAATTTATGTAATATCACGTGATAATGGAATTTATCGAACTTTGGATAATGGCGCTAGTTGGTTTTCTTTGAAAGACAAAATGAAGGATTTTTCAGGAGCCACTGCTTATCGTCGGCATCTGTTGAGTGCTACTGATCCAGACACTATTTATTGGGTTTCCACTTATGGTATTTTGGTTTCTCGTGACAAAGGTGATAGCTGGCAAAAATTTAATTTGATAACTCCTCCGGGAGGAGCCGACATCTACGCTTTTGCTCTCAATCCTCAAAATGAAAAAGAAATTTACTATACGGCCACGATCAATAATCGTTCCACTTTTTACAAAAGTTTGGATGGTGGTGTAAATTGGATCACCAAGAAATTGCCCAGCGGACAAATGCCAGTGGCTCTAAGAGTTCATCCGCAAAAAGATTTGATTTATTTGGGTTTTTCTATTCCCCCTAGTACTAAATAATTTAATATTTTTTTATGAGTTTATTGGACAATCACAAAGAACAGTTTCAACAAGCTTTGGAATTTTTACGCAATGATATTTCCAGTTTGCGCACTGGTCGCGCCACTCCAGCTTTGGTAGAGGATGTATCTATCGAAGCTTATGGTAGTCGTCAACCACTCAAGGCTTTAGCTTCTATCACTATTCAGGACGCTAAGACGATCGCTGTAGAGCCTTGGGATAAGAGTTTGACTGTGGCGGTAGAGTCGGGGATTCGTGCTTCACAACTCGGTATCAATCCAGTGAATAATGGTAAATTGATACTTTTACCATTGCCTGAACTTACTCAGGAGAGACGTCAAGAATTGATAAAAGTTTTGCATCAAAAATTGGAAGGAGCCAGAATTGCGGTTCGTAAAATTCGTGAAGAATTGAAAAATATGATTGAAACAGTAGAGAAAAATAAAGAAATGAGCGAAGATGAAAAATTTACTCAATTGGACGTTTTGGAGAAAATGGTGAAAGAATATAATGATAAAATTAAAGAAGTAGGAGAAGAAAAAGAAAAAGAAATAAATACGATTTAGAAATAAATTCTATGGAAAATTTATTAGATAAAATTGTTTCTTTGAGCAAGCGTCGGGGATTTATTTTTCCTGGCAGTGAGATCTATGGTGGTCTGGCCAATTCTTGGGATTATGGTCCACTTGGGCACCAGCTTAAGCAAAATATCAAAAAAGCTTGGTGGAAATTTTTTGTTCAAGAGAGAAGTGATATGGTGGCGATTGATTCAGCCATCATTATGAATCCCAAAGTTTGGCAAGCTTCTGGACATTTGGAAAATTTTTCTGACCAGTTGGTGGAATGTAAAAAATGTCATCATCGTTTTCGTTTTGATCACCTTTTGGAAGCCAAAGGTATTGTTCCGCATTATGACAAAGATGGTATTAGCCAAGATCTGGCAAAAATCACCTGTCCGGATTGTGGTGGAAATTTGACTGAACCCAAGAGCTTCAATTTGATGTTCAAAACTTTTTTGGGCACTACCGAGGATTCTTCTACTGTTGCCTATCTTCGTCCCGAAACTGCCGGTGGCATGTTTGTGAATTTCAAAAATATTTTGAATACCACTCGTCGTCGTTTACCTTTTGGTATTGCTCAGATTGGCAAAAATTTTCGCAATGAAATCACTCCGGGTAATTTTATTTTCCGTACTCGTGAATTTGAAATTGGTGAATTGGAATATTTTATCAATCCCAAAGATTGGGAAAATATTTTTGAAATGTGGCTCTCGGAAATCAAACGTTGGTGGCAGGAGATTATGCAAGTGAACATGGACAATCTGGTTTGGCATGAGATTCCTGAAGATGAGAGGGCTCATTATTCCAAACGCACGGTGGATGTTGAATACAAATATCCTTTTGGAGTCAAAGAATTACATGGTATTGCCTATCGCACAGACTTTGATCTTAGTCGACATGAGGAATTTTCCGGAGCAGATTTGCACTACACCGATCCTGAGACCAATGAAAAGTTTATTCCTCATGTGATTGAACCGACTTTTGGCATTGACCGCATGCTTTTGGTTTCTCTGCTAGAAGCCTATCACGAAGAACAAGCGCCAACAGCTGAAGAAGGTGAGACAGAGGTGCGGGTGGTGATGAAATTTCCCAAACATTTGGCGCCAGTACAAGTGGCGATCTTGCCACTTTCCAAAAAAGAAGAATTATCCAGCGTGGCTAGAAATCTTGCCCATGAATTGCGTAAAGATTTTTTGGTGGATTATGATGAAACTCAAAGTATTGGTAAACGTTATCGCCGTCAAGATGAAGTGGGTACGCCCTATTGTGTGACAGTAGATTTTGATTCTCTAGAAGATAAAAAAGTGACAGTGAGGGATCGTGATACCATGGGACAGGAGAGAATAGAGATTGGTGAATTAAAAAATTATTTATTAAGTAAATTTAATTTTTAACTTTATTTTTTATGGTTAGAATGGAATATTTAGAAGCACAAGCTAATTTTGCTTCTGAACAAATTAAAGGTGCATTAGAAAATGCTCATAAGCAACTCGGTTTTGAGTTTAAAATAAATCCTAGTGATTGTTCGGTTATTTTACCGGAAGGGAAAATGTTTTCAGAATTTGATGAAACAGAAACAAAAATCATAGAGACTTTGACTCCAAATTTAAAAAATTGGACTGATAGAGGTGGTAAAATTCCACAGGAATATTTATAGGCTACTTTTTTATGTATCAAAAATACCAACTGAAAAATAAAACCAGCGTGTTTTTGGTTCCACAAAAAGAAGCTGAATCAGCCACAGTCTTGGTGATGTTTCCAGTTGGTTCGCGTTATGAAAATGAAAAAATGGCTGGTGTTTCACATTTTATAGAACACATGATGTTCAAAGGCACCAAGAAAAGACCCTCAACTTTGATTTTGACGCGAGAGATTGATCGTTTGGGAGCAGAATATAATGCCTTTACCAGCAAGGAATATACGGGTTATTATATCAAGGCCGATGCTAAATATTTAGACATCAGCTTGGATATTCTTTCTGATATGCTCTATAGCTCCAAGTTTGAAGCCAGGGAAATGAAAAAAGAAAAGACAGTGATTGTAGAAGAGATTCGCATGTATCATGATAATCCACTGATGAATATAGAAAACATTTTTGAAAGTTTGATGTTTACAAATCCTTTGGGTCGGGATATTGCCGGGAATGAAAAAACGGTTTTGAGTTATGACAGGAAAGATGTTTTGTGTTTTCGTGACGAACATTACAATCCAGAAAATATGACAATCGTCATCGCTGGTAAATATGGAGAAAATATTAAACAAATTTTAAACAAATATTTTGGTGGGTGGAAGAATAAAGAATTGAAAGATAGAAAATATGAGAAAGGGAAGTTTGGCGAAGAAAGATTGAAAGTTGAACATAAAAAAACCGATCAAGCGCAACTAATGGTGGGATTTCCTGGTTTTGATTATACAGACAATCTCAATCCAGTCGTGGCAGTAATGAACACTATTTTTGGCGGGTCTATGAGTTCCAGGCTGTTTATTGAGATTCGCGAAAGGAGAGGATTGGCTTATTTGGTACGAAGCGGAGCAGACAATTTTCGTGATGCAGGATACCTCTATATTCGGGCTGGCCTAGAAGCCAAAAATATCAACAAAACCATTCAAGTAATAAAAAATGAAATTAAAAAATTGATCAATAAAGGCGTGACAGTACAAGAATTAAAAGACGCCAAGACCCATATTCGCGGGGCTTTGACTTTGTCTCTGGAAGATTCTAGCGCTCAGGCCAGCTGGTATGCCAAGGAAGCTTTGTTTATGAGTAGCATCCAAACTCCGGAAGAAAAATTGCAGGAAATTGAAAAAGTCACCAATACTCAAATAAAAGCTTTAGCTAAAAAAGTTTTTGATTGGAAAAAAGTGAGAGTAGCAGTGATTGGGGATGTGAATAAAAACAAAATAGTTTTCTAAGTTGACTAAGTTTACTAAGTTTATAACTTAGCTAACTTGGATAACTTAGATACTTAACAAACTTAATATGAAATATATTTTTGGTAACTGGAAAATGTATTTGGATTACAATGAAACAGATTCATTGTCTCAAACTTTGGCCAAAGTTAAATTTGATTCAAAGAAGTTGACTTTGGCAGTTTTTCCTTCTACTTTGGGATTGAAAACTGTGGTGGATAATCTTTCAGGAAGTGGTATTGCTCTAGGTTCACAAGATCATACTTGGAGACCAAAAGGAGCTTATACTGGCGCAGTTTCGGCGCTCATGTTCAAAGATATTGGTTGTCAGTATGCCTTGGTTGGACATTCGGAAAGAAGATATGTTTTTAATGAATCTGATGATGATGTTCGTAAAAAAATTGAGGAAGCTTTGAATGTGGGTTTGATTCCAGTGGTTTGCATTGGAGAAACCAGAGAGGATCGTGACGAGGGTAAGCGCGAATATCGTTTGAAAAAGCAACTAATGAAAGCCTTTGCAGATTTGAATTTGAATGGTGGTTCAATCATCTTGGCTTATGAACCTGTTTGGGCGATTTCCAAAGGAGGAGTGGGTGAGCCTTGTAGTCCAGAAGAAGCAGATGACGTGCAAGGCTGGATCAAGAATGAATTGAAGCAGTATACCGATCGGGAAACCCCGGTGCTTTACGGGGGTAGTGTAGATGAGAAAAATGTGTTATCATATCTCACGCAAACAATGATCGATGGAGTGTTGGTGGGGAGTGCTTCCACCAAATTGGAAAATTTTTCCACTTTGATTTCTATTGCTGAAAAAATTTAATTTTATGTACACTTTTGTCCCTTATGTTATTATTTTACTTGCTTTGGCAGTGATGGTTGTTTTGGTGGCTCGTAAATTTTCTCAGTTGAGTCTTTTGGATGTGGATAATATTCCCGAAGTAGTGATTGAAAATAAAAAGGATAATATTTTGAAACAACGTCTGCAAAAAAGAAGTGAAGAAGCCGACAAAAGACGTCGGGAAATGTTTCAACCAGTAGTACAGACTTGGAAAAATTTACAGCTTAAATTTCGCCAGTATGTAGGTAAAATACAGAAAATGGTGATGGAATATCATGAAAAGCATAAAAAAAACGAGCCAAAAGAAAAACGTCTGCAACAAAAAGAAGATTTGCGGATTATTTTACAAGAAGGACGTTTTGCTTTGGAACAAAAAAAATGGGAAGAGGCTGAAAGAAAATTTTTGTCAGCTATCAAATTTGACGCCAAGAATGAAGAAGCCTATCTAGGCTTGGGGGAAGTTTATTTCGGACAAAACAATTTAACAGAGGCCAAAGAAACTTTGAAGTTTTTATTACAACTGAATTCTCACAATGAAACAGCCCTGGTGCGACTAGCTGAGATTTGTGAAGAGGAAGGAAAAAAAGAGGAAGCAGTGGAATATTATCAATCAGCAGTCTTGGTTCAAGACAGTCGTCCCAATCTTTTTGCTCGTTTGGCTTATCTTTTACAAGAATTGGGACGTTCTGACACAGCCTTGGAAGCAGTTCGCCAAGCGGTAGAACTGGAACCTCAAAATCCCAAATATCTTGACATGTTGGTGGAGGTTAGTGTATTATGTGGAGACAAAAAATCAGCCGAAGAAGGATATCAAAAACTTAGAATGGTAAATCCAGAAAATCAAAAATTAGTTTTGTGGAAAGAAAAAATTGAACAAATGGTTTAGTGGAATAATGTGCCGAGATAGCTCAGCTGGTAGAGCAGCTGTTTTGTAAACAGCGGGTCGCGGGTTCGAATCCTGTTCTCGGCTCCGGATAAATTTAAATACCAAATGGGTGGATTCCCGAGCGGTCCCGCCTTCGCTAAAGCTACGGCGGGCAGGCGCCGGGGACAGACTTGCCCGGCATTAGTCGGGCTGTAAATCTGTTGCCCGCCAATTCGGCGGGCTTCGAAGGTTCGAATTTTATTTATAAATAAAAATATTTACAATTTAAATACCAAATGGGTGGATTCCCGAGCGGTCAAAGGGGACAGACTGTAAATCTGTTGGCTCAGCCTTCGAAGGTTCGAATCCTTCTCCACCCACAAAGTCAACTTTTAAAGAAGTTGATTTTTGTTTATAATATTATTCTATGCCAGAACTTCCAGAAGTGGAAACAATTAGACAAGATCTTCGTAAAATGGTTGTGGGACAGCAAATAACTAATGTTTGGCTTTCAGCAAAAGCGATTATCAAGAATACCAAACCATTTTTTTTGAAGACACTTAAAAATAATTATTTAAAAGAAATCTCTAGGATTGGTAAATTGATCATTTTTGTTTTACCTGGGGATAAATATTTACTCACTCATCTCAAGATGACTGGTCAGCTTATTTATAAAAGAAAATTTAAAGTGATAGCTGGAGGGCATCCAGAACCTAGTTTAGAGCAGTTACCAAATAAGTTTACCAGAATTATTTTTGAATTTAAAAATGGCGGTAAGCTTTATTTCAATGATATTCGTCGTTTTGGTTATATGCAAATAGTTGATCAGGCGGGTTTGGAAAAAATTAAACAAAAATTTGGTTTGGAACCAATAGACAAAAGATTTAGTTTTGAATATTTTAAAAAAGTTTTGAAAAATAAAAATAAGCCAATCAAAGTGGCTCTCATGGATCAAGATAAGATTTCCGGTATTGGCAATATTTATGCCAGTGAAATTTGTTTTGAAGCTAGAGTCAGGCCACAGAAGAAAGCTAGTGCTCTTTCTCCAAAAGAACTCCGATTATTACATAAGGCAAGTGTGAAAGTATTACAGGTGGCAGTGAAAAATAGAGGGACAACTTTTAGTGATTATCGAGATTGTGAAGGAGAAGGGGGCTATCACGCCAAGTTTTTAAAAGTTTATGATAGGGAAGGGTTGAAGTGTAAACGCAATGATGGAGGGGAAATTACCAAAATTGTTCTTGGTGGAAGAGGTAGTTTTTATTGTCCAATTTGTCAGAAATAAGCCAAAAAATTCAGTTATTGACTTTTTTTTGGTTTTTTTGTATAATTCGGTTCATTGTCGTGCCGTTGTAGCTCCCGCCTTCGCTTTCGCTAATGCTCAAGCTTCGGACGAGCAAGTAACTTTCAAAAGAAAGTATACTTGCGCGGCGAAGCTTGGTTGTTAAACCAAGCGAAGACGTGCCGTTGTAGCTCAGTTGGTACCCCGCATCTGCGGGGCATGGTAAGGAGGTCTATGAAATACTATACATATATTTTAAAATCATCTAAGGATCATAAAAGATACATAGGTAATACTAATGATTTGGAAAGAAGATTGCGACAGCATAATGAAGGATTAAACTCGTCAACAAAAAATAGAAGGCCATTTGAGGTGTTGTGTTGTAAGGGGTTTGATAGTAAAATAGAGGCTTTGAGATATGAAAAATATTTAAAAAAATTAAAGGGAGGAAAACAATTACAAATTGAAATTGAAAATATGCAAATGCCGTTGTAGCTCAGTTGGTAGAGCACCTCCATGGTAAGGAGGTGGTCTCGGGTTCAAATCCCGACAACGGCTCAAAGTTGGGTTTAGCTCAGCTGGTACCCCGCATCTGCGGGGCATGGTAAGGAGGTGGTCTCCCCCGCAAATGCGGGGCGACAACGGCTCAAAGTTGGGTTTAGCTCAGCTGGTACCCCGCATCTGCGGGGCATGGTAAGGAGGTGGTCTCCCCCGCAAATGCGGGGCGACAACGGCTCAGGGTAAAAATATATTTTGATGTTTAAATTTTAAGTTATTTATTATGCCATCAAAAGAACGCGAGAATATGGTGAAGTTTGAATGCACTGCTTGCAAACATACCAATTATTTTTCTCGAAAAAACAAAAAGACTCTTAAAAATCGTTTAGAGGTGAACAAATACTGCAAATATTGCAAAAAACATGTTTTGCATAAAGAGACAAAATAAGGTAAAATAGTCCCGTCACTTCGGGACTTTTTTGCGGGCTTAGTTTAGTGGTAGAACAATGGTCTCCAAAACCATTGGTGGGGGTTCGATTCCCTCAGCCCGTGCCAGTTAATTATTAATTTAAAAATAATATGAAAAAAGGATTTCATACAGATATTGAAAAAGCTACTTTGGAAAATGATTCTTTCCGCAAGGTACTCTATACTGGAGCTTTTAGTCAACTGGTAGTAATGAGCCTGAAGTCTGACGAAGAAATTGGCGCAGAAGTTCATGAGGAACATGATCAATTTTTTCGTTTTGAACAGGGAAGTGGACAAGTAGTCATTGATGAAACTACTTATGAGGTAAAAGCTGATGATGTAGTTATCGTACCAGCCGGAGCCAATCATAATGTAATAAATACCGGTAGCGAAGATTTGAAATTATATACGATTTATTCTCCAGCCGAACATAGAGATGGAGTAGAACATTTGACCAAGGAACAAGCCATGAGTGAAGAGGAACATTTTGATGGAAAGACGACTGAATAATTTTAAAACCGCTCGCGATGGGCGGTTTTTTAATTTTATGGTATAATATCACAATAAATTTATGCCAATAAAAAAAGTAAACAAAAAAGCTTATATCATCGCAGTAGATATGGGCTATGGGCATCAAAGGGCCGCTTATCCGCTTAAAGATTTCGCCGCTAATCTTGATCCTCATTTAGAAATTGGTGAAGTTATCAATGCCAATCGTTATGCTGGTATCCCTGTTCGGGATCGACGGATTTGGGAAAGTGGAAGAAAATTTTATGAAGGTATTTCTAGATTGAAGCATTTACCGGTTATTGGTAATTGGATTTTTGCCATTATGGATTATTTGCAGAGGATTTTACCATTTTACCCTTTTCGTGATTTATCTCAGCCTACAGTACAGCTCAAACAAATTTATGGCTTGATTAAAAAAGGTTGGGGTAAAGATTTGATTGAAAGATTAAATAAAAAACCATTACCACTGATCGCCACTTTTTTTACGCCAGCTTTTTTTGCTGAAGAACATGGCTACAAAGGAGAAATTTTTTGTTTGTGTACGGATACAGATATTGCTCGGGCTTGGGCACCGCTTGATCCGGGGAAAACTAAAATCAAATATTTGGCTCCCAATCGACGCGTCAAAGAACGTTTGCAAGAGTATGGGATAAAAGAAGAACAAATTTTTATTACTGGTTTTCCATTACCCAAGGAGAATATTGGTGATAAGGATCTGGTTGTTTTGAAAAAAAGTCTGGCGCGTCGTATAGTGCACCTTGATCCAGAAGGACGTTTCCAAAAAAAATATCAAGAAACTTTGGAACAATTTTTGGGTGATTATTATCCTGTGCAAAAAAAGAAAAATGAACCTTTGTCAATCACTTTTGCAGTCGGTGGAGCAGGAGCCCAGCGTGAATTGGGTGCGGAAATTTTAAAGAGTTTATTTTTAGAAATTAAAGCCGGGAAAATTAAATTAAATTTGGTAGCTGGTGTGAGAAATGATGTTTTTTTGTATTACCAAGAAATGATCCAAAACTTACATTTGGACAAAAATTGCAATGGTAATATTTGTATTCTCTATGCTGATAATAAACAAGAATATTTTGCAAAGTTCAATGAGTTGCTTTTGACGACTGATATACTTTGGACAAAACCTAGTGAACTATCTTTTTATGCTGGATTGGGTTTGCCCATAATCATGGCTCCACCGGTTGGTTCACAAGAAGACTTTAATCGTGCCTGGTTGACTTCGATAGGAGCAGGCGTAGATCAAGAAGATCCGCGTCACACTAATGAGTGGTTGATGGATTGGTTACAGTCGGGTTGGTTGGCCGAAGCAGCACTACACGGCTTTCTTGATGCTCCGAGAAATGGCGCTTATCATATTGAGGAAGTAGTTTTACATGGTCGCAGGAGTGAAATAGAGGATATACATTTGTTATAATTTGAAATTTTTAATTTTCAATTTTTAAACAATTTTAAATAAAATAATTTTTAATTATGAATTGGTTTTTGGTGGCGATATTAGGTTATACTTTGCTTGCTATTGTTTTTATTCTTGATAAATTTATCGTCAGTAATTCTGCCAAGCCGGCAGTTTATGCTTTTTATTCCAGCATCGTTATGGTGGTGGCTCTTTTGGCACTGCCTTTTACCGGTTGGGGTTTTTTGCAAGGTTTAGATTGGTGCTGGGCAATAGTCTCTGGTGTGGCTTTTGGTTTGGGGTTGTGGACTTTGTTCGTCGCTGTCAAAAAAGGTGAAGCTTCGCATATCAATCCTTTCAACGGGGCAATAATTACAATTCTAATTTATTTTTTAGCCAATCTTTTTTTGGGTGAGCAACTCACTTCATTACAAGTGGGTGGAATGATTATTTTATTTTTTGCTTCGATTCTTTTGTCTTTTGAAAAAACCCGTGTTCATAGTGGTTTTCATATGGGTTTTGTGTGGGCGATTGTTTCTGGGTTGTTTTTTGCCATTTCTCATGTTAGCGCCAAGTATCTTTATGGAGTTTATCCTTTTTGGACAGCTCTGGCTTGGAGTAAGGCCACTGCTGGTTTGGTAGGTCTGGGCCTTTTGTTGTTGCCTTCTGTACGTGCTATTTTTAAACAAAAAAATAAAAAACAACAGATGAACACTAATAAACGGTCGGCTCTTATTATTATCTTCAATAAAATTTTTTCAGTGGTTGCTAATTTACTTATTCAATATGCCATGGCTATTGGCAGTGTGACTTTGGTAGGAGCCATGTCTGGCTTGCAATATATTTTCATGTTTGTTTTTATTTATTTATTGACCAAATTTTTACCCAAATTATTCAAAGAATATTTTACTAAACGCGAGATTGCCGTAGAAATTATCGCGATTATTTTGGTGGCTATTGGTTCAATATTTTTTGTTTTATGATCAAATTTATTTTTCGTCTATTATTAGTATTTTTTTTGTTTTTGGCTGTCACCTATGGTTATCTTTGGTTCAATTCCAAAATAAAATATCCAGTAGAATATGGCATATCTTTCAATCGTCAACATGCTGAATCTTTGGGTTTGGTTTGGCAGGAAGTCTATTTGGCCATGCTTGATGAACTTAAACCAAAATATTTACGCATTGCCGCTACTTGGACCGAGACTCAACCGGCACAAGATCGTTATAACGGCGTGGAAGTAGATTGGCAGATTCAAGAAGCAGCTAAAAGAGGAATTAAAATAATTTTAGTAGTGGGGCAAAAAGCTCCACGTTGGCCAGAATGTCATGTGCCGGGCTGGACCAAGGATTTGTCTGCCGGTGAGTATGAGACAGCCTTATTTGATTATGTTAAATATATTGTAGAAAGATATAAAAATAATTCAGCTTTGGAAATGTGGCAGGTAGAAAATGAACCATTTATCAAATTTCGTTTTGGTGAATGTGAAAATTTTCGTCAAGATTTGGTGGAAGAAGAAATAAAATTGGTTCGTTCTTTGGATGTCAATCACAAGATTTTGATTACTGACAGTGGTGAACTTAGTACTTGGCGAGAAGCTAGTCGGGCCGGGGATATTTTTGGTACTACACTTTATCGCATAGTCAGAACTCCAAGTGGAAAGATTTGGAATTATGATTGGTTACCAGCAGCTTTTTACCGTTTGAAAGCAGAATTTTGGAAAATATCAACCAATAATTTTATTATTTCTGAACTTCAAGCTGAACCTTGGTTTACTGATATTCATCCAGAGGACACGCCGATTGAGGAACAAGAAAAAACCATGAATCTGGAGCGATTGGAGAAACATTTTGATTATGTGGAAAGAATTGGTGTATCGCGAACTTATCTTTGGGGGGTAGAGTGGTGGTATTGGATGAAGGAGAAACAAGGGGATGGGAGGTATTGGGAGATGGTAAAAACAAAAATTAGCAATGCAGTAGTGAAATAGAATAATAGTGTTGTTATTGTTTATTGGTCTGTTGTTATATTGACAAGTTGTGGAGTTTGAGTTATTATTGTCAGCAGTTAATCCAAGCACGCCTAGCTCAGTTGGTTAGAGCATCTCGTTTACACCGAGAGGGTCGAGGGTTCGAATCCCCCGGCGTGTACAGAGTTTCATTACAATGTGCTCTGCAAGCCAAATAATCCTTATCAGGATTATTTTTTTATGCTATAATAGAGCCATTATGTTTGGTAATAATTATAAAAGATTGAATAAAGAACATGTGGCCATGCATCAGGGTGTCTTTCATAAAGAGATAGGTCTTTTTGAGGGTGTGGCTTTGATTGTGGCGGGTACAATTGGTGCTGGAGTTTTGGGCGTTCCTTATGCGGTAGCTCAGGTGGGTAGTTTGATTGGCCTTTTTTATCTGGTTTTTTTGGGAGTGATTATGATGGGCTTCAATTTATTGATCGGAGAGATAGCTGTGCGGACACAAGGTGATTTTCAAATGGTTGGTTTGGCCAAAAAATATTTAGGAAATTGGGGCAAGTTTATCATGACCATCTTGGTTTATCTGATAATGTTTGGTATTCTCAATGTTTATATTATTGGCGAAGGACAATCTTTGTCTCAACTTTTTGGCGGTGATCCCAATACTTGGGGTGTAATTTTTTGGGGAGTAGGGACTTTTTTAGTTTATGTGGGTTTGCGAATTGTTAAAGTGGTGGACTTTTTTTTGAGTTTGCTTATTTTGTCGGTGATCGTGATTGTTAGTTTGATAAGTGTGCCACATGTGGATGTGGTAAATTTTAATTATCATAATTTTGCTTCCATGCTTTTGCCTTTTGGAGTAATTTTGTTTGCTTATTCTGGAGGAGGAGCAGTTTTGGAGTCTTATAGTTTATTGAAAAATAATAAAGAAAAATTTAAAAAAGCCATTTTGATTTCTGGTTCTATCTCCATGGTGGCCTATATTCTTTTTACCATGACGGTTTTGGGAGTTACTGGCTCGAGCACCACAGAGATCGCCACGATTGGTTTGGGTGAGAAGATTGGTAGTTATCTATTTTGGTTTGGCAATATTTTTGCAGCTTTGGCCATGGGTATGGGTTTTATTTCACACGCTCTTATGTTTCGCCATTCATTGTCTTGGGACTACAAACTTTCTCGTCCTTTGGCTACGCTCATTGCTTGTGGGGTGCCTCTGGTTTTATTTGTAGTTGGTTTTCGCAAATTTATCATGATGATTGATATTGTCGGTGGAATTTTTTTGACTACTGAATCTCTACTGCTCATTTTGATTTATTGGAAAGCCAAACAGGCCGGTGATTTGCCGGTTGGAAAGTATAAATTACATAACGTGGTTTTGTTGTCCAGTATTTTAGTTTTAGCGTTGTTGGTGGGTGGGGTGTATAGTTTGGTGAAATTATTTTAGTTTTTAGCTTATAGGTTTTAGAGTTAAATAAAATAAATATGCCAGAAGTAAAAGTTTTAGTAGAAGGAACACATGAAATGGATGCTAATGAACAAGTCAATATCGGTGCTACCACCACTTTGATTAAAAGTAATATAAATATCATTGTGGATCCAGGCTCTTATGTTAATAAAGATAAATTGGTTAGTGCTTTAAAAAAAGAAGGGCTAGAAACAGCTGATATCCAGGCAGTGATTTTGACTCATTCACATATTGATCACACTACTAATATATTTTTATTTCCTCAAGCTCGAATTTATAATAGATTTAAGCATGGCGATTATAAAGGACAATTTCAAAGTATAAATGAGGGCTTTGTGCAGAGGTTTGATATTTTGCATGAATCAATTGCTGAAGGAGTAAAAATTATTGAAACCACTGGGCATTCTATTGATCATATTTCTGTAGTGATAGAAACAGAACTTGGTAAAGTAGTTGTAGCTGGGGATGCGCTTGTTAAACAATCTTGGGTAGATACTAGTAAACTTCCGGATAAGGATTTGGTGTATAGTATTGAAGAATATCAAAAAAGTCGAGAAAATATTTTGACTCTTGCGGATTATATTATTCCCGGTCATGGAGCGATGTTTAGAGTGGAAAAATAAATTAAAATAAAAAACAATCCTGACAAACCAGGATTGTTTTAATAGTGTTGGACGGGCGGCTGGGTTGGTTACCAGCTCGCCCGATTGTGAAGGCCTGTTGACAAATACTGTTTTATCTGGTACAATACTTCTGTTCAAGAAAATGGTGCTTTTTGCTAGAGAGTTTTATCAAGTTTGGTTACTCGCTGGCAAATTTCTCCCGCCTTCGCTCTTTGAGCTACGGGCGGGCAAGTCTATCTTCTTGGACAACCTACTTTGGGTTGTTTTAGTTTATCACTAAACTAGTAATCCAATAGTTTAATTTTTAAGTAGTGTGCGAGGTAAAAAAGATTCCTCGCTACACTCGGAATGACAGTGATTATGTCAAAATATATTTTCACTTCAGAATCAGTAACTGAAGGACATCCTGATAAAATTTGTGATCAGATTTCGGATGCAGTTTTGGATGCGCTTTTAACTCAAGACAAAAATTCTCGTGTGGCGGTGGAGACTTTTACTACCACTGGTTTGGTAATTGTCGGCGGTGAAGTAACCACTCACGCTGATATTGATGTACAAAAAATTGTGCGTGAGGTTTTGGAAAATATTGGTTATACTGATCCAGCTTATGGGATCGATGCCGAGCACGCTGGGGTGTTGGTATCCATTCACGAACAGTCGCTGGATATTGCTCAAGGTGTTAATAAACAATCATTAGAAGAGCAGGGAGCGGGGGACCAAGGTCTCATGTTTGGTTATGCTTCCAATGAGACTGAAGAACTTATGCCGTTGCCTATTATTTTATCTCATAAGTTGGCTAGACGTTTGAGCGAGGTTAGAAAAAATGGTGAGATTCCATATTTACGTCCGGATGGAAAGACCCAGGTGGCAGTAGAATATGTCGATGGACGACCAACAAAATTAAAAAATGTGGTAGTGGCGGCTCAACATCATGATAATATTACTTTGGAAGAATTACGTAATGATGTTTTGGAAAAAGTAATTAAGCCCGTGTGTGAAAATTACCTTGATGAGAATACAGAATATTTTATCAACATGACTGGTAAGTTTGTGATTGGTGGTCCACAAGGAGATACAGGTCTTACTGGTAGAAAAATTATTGTGGATACTTATGGGGGGATGGGTCGACATGGTGGAGGTTGTTTTTCTGGCAAAGATCCCAGTAAAGTAGATCGTAGTGGTGCCTACATGGCTCGTTATGTAGCCAAGAATATTGTAGCGGCTGGTTTGGCTGAACGTTGTGAAGTACAGGTGGCTTATGTCATCGGCCGAGCAGAACCAACTAGTGTTCATGTAAATACTTTTGGTACGGGCATTGTTAGTGATGAAAAACTAGAAGAAGCAGTAAAAAAAGTTTTTGATTTTCGTCCTGGAAAAATTATTGAACATTTACAGCTTTTGAATCCAATTTATCGTGCTACTTCGGTTTATGGGCATTTTGGTAGAGAAGGTTTTAGTTGGGAAAAGACGGATAAGGTGGAGGAGTTGTCTAAGTTAGTTAAGTAGTTAAGTTTATGAAACTAGTTCCTCCCTTATTAAAGGGAGGACAGGAGGGATTTTGTCCACATCCCCCCGCCTGCCAAAGCCTGGCACTGGCGGGCAGGCCCCCACCCCCCCTTTATTAAGGGGGGTACACGAAATCTTTCCATTCTTTAAAAAAGGAGGGAAAAAACAAAAAATCACCCTATTAGGGTGATTTTTAATTAGCCTTTATTTTTAATTTTTAAAAACACAGGCAGGAGGTGCTAGGCTTGGTAGCCAGGCACCTGAGTAGGTGGGCGAGGAAACGCAAAAGAGGAACTAGTCCTCGTCGTCTTCCCTGTTGGGATTAGGCGACGGTAGAGGTCTGGAAATCCGGTCGATACCCCAGCGTATTACGCCGAAGTATAGAACTACGAAAAGCAAGCCTCCGATGTTAGCCCCGATCAATTCTCCCACTTCTTCCTCCCAAAGAAAAAGAACAAACAAGCCGAAATTGGCTGGGCACAAGTATAACTGATTTTTTTGATTTTGTCAAGTATTTTTTTCAATAAAAAAATCCCCACTAAACTTTTAGTGAGGATTACTTTTTTGTGATTAAGTTTTAATAACAAAAAGGTGGGGCCGGGCGGGGGGAGTGTGGGTTGTGCGTTTGAGGGCGCGCCCGGCCGGGCCGTCCCCGAGGCCGTGCGGTTGACAGCCGTGGCGGCGGCTCCGTAGACTCAAAGCAGAAGGCCCGGCGAGCGCCCACCGCCGCGGTCGATTCCTACCCCACCCTTCGCCCAAGCGTGAGGAGGCCGCCATGCGTGCGTCCTCGCCGGCGTTTTGGCGGATGCTCCTGGCCGGGGCCTGCCTCGGCCTCGGCGGGCCCGCCGTCGCCGCCACGGTCTGGCGCGTCCCCACCGATCCCGGCGCCGCCACCATCAGCGAGGCCCTGGCCGCCGCGCAGCCCGGCGACGTCGTGCTGGTGGCGCCAGGGGTGTACGCGGAGCACGATCTTGTGCTGCCCGACGGCGTCGCCCTGCGCAGCGAGACCGGCCTGGCCGACGGAGCGACCGTCGACGCCGGGGGCCTCGGGCGCGCGCTGATCGCGCGCG
>CAZQHU010000010.1:0-35508 GCA_964592785.1 uncultured Gammaproteobacteria bacterium | reverse complement strand
GTATAGCTTACACCAAATCGGCGAATAAAACAAGATTTGGCCATTTTTAGCCAAAATCTTGTCCCCACTAGACAACTATTTAGCTCTGTTGACAAAAATCTTGAATCTTGGTATTATTATCTATCCTGTTTAAAAAGATAGTAACCGAAAAATAGCCTTATTATGGCTCTAAATGAAATAGAACAAATCAAAAAGCTTTTGGAAGATAAAAAAAATATTTTGATTACCTTCCGCAAAAACGGCAACGATACTATCGCTTCAGCCGTAGCTTTGGCTTTGTTTTTGGAAAAGCTAAACAAGCAGGTAGATATTGTTTGCCCAGATTTTGATCTGCCCAAATCACTATATTTTTTAAAAAAAACCAAAGAAATCAAACCAGCTTTCCCTCATTTACAAAAATTCATCATCAATATTGATGTTGACAAAACTGGAGTAGAAGAACTTAGTTATGATATTCGCGAACAAAAACTCCGTCTCTTTATCACTCCCAAACAAGGTTTCCTTACTCGCGACAATGTCCACACTGCTCAGTCTGATTTTAAGTACGAATTAATTTTTATTTTGGATACTCCTGATCTGGAATCTTTGGGAAATTTGTATGACGCCAATACTGAACTTTTTTATAAAAAACCCATTATTAATATTGATCATTCACTGGCCAATGAATATTTTGCCCAAATCAATTTGATAAACAACACTGTTTCTTCTACTGCGGAAATAATTTATTCTCTCATAGAAAACCTGAGAAATGAATTACTTGATGAAGAAATCGCCACCGCCATTCTGACCGGTATTATTATAAAAACCCAAAGTTTTAAAATTCCCAATATCAAACCCCAAACTCTAGAACTTTCTAGCAAACTCATCAGTTTGGGCGCCAAACGAGACTATATTATACAAAATCTTTATCGCACAAAAACCCTGCCCACTCTCAAACTCTGGGGTACAACCCTCTCACATTTACAACATGAACCACGCTTGGGTTTGGTCCACGCCATTATTTCTCGCGAAGATTTTTCTCGTTCTGGCGCTAGTCTGAGTGATCTAAAAGATATTATTGATGAATTGATTAGTAATTCTCCAGAAGCAAAAATGATTTTATTAATTGCTGAAAACAATAATGATCAAATCAACTGCCTTTTTGGCTGTGAAAAAGAATATGATGCGTTCTCTATTCTTCGTCAGTTCTCACCAGTCGGCAGTCGCCAACGCGTCACTTTTTCTCTTTCGGGCAGGGACGCCAAACAGGTAGAAGAAGAGATTATAAATGAAATAAAGAAAACTGTGATTTAAACCACAGTTTTTTATTTTCTAAGTTTAAAAAAATTAAATCAAAGCTCGACCAGTCATTTCCGGTGGCTGTTCCACTCCAGCAATCTTCAATAAAGTCGGCGCTACATCGGCCAAAACTCCCACTGGTTGCATAAGACTAAGATCACCCTCTGGCGGATCACCAGCCGGACCGGCCTTGCCTTGATATTCATTGCCAATGACAATAAAAGGCACAGGGTTGGTAGAATGTTCTTTGTCCATTTCTCCAGTTTGGAGATTGGTCACTTCTTCGGCATTGCCATGATCAGCTGTAACTAATAAAATTCCATCTTTATTCAAAACATGTTCGGCAATTTTGCCCAAATCTCTATCTATAACTTCGCACGCTTCTACTGTCGCTTGAAAATCGCCGGTATGCCCGACCATGTCAGCATTGGCAAGATTAAAAATTATTATTTCCTGCTTGCCATTTTCTATAGCTTTGATAACTTCCTTGGTAATTTCATCAGCCGACATTTCTGGAGCGTCTTTGAAAGAAGCGATTTTTTGTGAAGGCACCATTACCCGCTCTTCATTTGGAAAAGGATCTTCTACAGTACCATTTAAAAAGAAAGTGACATGCGCATATTTTTGCGTTTCAGCTATATGTAGTTGGGTCAAACCGGCCTTACTCAAAACTTCAGCCAAAGAATTATGAACTACCTGTGGCGGATAAGCCACCAAGACTGGTAATTCTTTTTCATATTCAGTCATGGTAACAAAACTAAGATTACGGATATAATTTCTTTCAAACTTAGCAAAACCCGGAAGCACGAAGGCCTTGGTCAATTGTCGAGCGCGATCAGGACGAAAATTATAAAAAATTATTGCGTCATCATTCTTGATAGTAGTCACGGGTTTATCTTCTTTACCAATGACGGTCGGCAAAAATTCCTCATCATAAACTTTCCGGCTGTATGACTCTTCTATGGCCTCAAGCGGATCTTTGAAATATTTTTCTGCTTTGCCTTCGGCCATAGCTCGATAAGCTTTTTCTACTCTATCCCACTGGTTGTCTCTATCCATAGCATAAAATCTTCCGGAAATACTGGCAATCTCTCCCCTCTTACATTCTTTTATCTTACGCAACAACTGTTGCATAAAATCCTTGCCAAAATCATATTTGGTATCTCGACCATCCAAAATAGCATGGATATAAACATTTTTGACTTTTTGCTCTTTGGCCAAATCCAAAAGCGCATAAAGGTGATCCTGACTCGCATGAACATTACCAGGGCCCAAAAGACCGATCAAATGCAAATTTGAATTTCGAGCAGTCGCTTGTTGCATGGCCGAAAGTAAAGCTTTATTATTAAAAAAACTGCGATCACTGATCGCCTTATTGATTCTCGGCAATGACTGATAATAAACACGGCCAGCGCCAATATTCAAATGCCCAACTTCAGAATTACCCATTTCTCCAAACATCAAACCCACTTCATTGCCCGAAGCATGGAGAGTCATTACTGGATATTCATGTAAAAAATTTTTATAATTCGGCAGTTGAGCGCGAGTAATGGCATTGCCATCACCATCGGGTGCCACACCCCAACCATCCAAAATTGCCAAGACTACTGGTCTCTTCTTCATAAAATTGTAAAAAATTAAAACAGAGCTCTTCCGGTCATTTCTTTGGGTTTTTTAACATCCATCATTTTCAAAAGTGTCGGCGCCACATCAGCCAAAATACCATTTTTCAAATTTTTTATTTTTTTATTTTTACTAATCAAAATAAGTGGTACTAAATTCTTACTATGACGAGTGATCACCTCTCTTGTTTCAGGATCTTCCATTTCTTCGGCATTGCCATGATCCGCGGTGATCAAAATCTGTCCGTTTTTATTCAAAACACTTTTGACAATCTTGGCCACTGAATGATCCACCGCGCGAATAGCTTTTTGAGCTGCTGGAAAATCACCGGTATGACCTACCATGTCAGCGTTGGCAAAATTTATGCAAATAAAATCCATGGAATTTTTTTCAAGATGTTGAACTACTTGATCAGTAATTTCTTTGGCTGACATCTCTGGTTTTTCTGCATAATTTTTTACATTAGGTGAAGCAATTTTCATTCTTATTTCCCCATTTACAGCATCAGCATAACCACCATTGATAAAAAAAGTTACATGGGCGTATTTTTCCGACTCGGCAATATAGAGCTGTCGTTTCTCATAAAGAGCAATTGGCAGAGTATTGCGAATATCAGCTGAAGGAAAGGCTGACATGATGTGATCCAAGTCCGGACCAAAATCAGTCATGGCTACAAAACGAGTATTTTTGGGAAAACTTTCACGATGGAAAGCTCCGGGATTTTTTTTCTGAAAATCTTCTTGGACAAAAGCTTTGGAAATTTGCCGAGCGCGGTCACTTCTGGCATTGATAAAGAAAATCACATCATTGTCCTTGATCAAACCCACTGGCTTATTTTTTTCAATAATAGTCGTTGGACAAATAAATTCATCAGTTTCATTACGATTGTAGGACTGAGAAATGGCTTCCTCGGCCGAGCTGGCGGTACAACCTTTACCAATAGTCATAGCGTCATAAGCTTTCTCAGTTCTCTCCCAAATTTTATTGCGGTCCATAGCATAAAATCTACCCATCACTGTGGCAATCTTTGCTTTTCCGCCATTCATTTCTCTGCGTAATTCACGTAAAAACTCTGGCGCGCTATGCGGTGAAGTATCTCGTCCATCGGTAATAAGATGTAAAAAAACTTTATTTACTCCTTCACGTCGAAATAATTCCAAAAGAGCATACAAGTGATCTGGATAAGCATGAACGCTGGTTTTTCGATCGGTCAATAAACCCAAAACATGGGCAGCGGTATTATATTTTTTAATATGATAAATCCCTTGTTTAAAAGCTTCTTTTTTGAAAAAAGTTCCATCCTTTATACTATCACTGATCAAAACCAACTCCTGTTTAACTATACGTCCAGCGCCAATATTCATATGCCCGGCTTCAGAATTGCCCGGTTGATTATGAAAAAGTCCCACATATTCACCCCAAGTTTTAAGGCGGGAATTGGGATATTTATTCAAATAAGCAAAAATATTGGGGGCAGTCTCTGGGGTTATAGCATTGCTTTTTTTCTTCTTACTTAAGCCAAAACCATCTAAAATAATAAGAACCGTGGGGGAAATTGATTGTTTTTTAGTTTTTTTTACTACTTTTTTAGTCATAATTCGCCTCGTTAAATTTGTTCAATAGGGTAGGATTATTATAACGCAAAAACATTTATATTTCAATGAAATATAAAACCGCCTTCAAAAACGAAGACGGTTTGACAATATAACAATGTAACAATTAATTTACCTCACTCTCAATCTTCATCAATCTATTATACTTCTCTACTCGCTCCGAACGACTCAAGGAACCGGCTTTGATAAACTCAGCATTGACCGCCACTGCCAAATCGGCAATAAAAGTATCAGCAGTTTCACCTGAACGATGCGATACGGACACTTGATAATTATTTTTCTTGGCTAGGTAAATTGCTTCAATGGTTTCACTAAGACTGCCAATTTGATTTAATTTAATCAAAACTGCATTGGCGACTTTATTATTTATGCCTTTTTGAATTCTCTTTACATTGGTAACAAACAGGTCATCACCCACCAAAGTTATTTTTTTACCAAATTTCTTGGTAAGTATTTGCCAATTTTCCCAATCGTCTTCGGCTAATCCATCTTCAACAGATAAAATAGGATATTTTTTAAACCAAGCTTCATAAACCCGCATCATTTTCTCAGCGCTAGAACCTTGTTTTTTGTCTAGAAAATAATATTTCTCGTGGCGATAAAACTCTGAAGCAGCTACATCTAAACCCAAATAAACATTTTTACCAGGAATAAAACCTGAAATTTTAATCGCCTCTATCAATAGTTGCAGGGCCCTTTCATTATTAAGCAAATCTGGGGCAAAACCACCTTCATCGCCCACACTGGTGGTATAACCTTTTTGATTGAGTAAAGCTGCTAGAGAATGAAAAATTTGTGAGCCCATGCGCACCCGCTCAGAAAATTGTTTATTAATAGGAATAATCATGAATTCTTGAATGCTTAAATTATTATCCGCATGTCGCCCGCCATTCAAAATGTTCATCGTGGCCACCGGCATCCGATAGCCTCTTTCTGGCAAATTGAAAGTGTGACGAATATATTTATATAAAGGCATCTTGAGACTAGTGGCTGCTGCTCGGCAAACCGCCAAAGAAACCGCCAAAATAGCATTGGCACCCAATTTCTTTTTATTTTCTGTACCATCAAAATCAATCATTAGTTTATCAATCTTTCTTTGGTCTACTGCTTCTTGACCGACCAATAATTTGGCAATTTCTAGATTAACATTTTTTACAGCTTTCAAAACTCCTTTACCACCATAACGTTTGGCTCCATCGCGTAGTTCCAAAGCTTCGTGCGTACCAGTGGAGGCTCCACTAGGCACTGCCGCTACACCAATGGAATCATCTGATAGAATCACTGTGGCTTCTACAGTTGGATTGCCACGAGAATCAAGAATCTCGCGAGCAATAATTTTTTTAATTTTAGACATAAAAATCATTTTTTAAATAAAATAGAATATTTTGGTATCAATACTTTACTTTCAAAATAAAATTTTTCATCAGTTCCTCCATGTACACTCTCTACTTCTTTACCCTGTTTATTATACAATTTTTTCAAAGTTAAAACAAAGTCTTCTCTTTCTGGTACCATTATTTTTATTTTTTCTCCCACTTTCAAAGCATTGTGGGGTTTAAATACAATCTTAAATAGATTACCAGTTTTTATTTTATTACTCGGTAGTCTGTAGTCTGTAGTCTGTAATCTAATACAATCCACCACTTCCCCTACAAACTTTTCTTCTCCACCAATATGACTAAAAGCAGTATTTTGTTCTACTTTTTCTCGTCCAAATAAAAATCCTGTCGTATACCCACGCGTCATTAGAGAATCTAAATATTTCTTCTTTAATTTACGTAATTCTTTCTTAACGTCATTCTGAGCGAATCCGCCAACTGGCGGAGGAGTCGAAGAATCTCGTTGCTTACCATGGGATCCTTCGGCTTTGCTCAGGATGACATCCAAAGCCAGTCGATAAGCCTTAACCACCGTGGAAAGATAAGCCACACTCTTTGCTCTCCCCTCAATTTTAAAACTCACGACTCCCACATCAACTAATTCCTGCAAGTATTCAAGCAAACACAAATCTTTGGAATTGAAAATATATGTGCCATTTTGATCTTCTTCTACTGGTATTTTTTGACCGGGTCTTTGTGGTTCTTCTACAAAACCTTGCAAACCTTCTACTTTGTACTTCCACCGACAAGGCTGAGCACAATCTCCTTGATTGGCCGAACGGCCAGTGAGCCAAGCCGAGAGCATGCAACGTCCAGAATAGCTCATACACATCGCTCCATGCACAAAATATTCCAATTCTACTTTTGGTACTTTTTTATGAATTTCTTTTATTTCTTCCAGGGTAACTTCTCGACCCAATACTACTCTAGAAACTCCCATTTCATACCAAAATTTCACTGCCTGCCAATTGGTGGCATTGGCCTGAGTGGAAAGATGAATTTCCAACTTTGGTGCATATTTTTTGACCATTTGTAAAATTCCTGGATCGGAAACAAGCAAACCATCTGGTCGCCACTCATTTAATTTTTTTAAATAAGCTGGTAATCTTTCCAAATGCCGATTATGCGCATAAATATTTACTGTCACATAGATTTTCTTTTTCAATTTATGCGCCAAGGCGATCGCGTTTTTTACATCGTCTAGACCAAATTTATTGATTCGCACCCGCAAACTAAAATCCGGAATGCCCATATACACGGCATCCGCTCCATAAGCAAAAGCATATTGCATTTTTTCTGGACTGCCAGCTGGCGCCAAAAGTTCAAGTTTTTTCATATTTCAAAAGAGAGTAAAAACTCTCTTTTTTAAAAATTATTTTTTATTTTTTTTGTTTCTATTTACTCGTATAAGTCCACCACAAGGAACAACTTCAATTCCTTTCTTTTCCAGTTCATCCAAAAATAAATTCATACCTAGTGAATCCGAAGCAATGTGCCCAGCAATTACCACATTCATATTGCTCTCATTGGCAGATTTGCGACTCTCATCTTTCATGTGCATACCAACAATAGTACTCACTCCATAATTGGATAATTCTTTATAAACTTTACTTCCGGGCTCAGTGCCCCCAGTCATTTCTACTAAATATTTACCCACTCGATGCTTAGCACTACCAGCAAAAATTGTGGGACCAGCTCCTTGACGTTTGCCTTCTTGGTACTCTGGTATTTCCAAAAGTGCCTCAACAATATCACCTAGAGTTTGAGGTTTTACTTTTGCTAAATAATTAACCAAATAATTCTGTACCAGATTATCTGTAATGGTATGAGTATTGATAAAATTAATTTTCAAAATTTCTGCTACATTTATTATTCGATAATGATTTATTGGGTGCACTCCCCGGCCCACTTCAGCAATTCTCTCTTCAATGATTTTTTCAGCTATATGCACCGGTATCCCAGCCTTAACAAAAATTTCCGCGATCATATCCATGACATCATGTAGAGCTGCATAACTTAATCCAATAGGATGATGAGAAATAACTAAATCAATTTTTTTACCACGCTCATTGAGCTGAGAAGCTAATAAAATTTCCCCAGCATCAATATCAATCCCCGCCATGACTCTTTTTACTTCTGTTTTCTTATCATCAAGATGTACCCGAGAATCTGAATAAGGATTGGCCAATCTTTCTTTATCAAAATAAGCCTTATCTTGTGGCTTTAAATTTTCATAATCTTTTTTTACTCTAGCTAAATAATCAACTACACCTTTTTTACCGCGAGGATCCACTTCCATAGCCATTTTTAGACCAAGATCAAACACTTCTCTTACTTTTAACATATTAAAATAATAATAATTAACTAATAGGGAGTGTAATAAAAAAACGCTGTCTTGTCAACAGCGGATAAATACTACTGTCATTCCTGCGCAGGCAGGAATTCAGTCAGATAATTTTCTTAAATTTCTTACCTCGAAAATCTCTAAAACCTTGATTATAATCAACCTGCCAATAACCAAGAGCTACAGGAATTTTACCTTCACCGTTTGGGGCATCGATCACATACATCGGCGTTGCCAAGCCAGAAAGCCGAGAACGCAACTCCGTCATAATTTTTACTTCACGCCGAAAAGGTACAATAAAATGTTCCGCACCCTTCACTGGATCACAACGAAAAATATAATAAGGTTTAACACCAATCTCTACCAAACGAGAAAACAATTGGTAAAGTGTCTCCACATTATCATTTACTCCACGCAGTGATACCGATTGATTGAGACACATGGTAGAGACACTCTGCAAACGTTTGATGGCTTCCACTGAGGCCGGAGTAATCTCGGTTGGATGTTCAAAATGCACCATCATATAGAGTGGTTGATTTTTTACTACCCGCAAAGCGTCCAACAATTTTGCATTCACCATTCTAGGGTTGGAACAAGGTAGTCGCGAAGCCACCCGAATAATTTTTATTTGTGGTAATTTGGTAAATTTTTGTAAAGCCCGCTTCAAAAGTTCTGGAACAGTTGTCGGATCACCACCAGAAAAAACCAATTCCTTAATCTCTGGATGTTTCTTAACATAAGCCACCATATTATTTAAATCTTTTTCTGTCAAAACTCCTTTTTTAATATCTGAAACTTTTCTTCGTCGTGTACAAAACCGACAATAGGCCGCACAATTCATAGTCAAAAGCACCAAAGCTCGATTGCCATATTTATGCACCAATCCACGAGCAACGGTAAATTGTTCCTCTATTAAAGGATCCTCAAAGGTTGTTCTTTCTTTACCCTGAGCTTGTCGAACGGGATCTTTTTCTTCTTTATCTGACATCACAAATTCACGATAAATCTCAGGACAAATTTCTGTGAGACGTTTCAAATGCGGTGATAGACGTGTAGCGAGCATAGGCTTTGTCATTCCGAACCCAAGCAAAAGCGAGGGTGAGGAATCTCTTTTAGAAAAATTTAAGTCTTATTTAAATATACTTATTTTAATGCAACGGTCTCGGAATTAAAAGGGATTCCTCGCTATCTCTCGGAATGGTAAACCAAACCATATCTTTTACATGCCGACTTCAATATTTCTTCAATCATTTTTTCATAACTCAAACCAGCAGCCCGAGCGGCCACAGGAAAACGAGAATTTTCTCTAGGGTCAGGGATAATCCCCGGCGGACAATTTACTTCCAAAATATGAGGTTGTCCCTCTTTATCCAATCGTACATCAAAGCGCGCCCAATCTTTCATCTCTAAACCATGAAAAGCTGTGAGACATAATTCTTCAATTCTCTTTTCCAATTCTTGATCAATCTGGGCCGGACAAATCAAAGGATTTTGTTTCGTCTTTGGATTATCGTAAACCCACTTGGCTTCATAGTGATCAAATTTGGGCATGCCCGGAGGCAATTCATCAAAAGTAATTTCAATAATTGGTAAAACTCGAGCTGGACTACCAATCACTGCCACAGTAAATTCCCTACCAACTAAATATTCCTCAATCAAAACCGGCTGATGAAATTCATGCAACAATTCTCTCACCACTTCTTTCAAATCACTATGATTGTCAACCAAATTACGAGCACGGATACCCTTGCTAGAACCCTCCCCCAAAGGCTTGGCAATCACTGGAAAAAAATCTATTTTTATTTTATCTAAATAAGATATTTTGTTGATTGTCACCCACTCTGGGGTGGGAATTTTGTAAAACGACATTATTTCTTTGGCTACTGCTTTATTGAGTCCCACAGCATAACCTAGAGACTGGGGTCCAGTATAGGGGATCTGGAGCATCTCGAGCATCGCCGGAATTTGTGCTTCTCTATCAGCCCCATGCAAACCTTCAGCAACATTAAATACTAAATCTATTTTATTTTTTAACCTTCGTAATTTCAAATAAGCTTTTTCATTGGCTTCCACTTTGTAAACTTTATGACCCAAATTTTTCAAAGCCCTAACAATCCCCCGAATAGTTGAGGGCTCATCAAACTCCGCTTCTTTTATATATTGTGGGTTATTGATATCTGGTTTGACGTGACGAACGTTGTAGGTAAAACCAATGTTCATAAACTATTGCCATTATTATTTTCTTTTTCTATATTCACAATAATTCTTCGCAAGATCTCATCAAAATCAATCCCATACATATGCAAAATATGAGCAATTGCACAATCACTTTCAATAGGACCAAAAGCTGGATTGGCATTGCAGTCAATAAAATAATAACGTCCTGATTCATCCTGACGCACATCAAACTTGCCATAATCATCCATTTTCAAAACCTCAAAAGCTGCGCGTGTATAACTTTCCAAAAGACCGTGTTCATCCGCTCGCACATAATCGTAGCTATTAATATCACGCCAAACAGCATCAAATGTGGCCAATTTATATTTTTCTCCTGATTCTTGAAAAGCTTTTTCCCCCACATAAACTTTCTTAGTCGCCCCCTCCAAAATAAAACTAGTAAATTCTTTGCCAACAATAAATTCCTCCACTAAAACTGGTTGTTTGTAAGTCCCTATCAACTCTTTTAATCTCAATCTCAGCTGGGACTCATTTTCACTCACGGCTGTTTGATCAATAGCCACCGAACCATGGATTTCATTAAGTTTCGAGATTAATGGAAATTTTAAGTGTATATCCAGTGGTTCAGTTGGATTGTTGAAAAGTTGATAACGCGGTAAAGGCAAACCTGCTTGTTCCATCAATTTTTTGGTCAAAAATTTATTAGAATTAATTGATAAACCTAACATACCAGTACCCACATAAGGGATATTCAACAATTCCAAAGTAGCCGGCACAATGGCTGCTAGATGCTCTTGCCCTCGAACAGAATCAACCAAATTCAAAACAAATCCGGTTTAGATTTTTTCAAAGCGCTGGCAATTTCCTCATTTCCAGGCATAAGATCAACCACAAAACCAATTTTGGCAAAATAAGGTTCAATCTTTTTAGCTCGCTCAATCACTTCTGCTTCGGTAATATATTGTTCTTCGGTGGGAAAATATTCTCTTTTAGCGTCAGAATAAAGAATCACAACTTTTTTTTCATTCATAACAAACAAAAAACCAAGCACGCTCAGGCGAGGGCTTGGATTATAATTTAAATTAATAATTTATAAGGATTTGGTTCCTCGTAGTCAGACCCCAAAAGGTCCATAATCTTTTACAAGGGCTCGCGCCCTGAACCGCCAGCAAATGTAAGCCAACGGGCAGGAACTGTGTGTTCCGCTATTATTTTATCACCTTGAAAACTAACGTCAACTGGATTGTCACTACTTATCCACAAAAACAGACAATTTGATATTCTTGCCATCAATCTCTTTATCCTGAGCGACAGTCGAAGGATTTTCTACTAGCTTAATTCCACTCGCTAAAACACTTCTCTTCAATTCCTCACTATACCCAGTAAACACAGCCAATAGCTCAACATCATCTGTACCATACTCTACTACCACTTGATCCTGAATAGTCAGTTTTTGTTCTTTACGTATCTGATTGATAGTTCGCACGACCTCACGAAGTAAACCTTCTTTCTTAAGTTCCGGAGTGATTTCAATATCTAGACCAACTTTCAAATCTCCATCCTCTTTAATTTTTAATTTCTTAATTTCTGTAATTTCTTTAGTTTCTTCAATTTTTTTCACATTCAATTCCTCAGCAATAATATTTTTTAATTCTTCTGTTAATTGTTTACTGTTTACCACCAATTGATTCAATGGCTGGCGAACCTTAATCCCATGTTCAGCTCGCAGGGCCAAACCCATTTCTACAATTTTTCTAACCACTGCCATTTCTTCGAGCACCCGGGCTTGCCCGTCCGTAGCTTTAGCGAAAGCGGGCCACTCTTGCAAATGCACTGATTCGTTCCTCGTTCCTTGTTCCTCGTTCACCAATATTTGCCAAATCTTCTCAGCAATAAACGGTGTAAATGGCGCCATTACTTTTGATAAAGTAACCAAAACCTCACGCAAAGTAGCCAAAGCAAATTGTTTATCTTCTTCACCCTGAGCTTGTCGAAGGGTTCCTCCAATCTTAAAACGATCCCGTGAACGACGCACATACCAAGTAGAAAGTTCATCAATAAAATCTCGAATTGGTCGTCCAGCACGAATAGTATCATACTTATCCATATTTTCAGTCACTTCTTTTACCAACAAATTCAACTTGGCTAAAATCCATTTATCTAATATATTTTCACTCTTCTCAGCTTTTGTCTTGCCGTCGTATTCGCCACTATAGGTCTGATAAAATACAACAACGTTCCATAAAATATTTATAACTTTATTATAAACTTCTTTGACCTCACGATCATTGAAATAAAGATTGTCTGCCGCCATTACCACACTAGTCATAAGATAATAGCGCAGAGCATCTACTCCATATTCATCTATAATCTTCCAAGGGTCAGTATAATTCATTTTTGACTTTGAAAGTTTTTCACCTTTATCATTCAAAATTGTACCAGTACAAACTACATTTTTGAAACTAATCTCATCAAAAAGCAAAACTGCCATGGCATGCATATAATAAAACCAAGCTCGTGTTTGGGCGATGTATTCAGCAATATATTCACCGGGGAAACGTCCTTCAAAAACTTTTTTGTTCTCAAATGGATAATGAAACTCGGCAAAAGGCATACTCGCCGACTCCACCCAACAATCAATCACCTCGGGAATACGTGACATTTCACTACCACACTTATCACATTTAAATTTTATTTTATCCATTAAATGCTTATGTAAATCAATCTCTTCAATATTACCAGTCTTATAAACTTCATCATAATTTACAGCTCGCTCTTTTAATTCCTCAATACTACCAACACATACAACACTATCACAACTTATTTCTTTTTCCTTATTCTTTACTCCTTGACAACGCCAAAATGGTAATGGCGTTGCCCAATAACGATTGCGAGAGATATTCCAGTCTGGCGCGGTCTCCAAAATATTTAAAAACCTACCCTCTTTCAAATGTTCTGGATACCAGTTGATTTTTTTATTGAGTTTAATCATCTTTTCCTTCACTTTTTGAATATTGATAAACCAGGCAGAAATGGCATTGTAAAACAGCTGAGTATCACAGCGCCAACAATGTGGGTAAGAATGAGTATGATTTTCACGACTAAATAACAAACCTCGCTCTTCTAAATTGGCTTTAATATCTTTCTCTGCTTTCTTGAAATATTGTCCGCGAATCAACTCTGGTGAATCTTCATTAAAGATTCCTTTATAATCCAATAAAGGAACCACTGGTAATCCAATTTTTACCCCCAGATTGTAGTCATCTTCACCATAAACTACTGCTGTATGAACAATTCCCGTACCTTCTTCAGTAGTAACAAAATCAGCTGGAGCAACATACCAGGCCTTTTTTCCAGTTTCACGAATAGCCGGAATATCAAATAATGGTTCATACTCCAAATCCACCAAACTCTTGCCAGAAAAAGTTTCTTTAACTGAATAATTTTGGCCCTTTAAAATTGCTCCCAATCTTTCTGTTGCTAAAAGGTAATGATTATTTTCACCCTCAATTTCAACCAAAGAATAATTTATTTTTTCTCCCACTGCCAAAGCCACATTCCCAGGCAAAGTCCACGGGGTTGTGGTCCAAGCTAAAATATATGTACTTTCTGGCAAACTGATTTTTTGATTTTTTGATTTTTTGATTTTAAACTTCATTACCACTGTTTCTTCAGTAATATCTTTGTAGCTGTCATCCATGGCGATCTCGGCCTTACTAACCGGAGTTTCACAGCGTGGACAATACATGAGTACTTTTCTACCCTCATAAATAAGTCCTTTATCCCAAATATTTTTGAGTGCCCACCAGACGCTTTCCATATAGGTGGAATCCATAGTTTTGTAAGCATTATCAAACTCAACCCACCGGCCAATTCGCTCAATCATTTTTTTCCAATCTTGGGTATAAGTCAAAACTTTGGAACGGCAAGTTTCATTAAATTTGTCCACGCCTAATTTTTCTTCAATATCTTTTTTACCAGAAACTTTCAATTCTTTTTCAACAATATTTTCAATAGGTAATCCATGACAATCCCAGCCCCAACGGCGACGAACACGATAACCTTTCATAGTCCAATAACGCGGTACCACGTCTTTGATAACAGAACTCAAAATATGCCCATAATGAGGTAAGCCAGTAGCAAAAGGCGGGCCATCATAAAATACATAGGGCTTATTATCGGGACGCTCTGAAACAGACTTGGCAAAAGTATCATCTTCTTGCCAAAATTTTAAAACTTTTAATTCTTCTTCGTTGGCATTGTAAGGCATATGCCATAAATATTATCTAAAATAAACGATTTTGTCAAACCAAAACCCCGAGCTCATCTCGGGGTTTTGTATTTCGTAATTTCGTAATTTTTCGTAATTCGTACATTTACCTTATCGCAAACGTCACATTTACATTCATCACCACATCATTGGCTCCCGACTGAATACTAGGTGCCGATCCGCCACCACCCAAACCTACAGCTTCAGAAGCATACCTGACAGGATAATAACCACCATCGCCACTATATTCATTATAAGAAACAACATTGGTAAAACTTACTCCTAGCTGTCCAGATAAAATCTGAACTTTTTCTGAAATCTTCTTCAAGGCGTCTTCGCGTGCTTGAGCGCGATAAACTTCATCATCATCAAAAGTAAATTGCAAACCAGAGACACTATTGGCTCCCACTTGTCCAGCTAATCCCAAAATCTGGTCAGCCTTACTCAAATCGCGTATTTTTATAGTAATATTTTGATTTACTTGATAACCATTCAAAACACTCTTGCCATCAGTATAATCATATTGTGGATAAACATTGTAATTAGCAGTTTGAATATCCTTTTCTTCCACTCCCAAGGCTTTTAATTCAGTAATCAACTTATTCATTACTTCGGTATTTTTGGTCTGAGCTTCGGCTACTGTCTTGGCTTCAGCGATCATACCCATAGTGGTCACCCCCAAATCCGGCTTAACTGTTACCTTACCTTGAGCATCAAGAGTGATCATTCTTTCGGAACGATCCATTTTGCCAATAAAATAATACTCCTGTAAATTGTTGCGAATCATGGTGCCTACCCAAATAATCACATAGGCCAATAAAATCCCAACCAAAGTCAACAAAATTTTGCGTCCAGGATTTTGCTGACAACAAGTTGAACCACACTTGAAAGAACAACAATTCTTTTTTTCCTCTTTTTTCTCCTCAACTGGAGCCAAAGGAGTAGCAGCAACTTCCAAATTGCTGTTTATTTTTGTTTTTGCGACAGGCATATTTTTTAATTTAAAATTTTTAAACAATTTTTAATTTTTATTTTCTATATTATACAACAAATTTTGATAACCTACAAAATTAATTTGTCAAGTGTTTAAGACCTGGAAGTTTTTTACCCGATAAAAACTCTAACATTGCTCCCCCGCCAGTAGAAACTAGATCCACAAATTCACTCATTTTTACCATTTCCATAGCCTGAAGAGTCTCACCTCCACCGATCACTCCAAAAGCTTTGCCCTTGGCACGCGAAGCCACAAGCCGGGCGATAGCCAGAGTACCATGATGATAGGGCCTTTGCTCAAAATAACCCATCGCTCCATTCCAAACCAGTGTTTGCGCTTTTTTGATATACTCAGCATAAAGACGAATTGTTTCCGGGCCAATATCATAAATGGACAATTTCGAATTTTGAATTTCGAATTTTGAATTTATTTTCATTGTTTTAAAATTTTTACCATTTTTATCCCCCACTACCACATCCACTGGTTTTATCACTTTCATTTTATTGCAATATTTTAAAGTTTCTTGTAAATATTTATCATCAACTAATGATCCGCCAACTTTATAACCTTGAGCTTTCAAATAAGTATTAAAAATTCCACCACCAATTAAAATATAATCTGCTTTGGATAATAAATTTTTCAAAACTGGAGCCTTGGTTTCTACTTTAGCACCACCCAATACTACTACCAATGGTTTCTTGGGTTTTTCCATCACTTTACTCAAACCAACAATTTCTTTTTCTAATAATAAACCGGCATAAGCTGGCAAAAATTTGGCCACTCCAGAAACCGAAGCCGAATCTCGATGCGCCACAGCAAAACCATCTAATACAAAAATATCTGCCAAACTCGCCAACTCCTCAGCAAACTTAGGATCGTTTTTCTCCTCATCAGAAAAAAAACGAATATTTTCTAATAAAGTTAATTTAGGCAACTTAGCTAACTTAGCAAACTTAGTTAATTCTGTAAAAATCACTTCTTGGCTTAAAATTTCTTCCAATCTTTTGGCAATTACTTTCAAACTCAAACCCTTGTCTACCCCCTTCGGCCTTCCCAAATGTGACACTAAAATTACTTTCGCCCCTTTTTTTAATAGGTATTCAATAGTTGGCAACGAAGCTTTAATTCTTGAATCATCAATGACTTTACCCTGAGCGTGAGCTAAAGGGTTTATTTTTACCGGCACATTAAAATCTACCCGCACCAAAATGCGTTTATTTTTTAAATTTTTGAGTTGTTTGAGAGTTCGCAGTTTCATAACATTTTTTCTATATTTTCTAAAAATAATTCCTTATCCTTATATTCAAAAGTTTTATTTCTTATTTCATCACTTAACACCATGAAACCATGCTCAGTAACAGCTGGTCCCAAAAGAGAATTACCGGAATCACTCATTTCTAAAATTTTTCCATTTCGTTCAGAAAAAACGATATATTCTTCTTCGCCAATTTTAAACTTTAAAAAAAATTGAATGATTATTTTTTTTAAAGTTTTAACAGCAATTAACCTACATAAAGTATCATCTGCTATTTTTTGAGGTGTTTCATTTTCCATAATTTACTAAACAAACTCTATAGCAATTCCTTTCTTTTTACCGTAATCTTCAAAAGGTCTTAAATGGCTAGCAACAATTTCATCCCAAATTTTATCTTCTTCTTCCTCAGTTAATTGTTTAATTTGAACAACCTCTGGTGCATTGGGGTTATCTACTTCACTTTTTAAAACAAACCTTCCATCAATCCCACCCACAAACTCAACTTCAACTCTGTCATACCCATACTCAGCTTTAAAAACTCTTTGATTAAAACTCATTTCCTCCATTAATTTAACTTCATCCAAAAATCTCTTTTTATCGATAATAATTTTTTTTAAATTTTTATTACCTTTAACTTCTTTTTTGGGAATCTGAGCTTCAATATAAGATGAGCCAGATCTTTTTTTACCTCGATAAAAATCTTTTTCTGAACATCTTGCTTCTTCTAAAATATTATGAACTGCCTTAGCTAAAGTAATATGAATGAACGCTACCTGCCGATCTTCAGCCTCACTCTTAACAGAAGTACCCTTATTGTGTGACATTGAATCTCCTATAGTATAGGTACATTTATCCTCCAACTCTTGATAATCAAATTCAAATCTGACTGGACCCCAACAACCTGAACTCCCATTAATTCTTAAATCTTCCTCATCATCTACCCCCATAGTTAAAACTTCATTAGCACTCCATCCTAATCTTTGTTCAACTTCTGTTCGCCGAGCATGATAATCAATAGCTGTACGTCCTTTGTAACATAATTCTTGTTCTCGGCCTCCCTGAACAGCTTCTTCAAATAAATCCTGACCAGTCTTTATATTATCAGCATTCAAAACCTCAAGTGCCACATCGATATGCGCACAATATCCCAAACTAAAATCTTTACCAACTTCCCCAACCTCTTCTTTTATTTTTGACAACAATTCCTTTTTCTTATCCGTTCGATAAAATACCCAATACAATTGAATCCTAATATTTTCAAAACTCCTTTTAAGTGACAATTCTACCGCAGAATCATACTCTCTTTCTTTATTTTTAAAATATTCTATCTCATCTTCTTCACTTACTCCAAAATCTTTATACATTTCTATATAAAAATTGCTTTCTTGTTCACGTCCCAACAATTCCCTACTTGTTGCCATAATTATTTATTATACCCTAAGCAAACAACACCACCATCTCTACCAAGCGATGTGCATAACCAAACTCATTATCATACCAAGCTACTACTTTTACCAAATTACCACCAACTACATTAGTCAAAGATAAATCAACAATTGAAGAATTGGGATTGGCTACAAAATCTGCTGAAACCAAAGGCTCACTAGTAACCGCCAAGACCCCAGCAAAACGTGAAGTTTTGGACGCTTCAACCAAAGCTTTATTAATTTCTTCTTTGGTTACATTTTTTTTGAGAACTGCTGTAATATCTGATAATGAAACTGTCGGTACTGGAACACGAAAAGCCACTCCATCAAAAATACCCTGCAAATTGGGCTTTACTTCACCCACAGCCTTGGCCGCACCAGTAGTGGTGGGAACAATATTCTCTGCTGCTGCGCGAGCCCGACGAAGATCTTTGTGTGGTCCATCTTGAAGATTTTGATCGGCTGTATAGCCATGAATCGTACTCATCATCGCTTTCTCAATACCAAATTTTTCATCCAAAACCGCCATCACCGGCGCAATACAATTGGTAGTGCAAGAAGCATTATTGATCACACAAGATTTTTCTTTGCCAACCTTGCCACAATTCACTGCGCGCACATAAGTTGGAATTTCCCCACCTTTACCAGGGGCTGATAATATAACTTTTTTTGCTCCGGCCTTGAGATGTTGTTCAGCTCCAGCTCTATCAGTAAATCTGCCAGTACATTCCAAAACTACATCCACTTTCAATTTTTTCCAAGGCAGTTGAGTAGGATCTTTTTCAGCAAATACAGGGATTTTTCTTGCCCCGAGCTTTGTCGAGGGGTTACTCACAATAATATTTTTTTCATCATAACCTACTTCATATTTATATTTACCATATGAAGTATCATACTGCAAAAGATGCGCCAAAGTTTTGGTGTCTGTAAGATCATTAATTCCAACGATTTTTATTTTTTTATTATCCAAAGCCGTACGAAAGGCGTGGCGGCCGATGCGACCAAAACCATTGATTGCAATATTTATCATATTTTAGTTTTTAAAGTTTATAAAGTTAAAAAGTTTATAAAGTCCAATTCACTCTTTATGAACTTTATGAACTTTTTACTTTAAGGACTACCAACATTATACAAAAAAAACCAGATTTAGACAACCTGGTTATTTTATTTTCAGGGCATTGGCCGCGGTAAAAGCTATGGCCAAAGCATCGGCCGCGTCATCGGGACGGATTTTCTTTTTTAATCCAAATTGCAATTTAATCATTTTTTCCACTTGACCTTTTTCTGCTTTGCCATAACCGGTCAAACATTGTTTCACCTGAAGTGGGGTAAATTCATCCACTCTGAGACTAGCTTGTTTCAAAGTTAATAAAATCACTCCCCTCGCTTGACCAACTTTAATGGCGGTAGTTATATTTTTATAAAAAAATAAATCTTCCACTGCAGCCCGGGTCGGATGATATTTTTTTATTATTTGTTTCAATTCTTCGTGTAATTCTTCCAATCGGGAAGAATAGGGATCACGAATGGATGTCTCAATACAACCATAGACCACCACTGACCATTCATTATTTCTCTTTTCAATCACTCCAAAACCAGTCCGGCCAAAACCAGGATCCACACCTAAAATTCGCTCAACACCCTTGGACATTTTATTAGAAATTAGATGAATTAGAAATTAGAAATTACGAAGCCCTTAGGCTTCGTTAGTGTACACTTCTCTCACATCATCCAGCTCATCCAATGCTTCATAAAGTTTTTCAACCTTTTCACTATCTTCATTGGACAAACTAACTGATTCTTTGGCAACCCACTCCAGCCCGGATTCATCTGGTTCCAAATTATATTTTTTTATCACTTCCAAAACTTTTTGAAAATTCTCTACAGCGCATCTAATTTCCAGACCAAATTCATTATCAATAATATCTTCTGCTCCTGCATCAATTAATTCCAATTCCAATTCAGACTTTTGATTTTTAATTTTTGCTTTTTGCCCTTCATCGAGTCTTACCACACCAAGACGATTGAACATCCATTTTACACTACCAGCACCACCCATACTTCCTCCATTTTTGGTCAACACATTTTTTACTTCTGAAACTGTTCTATTGGGATTGTCAGTCAAAGCATCAATAAGTAAGGTCGAACCAGCAGGGCCAAAACCTTCATATAAAACTTCCTGTAGGGTCACACCGTCACTGTCTTCACCTGTGCCGCGTTTGATAGCTCTTTCAATATTGTCCTTGGGCATATTAGCCGCCTTGGCTTTGTCTATAGCCAAACGCAAAGAAAAATTCGTTTCTGGATCTCCACCGCCTTGTTGGGCTGCGACAGTGATCATTCTTGCCACCTTAGTAAAAATATTAGAACGCATCTTATCCGCCTTGCCTTTCTTGGCTTGGATATTATGCCATTTAGAATGTCCGGACATAAATCATGAAAACATTAAAACTTAAAAACATCAAAACCTAAGGTTATTCTAGTTAATTTTAAGAAAAAAATCAAGGTGTAAAAATTGCTTTTAATTGCAATATAAACTACTATTAAAGTAGCACTGTTAATTTTAATCTTAAACACAAAATATATGAAAGACAAACTTCTCTTAATTATCCTCGTAAGTTTATTGGTAGGCGGTGGTTGTACTCTAACAAATGAGCAAAAATCAAAAGATACCGACGCTACTGCCCCTATGAGCAATGGCTCCACTATACCAGAAGAAAAATCCATAAATAACAAACTAGACTTGAGCAACCAACAACTAAAAAAAATCCCCGAATATGTTTTTGAACAAAAAAATTTGGAAGAATTAAATATTTCTAACAATCAACTTACTGGGGCAATACAAGCTGAAATTAGACAACTACAAAATCTTAAAGTTTTAAAGGCAAATAATAACCAGATGACTGGTGTACCGGCAGAAATCGGCCAATTAAAGAATCTACAAATACTTGACTTATCCAATAACCAGCTAACTGGCTTGCCTTACGAATTGGGAAATTTACAAAATTTAAAAATATTTAACATCTCTAGTAATAATTATTCTGAACTTGATTTAAATATAATTACTGAAAAACTGCCCACCAGTGTAGAAATTATTAAATAAAATTTTAAAGAATAAAAATCCCCTCACTTTGAAGGGATTTTTAAATTTTGAAGTTTCGCTCTTTTGAGCTCATCAGTTACGACTACATCGTAAAACTTCTTGGGCCAGGGGGGGAGCAAAAGCTCAACCCCCGAGACCCCAGCTCCTGCTCACTCCTCAGGCAAGAGACATACCAAATCCAGAAGCAGTATGACCGGTACTACGACCGGCCACCCGACAAGCCAGATCACTACTTCTGGATCGGGGTCGGTGAAGACCCATGTCCCCCACTGGATGACGATCAGGCCCCTTAGCGCCCAGAAGAGATAGCCACAGATACAATACAGGAACGGCAAAAGCGTACTCAGGACCGGCGAAAGATTACAAATGGCCTCTTCCATGATGTCCTCCAAAGTTGAACACAGAAACCCCCGAAAAAAAACTTATTTAAGCACTTTTTCAGAAGTTTCTTATCTTAAAAAACTGACTTTTGATTATAACAGAAAATCGCCCTTTTGTCAAGAAGACAAAAAATCCCTCGTTTTCACGAGGGATTTTTTATTTAAAATTTTCTAGATTCCTGCCTTGCGTCACCACTAAAGCTTTAGCGACACGCGGTCGCAGGAATGACAACTTTACTCCTTATACCCAGTACCCGCTGGGATAAGTCTTCCGATAATCACATTTTCTTTCAAGCCAGACAAATGATCAATTTTTCCAGTAATAGCAGCATTGATAAGCACTCTGGCAGTTTCCTGGAAAGAAGCAGAAGATAAGAAACTTTGAGTAGAAAGAGAAACTTTGGAAACACCCAAGAAAAGTTCGCGACTAGTAGCTTGTTTTTTTCCTTCTTTCTTTACTTGTTCATTGGCAGTTGCCAGTTGAGCTCGCTCTACCACTTCACCAGGCAACAAATCTGTATCACCCGGATCTTCCACATAAACACGAGAAAACATTTGTTTAATAATGATCTCAACATGTTTATCATTCAATCTTTGACCTTGAGAAGCATAAATACCCTTGATTTCTGTCAAAATATATTTTTGAACTGCTTCTTTACCTTTGAGTTCATAAAGTTCTTGCAAATTTATAGCACCTTCAGTAATTTGATCACCTTTTTCAACCTGATCACCATTTTTGACCCAAATCTTATACCCTAATGGTACAATATATTCTTTGCTATGTTTGCCTTCAAAAGTTAAAACCAAAGATTTTTCAGACAAACTGACAGTGCCATTATAACTGGCTTTTATTTCTTCACCAGAAGAACCACGAACAATAAGCACATCATCTTTCTTCACCGTATCACCATCTTTGATTTGAACTTCATCTTCTGCATAAATTTTTATCTTCATTTCTTCCACTCCTTCAAAATTTACTTTGATAATCTTTTGACCACGACGACCTTCAAAAATCTTACGGCCAGTAGGCCCAGTAATCACTTTACCTTCAGCTTCTTCGATCTCTACTGTGCCAGAAACTTCAGACAAAATAGCTTGTTTCTTGGGTGCCCGAGCTTCAAAAAGTTCTTCTACTCGTGGCAAACCTTGAGTAATATCTCCACCACCAGCTACACCACCAAGATGGAAGGTACGCATGGTAAGCTGAGTGCCTGGTTCACCAATAGATTGGGCAGCAATGATACCTACCGCAGTGCCTTTTTTAACAAGGCTATTGTAACCCAGGTCATAACCATAGCATTTTTGACAAATACCTTTCGGCATTTTACATTTGAGCACGGATCTCACATGCACTTCTTCAACTTTATGTTCATTCATTTGACGAGCCACTTCTTCAGAAATAATCTCACCTTTTTTCACAATCACTTTATTACCAGCCTTGACATCAGCCAAAACAAACCTTCCTTGCACTCTGTCAGTTAATTTTTCACCCATTTCTTCGGATTGTTTTTTGGTGAAGACTTCTCCTTCTGTGTCCCCACAATCCTCTTCCAAAACCACCACATCCTGAGCCACATCTACCAAACGACGAGTGAGGTACCCTGCGTTGGCTGTACGAAGAGCAGTATCTGATAAACCTTTTCTAGTACCATGAGAAGAAATAAAAAATTCCAACACACCAAAGCCTTCTTTGAAATTACCTTTGACCGGCAATTCAATAATTTCTCCAGAAGGTGAAGCCACCAAACCTTTCATACCAATTACTTGCCCCAATTGTCCCCAAGAACCACGAGCACCAGAATCAATCATAGCAAATACTGGACCATCTTTATCCAAAGCTTCTTTATTATGTCCCAAAACTTTGTCTTTAATACCAGTCCAAATTTCCAAAACTTTAGAATGACGTTCACTATCAGTCAACAAACCTTCTTGATATTGTTCAAAAACTTGTTGAATTTGCTCATCGCCGACTGCCAATAATTTGTCTTTTTCAGGAATGCTACCAAAATCTTCCATACTCAAGGAATAACCAGACTTGGTTACATATTTGAAACCCAAATCTTTGAGTCTATCCAAAACTTTGGCGGTTTCAGCTTGGCCATAAAATTCCAAGAGTAATTGAATAATATTCCCCAGATGTTTCTTGGTTATTGTTTCATTATAAAAAGGCAATTTTTCCGGTAAAATTTCATTAAAGAAAATTCTTCCCAAAGAAGTTTCGATCATCGAATCAGTACCTTCTTCAAATTTATCCAAATCAGTAAAACGAACTTTTATTCTTTCTTTCAAGGAAATCTGACGCAACTGATAAGCATAGCGAGCTTCTTTTATGCTGGCAAAATATTTCTTCACTTCGGCTTTGTCATCTTCACGATATTTGGTGAGATAATAACAACCAAGGGCAATATCTTGTTGTGGGGTAACTACCGGAGAACCAGTGGCTGGTTTCAAAAGATTTTTTTCCGCGGCCATAAGATTTTCCGCTTCCCACTTGGCTTCCTCAGTCAAAGGCAGGTGAACTGCCATCTGGTCACCGTCAAAGTCAGCATTGAAAGCTGGACAAACCAAAGGATGAAGATTGATCGCTTTACCTTCCACTAAATTCGGACGAAAAGCTTGGATACCCAAACGATGCAGAGTTGGAGCGCGATTCAAAAGTACTCTGGATTTGCCAATCAATTCTTCCAAAATATCCCAAACTTCCGGAGCATTGGTCTCAATAAAACGGGAAGCACTTCTCACATTGTGTGCCAATTCACGTTTGATGATTTCAGCCATCACAAAAGGTTTAAATAATTCCAAGGCCATGCGTTTGGGAATACCACATTCATCAATATGTAATTTGGGTCCAACTACGATCACCGAACGACCAGAATAATCCACACGCTTACCCAAAAGATTTTGACGAAAACGTCCCTGCTTACCTTTCAAGATATCAGCCAAAGAACGCAATTGTCGTTTTTGACCAGTAGAGGCAGTCACAGTTTTGGCCGCGCGAGCATTATTATCAATCAAAGCGTCCACTGCTTCTTGTAACATTCTTTTTTCATTACGACAAATAACTTCTGGAGCATTCAATTCCAATAAACGGCGCAAACGATTGTTACGATTGATTACCCGACGATACAAATCATTCAAATCAGAAGTAGCAAAACGTCCGCCATCAAGAGCCACCATTGGACGCAAATCTGGTGGTACCACAGGAATATTGGTCAATACCATCCACTCTGGTTTGATATCATTTTTGTGTAAACTTTTTAAAAGTTTTACCCGACGTACCAAACGATCATGTTTGGCGCCCTTGGTCTTGGTAATTTCTGCTTCCAAATTTTTGATAGTTTCTGCCAAGTTGAGTTTGGCGAGTAAACGATGAATGGCCTCGGCGCCAATCTCTGCATCAAACAAATGACCAAAACGCAAAGCCAATTCCTGATAACGATTTTCAGAAACAATTTTTAAAATTTGCAAATCATGAAGATCGGCCTCAGCTTGAGAAAAATCGTCTTCCAAAGATTGTAATTTGCGATCACGTTCTTGAGCCAATTCTTCAATTTCTGTACGACTTTTCTTTTGATTGTTGGCTTGTTCCAAACTACTTTCATATTCTTTAGTGATTTGCTTTTTCTTGGATTTATATTCCTGACGCAACATTTCATGAGTTTGTTTGCGACCATCTTCATCAACTCGAGTAATAATAAAAGAAGCAAAATAAATTACTTTTTCCAAGGCCTGAATTGATAAATCCAAAACTAAACCGATTTTCGAAGGAATAGAACGTAGAAACCAAATATGAGAAACTGGAGCGGAGAGTTCAATATGCCCCATGCGCTGGCGACGAACCAAAGAATGAGTAACTTCTACTCCACACTTATCACAGACAATGCCCTTGTAACGAATCTTTTTATATTTTCCACAATAACATTCCCAGTCTTTGGTCGGCCCGAAAATTTCTTCGGCAAACAAACCACCCTTTTCTGGTTTCTGGGTACGATAATTAATGGTTTCCGGCTTATTGACCTCACCGTAAGACCAATTTCTAATAACCTCTGGAGAAGCGACGCGTAAACGCAAAGCTTCAAATTCCATGGAGTGTAATGAATCGCGTGACATAAGTAGTAAGATAAAAAAATTATTTAAATAAAATTAATTTATTCTTCGCTTTCTTCTCTGCGTCCGCGATTTTCTTCTTCAGGCTTTTTTACAGCCTCAGCTTCGCTGACCGCCACCAGTTCTCCACTTTCATTTTTACCAAGGAGTTCCACATCCAAGGCCAAACCTTTGAGTTCACGCACCAAAACATTAAATGATTCTGGTAAATTTACTCGAGTAATCTTCTCGCCTTTGATGATTGCCTCATAAGCTTTGGAACGTCCTGGCACATCATCGGACTTGATCGTCAAAATTTCTTGGAGTGTATGTGCCGCGCCATAAGCTTCCAAAGCCCAAACTTCCATTTCTCCAAAACGTTGTCCACCAAACTGAGCTTTACCTCCAAGTGGTTGTTGGGTGATCAGACTGTATGGGCCAATAGAACGTTGATGAATTTTATCTTCCACCATGTGATTGAGCTTGAGCATGTAGGAATATCCCACAGTGGTCTTGTGATCAAATGGTTCACCAGTACGACCATCATAAAGTTGAAGTTGACCATTGGTAGGAAAACCAGCTTTGATCAATTCACCCTTGATTTGCTCTTCAGTCACTCCATTCAAAGTCGGAGTAGCTGCCCGATAACCCAAAGCATTGGCCGCCAAACCCAAGTGAGTTTCCAAAATCTGTCCCAAATTCATACGAGAAATAACACCCAAAGGAGATAAAATAATATCCACTGGTGTACCATCATCCAAAAACGGCATATCAGAAACTGGCACCACGCGAGAAATTACACCCTTGTTACCATGGCGTCCGGCCATCTTGTCACCAACTTGAACTTTACGTAGATCCGCCACAGTCACCTGCACTTGTTTGATCACACCCGGCTGTAGTTTATCACCATTTTCAGCTGAAAAGATTTTTACATCAATCACTTTTCCATGTTCACCATGTTCCAAATAAAGTGAAGAATCACGCACATCACGAGCTTTTTCACCAAAAATAGCACGCAATAAGCGTTCTTCTGGAGATAATTCTGTTTCACCTTTGGGAGTGATCTTGCCTACCAAGATATCACCAGACTGAACCTCTGCACCAATACGCACAATACCTTCAGCATCAAGATTTTTCAATTTTTCTTCGCTAACATTGGGAATATCGGCAGTCACCACTTCTGGTCCTAACTTAGTCTCACGCACATCAATGGTATAATCTTCAATATGTACTGAAGTATAACGATCTTTTTGTACCAAACGTTCGGAAATAATCACCGCGTCTTCATAATTAAATCCATCCCAAACCATATAAGCCACCAAAACATTCTGCCCCAAAGCCAATTCACCACCATCGGTAGATGGACCATCACAAAGCGCTTGACCTTTCTTAACTTTTTCTCCCAAAGAAACCAAAGGTCGTTGATCAATACAAGAAGAAGCATTGGAACGAACAAATTTATTTAGATAGTAAGACTTGACTTCACCTTTTTTATAAGTAACTTCAATCTTGGCGCCATCCACATAGGTCACTTCGCCATCATTTTCAGCCAAATAGACATAACCACTATTTTCAGCGGCGCTCTTTTCCACACCAGTACCCACAAAAGGAGCATCTGGTCTAATACAAGGCACTGCTTGACGTTGCATGTTGGAACCCATCAAAGCGCGGGTAGCATCATCATGTTCCAAAAATGGAATACAAGAGGTAGCAATACTCAAAATCTGATTGGAAGCCACATCAATATAGTCCACCGCGCTAGCCTCAATCACACCTGGCTCACCTTTGATACGAGCTGGTAATCTTTCTTCCACAAAATAACCATCTTTATCAACTGTGGTAGTTGCCGCCACAGTCACAGCTCTTTCTTCTTGAAAAGAATTTAAATAAACTATTTCATTGGTAACTCGACTACCTTTTTTATCATGTTCAACTTTACGATAAGGAGTCTCCAAAAATCCAAAACTGTTTACCTTAGCAAAACTAGCCAAGTGTCCAACCAACCCAATGTTTGGTCCTTCTGGAGTGGCAATCGGACAAATCCTACCATAGTGAGTAGTGTGCACATCACGTACTTCAAAACCAGCTCTATCACGAGAAAGACCTCCTGGCCCAAGAGCGGAAACACGACGTTTGTGTTCCAATTCAGCCAAAGGATTGATCTGATCCATGAATTGAGACAATTGGGAACTCATGAAAAATTCATGCACCGCACCGATCACTGGACGAGCATTAATCAATTTATTGGGAGACAAACTTTCCAATTCATAAGTGCTCATGCGATCTTTGACAATACGTTCCATACGGGCCAAACCAACGCGAAAACGATTTTGCACCAATTCACCAACTGCGCGCAAGCGACGATTACCCAAGTGATCAATATCATCGGGCTCTTCTTGAGTGACATTCAAACGCACCACTTCTTTCAAAACTAATAATAATTTTTCTGCTGATAAAACTCTCTCTTCTTTCTTTTCAAAATCATCCCTCTGTAAACCCAATTCAAATTTGGTATTAAATTTATAAACACCAACTCGACCCAAATCATACCGATCAAAATTGAAAAACATGGCGTGAATCAAACTCTTGGCATTGTCGGCTGTCGCCAAGTCGCCAGGACGGATACGACGATAAACTTCAATCAAACCTTCGTCTTCATTTTTGGCCAAATCTTTTTTCAAAGTAGCTTCAATATAATCAACATTAGGATGATTATTTACATCTTTGAAAGCTTTAATAATCTCTTCATCACTTCCCATGCCAAAAGCGCGCAACAAAGAAGTAGCAGCTACTTTTCTTTTACGGTCAACTTTGATCCAAATTACATTATTCAAATCAGTTTCAATTTCAATCCAAGCGCCACGATTGGGGATGATCTTAGCTCCATAGTAACGACGACCGCGCACTGGTTCGGCAGTGAAAAAAGCGCCAGCACTGCGAATGAGCTGAGCTACCACACACCGTTCAATACCATTGACCACAAAAGTTCCGCGTGGAGTAATCACTGGTACATCACCCAAATAAATCTCTTGTTTTTCAGATTTACCAGTGCGTTTATTTATAAGTTTGGCATTCACTCGCAAAGGCGCTTCATAAGTAATGTTTTTCTTACGACAAACTACCTCATCAAACTTCGGTTCATCAATATAATAATCTTCAAAATACAATTCCAAATCACGTCCGGTAAAATCAGTAATCGGTGAAATCTCATCAAAAAGTTCGGCAATCCCCTGTTTAATAAACCAGGAATAAGAATCTTTTTGGATTTGAATCAAATCCGGCAAGGGTGTGGCTTCGCGCATTTCAGTAAAAAATTTGCGTTCCTTCTCCTTGGTTGGTTGACGGCGATAGATAGGCATAAATTAAATTTTAAATTTTTAATTTTTAATTTTGAATTTTTCAAAAACAAAAATCAAAAATTGACAACAAAAAAATCCCCATTCATTAGTGGAATTAACTTTACCTATCTAAATTGTATACGCTTTGCTTTTAACATGGTTCGGGGATCGGCATATACCCCGCTAGATCCTATATAAGGAATCCAGAGAGTACACGCACGCCCGAGGGAGCAATAGGAAGGACACATGGCAGGAAAGTGGCCCCTAGCGTACGAAAATTGCTAAATTTAGCAATTTTTCCGAAGTAAAATTAAAGCGTGACTATATTAGCTTATTTTTTAACCTCTGTCAAATAAATAAAAGTGGATAAGTCTTGACAAAATCATTCAAAATGAATACACGGGGTACGTAGATAACCACCACCATCTTCATGACTGCTGGGGCTAACTTCGCATTCTCTACAGTTGTGATGATGGGCATAAAAGTATATTCACCTAGCCACACCTCACTCCACCGTCCGCGTATAACGACGAGGTCAAGCTCTTTCCTACCAACTACGCCTAGTAGCGCCCACAGCGCTCTAGTTCACCCGCCCTGTCAACTCGCGAGAGTTTGCACGGGGCATCACAAAAACCCTGCACCATAATAGTGCAGGGTTTTTGTTTTAATTTTTTCTTTACAATTATCGTGGCACAAAACTCATGAGCCCAGCTACACGAGCTTGTTTGATAGCTCTAGCTACCTTGCGTTGATGAGCTGCGCATAGACCACTGCGACGACGAGGGGCAATCTTCATGTAAGAAGATACAAACTTGCGCAAAGTCGCTACATCTTTGAAATCAATTGCCTCATTTTTGTTGACGCAATAATGACATTGTTTATTCAATTCTTTTCTCATAGTCTTTAAAATGGAATATCTTCAACCTTGATCTCTTCTTCAACTACTTCAGCTGGTGGAGGTGGCACTTCATCACCTCGAACTGTTCCACCTGCTTCTCCACGAGGACCATCGAGCATGATCATGTTATCGGCAATAACCTCGGTGCGATAACGTTTTATGCCATCATTGCCAGTCCAATCACGAGTTTCCAATCTTCCTTCTACATAAACTCTACGGCCCTTGCTCAAATATTGACCAGCGATTTCTGCTAGCTTACCCCACAATACACAATTGTGAAATTCTGCTTTTTCTTCTTTGGCGCCAGTATTGGAATTAACCCAAACACGATTGGTGGCGATCGAAAGAGTGGCCACGCTCTTGCCAGTAGGAGTGGTGCGAACTTCTGGGTCGCGAGTGAGGCGTCCGAGAATAGTTGTTCGGTTGAGATCCATATTATTTTTAATTAAGATTAAATTGTCATCCTGAACTTGTTTCAGGATCTTTTATATTTAGGAAAGATGCTGAAATAAATTCAGCATGACAAGTATTATACATTATCCAACCCCATGTCCAAAATTTCATCCAATTTCTTGTCAATTTCATCAAGATTAACTTTTTTCTTTTCTTCTTTTTTGGCACTGGCTTTTTTGACTGGAGCCGCTTCCAATTTTTGTTTTTCTTCAGATTGTACAGCCACTTCCGCTACTTCTGCTGTCTCTACCATCACTGGAGCCACTTCTTCGACCACTATTTCTGGTCTCTTGCCCTCTTCGCCAATCGCCAAAGTACCAAAATTAATTTTTTTGGCCTTTTTCTCGCTTGGGTTGTATCTATAAATGATAGCTCGAAGCAACTCTGGCATGATGCGCAATTTACCTTCCATGGTTTTTACATCAGCTGGTTCAGCTTGAAAATAAGCCAACTGAAAATAACCATAGCGGATTTGTTTGATAGGATAAGCCAAACGACGTTTATCGCTTTCTCCCATTTCCAAATTCGTTCCACCATTGCTTTCGATCAAAGCCCGGACTTTTTCCACTTCCGGAGACACTTCATTTTCAGCCAAAGTGCCAGGTAAAACAAACAATAATTCGTAATGATTCATAAATTATTATTAAATACTTGGGCGTCCGTATTCGACCACGGACTATTCCGCCAATGGCGGACTTAAATTTAACTTACTGGAGTGTCAGTATTTTAGCAGGGTTGAGGGGAATTGTCAAGTTGGAGTAGAAGTCGGTGTTTCTGTTTCTTCCACTGTCTGTTCCTCTCCCACTTCCAGATCCTCTGTTGGTGCAACTGGACAAGTGGGGAAGGTTAAATTTTCTCCAACATTATTAATAAAATTATTATTAAGTAAATTTGGACAATCCCTTTCAGAAATGATGGGGCCTTGTGGATTTTGAAAATTTTCTACGATAGAATTACTTAAACTAAAATTAATCACTCGCCCATTATTTTGTCGATAATTTTTTATAGCAGTCCAACCACCTTGCAAATTACTATTTGCAATAGTAGTCGTAGCATCAAAATCATTGGGGGCTTCACTCCAAACTATAGAATTATAAAGCGGTTGATTACTATTAAAATAATTATAATTAAATTCTGTTTTATCCAAAATCACTTCCCCACCCAGATTGAATATAATATTACTCATACTGCGCCCTACTCCCCCCACAAAAACTCCAGTCTGAAAAAAGAAAGTCCTACCGCCATAAAAAAACTTAGTATTTTCAGCTTGTAACTTGCCCCCAGGATAAACTTCCATTCTCGACCAATCACCTGCTCCCGCTTCACCAGATAATTCTGACGGGACATTCTCTAAATAATTCTTATCCAGAGCTGAAGTAATCACAATGGGCTTTTCTTCTGTACCCAAAAATTCCAAATTACCTAAAACTTTAAAATAAGAATTTTTATTTCTACCATAAAATATGGTGCCTGCTTCAGCTCTCAAAGTATAACCAGCCGGAATTTCCAAAATCACATCAAAAAGATACGGGCTATTTTCAACACTCAAATTTAAAACATTATTTTCATCCCATGATTCTGAATAATTATCCAACAAAGAACTCAAAAACCATTGTCCACGATTTTTTTGTCCCGGAGTGCCATAAACCGTTCCGCAAGAATTTGACTGTGGACCAAAACGTAAATAATTAAAAGTTTCCCAATTTTCTCCCAAACTCCCCGAACTTCCAGTGTCTATCCTAGACATGGAACGAAATTTATCAATATTTTCGCCAGCAAACCAGACTCCTGGAGAATTCACTTCATCAACAACATTATTTTCTACATCAAGTAAAAGTAATCTACCACCAATATTGGGCAATTCCTTATCTTGCCAAACCAAATCTGGTGTGGGAGTCAAAAGAGAAATTTTAGTACCAGATTTTCTAGCCATTACATAATAATCTTTAGCTGTTATAGACCCAGATAAAAGAATTTCTTTATCATTAATTTTCAATTTCCAACCAGTCAAATCAATTGTTTCTTCACTATTATTATATAATTCCAGCCATTCATGGTTTGAACAATTCAACATAGGAGTGGCTACCTTACTAACTCCCATCCAAGCTATCTCATTTATTACAACAGTTCGTGGCCAATCTGGCAAAAATTTTTGTTCACCACTCCACTCAGAAATATTTCCGGCTTCATCATAACCTCTAGCTCGAAAAAGATAATTTTGCCAACGTTCAACCACCATCTCACTACTAGTGGAAATGGTGCTGGTTACAAAATCCATCCATTCATTTCCATTAATTTTATATTGCAAATCATAACTAACCGCGTCCGCTGAATTCCAATTAACAAATAAAGTCGGAGTAGCAAACGCGCTTTGATAAACTTCAACAATAGGAATTTCCGGCGGAGTGGTATCTATTTCCAAAGTAGAAGTTGAAATCTCATTAATTATCTCTGTTGTTTCTTCCGGCTGTTCTTCTGGTTCTTCTTGGTTATTATCTGAACTTTGATTAGAACTACCAGAACTACCACCATAATTAAATACTTGTTGAAAAATTTCTACAGTTTTTTCCACGGTTTGTTCTACTGCCTCTTTGATCACTTCTACGGTTTTTTCAATAATATTTTTTTGATTTTCATTTACCGGTGTACTCTCTTCTTCACTTGTCATCCCCTCTTTTACTAAAGGAGGGTCGGGGAGGATTTTGATCGACTCTGTCGCAACTTTTAAATTCACACTCCAAACACCACCTTGTACATAACTAAAATTATTATCCACGCGCACCGCCTGAATTTGAAAATTATAATCACCACTTGTTGACGGAGTATTTATAGAAAAAATAAATGTTCCTATCCCACCTGGTGCTACAACATTCTCATTCAAAACCGCTGGACGCAATTTTGTCACCCAACTTGGATGATAATAAACATTGTTCATCGCTTGCCCACCAACCACATTGGCCGAAATATTTTGTTTTTGCCAAGTGGCTGTGCCAGTATTTTTCACCTTTACTTCAAGATTTAAAACCTCACCAGGCTTGGCTGTCAAAGTTTGTCCGGAATTTAAAAATTGGAGATTATATGTCTCTTCCCCTTCTCCCGTAGAAGAGGATAAGCTGAAATCGTTCGTATCATCACCATCCCCAGCTATCACTTGTGTGTCTTCTGATTTTACTTCACTTCCATCCGAAGAAAAAATATCTGAAATAAAACTGGTTATTTTTGACCAAAGAGAAACATCTGGTTGGACTTGAGAAGATGTTTGAGATGTGTTTGGTTGTTGGTTGGGATCATAAATTTCATTATCTGAAATATACCACTGCCCAGCTGTAAAATTAGTATAGCCAGACATTGGCTCTGGTTTGTAAGGAATAAGACTACCATTTATATCTTTTTGATAAATTGCGAAATGAAGATGGGAACCACCTTTGTACCCGGTATTATCAACCCTGCCTATTTCTTGACCTTGTTTCACTTGTTGTCCATTTTCAACAGAATAACTAAGTAGATGGGCATAACGAGAAACCAAACCATTACCATGATCTATATCTATGTATTGACCATAACCTTCAAGTTTCCCATTTTTAATTTGTGATTTTACATAAGCTACACCATTTTCTGTTGCTAAAACGATTTTTCCCAAATCTTCTTCACCAGGCAAAGAAAAATCTATAGCATATCTATCTTTGTTAGAGATAGCATGAGTTGGATTATTGCCCACCCAACCGTCGCCCTCATACCCTTGTGTAATTTTCCATTTTTCACCCTTAGAAAAAGGAATTTTTAAATTAAAAGAAGACGCTAAGACATCTTCAACAATAATAAAATTTAAAAGCCAAAAAATAATTAACAATCCAAACACCCTCCTTTGCATATTATTTAATATTATTTGTTAATATTTGTTCACATTCTTTTTTATATTTATCCAAATTTAATCCTATAGCCGTACAACTATAAGTAATAACTTTATCATCTTCAACAAAAGAAAAATCTATTATTAAACTATCATCTTTATAATAATATGAATTTTCATCACCAAATGAAACTTTACGTTCATCTCTGAACACATCTACCCCACTAATAAAAATCGTTTCTACATCATCATATGAATAACCCCATTCTTTATTAACAAAATCTTTTATGGAATCTTTATTTAAATTATTAAAAGTGTAAACCTGTATATAAATACCTTCTTGTATACCAGTATCCCCCAAATTATTTTCCCCTAATTTCTCAACAAGAATTTTTTCATCTACTAAATTTTTACTTTTTACGTCCCATTCCTCATCAACAACCAATTGAATATTTTCACCAACATTCCTCACTGTCTTGGTTCCATCCCCATTATCTATCACTTCTATATCCATTTCCTGATTTTTTATTCCTAATTCACTTTTTTCATCATCACCCCAATCCACTGGCTCTACATAAAATTGTGTATAAAAAAACCACCCTAAACCGGCGGTGATAATAATTAAAATTAACCAATTAAACCATGACTGATTATAAAATTTATTTGGCATATTTTTTAAATTATTTTTTAAATTAAAAATATTATACCACAAAACATCACATCAATAAATTTTCACCATGGTTACGGTCACGATTCCACATCATGGGATTATTTATAATATATTGACGAATATTATGATATGCCATTTCATTGCGGATAATATGGTCATAAAATCGTGGTTGCCAAATGAAATAATTGTTGCCATATTTTTGGTTGATGGTTTTGGTAACGGCGGATTTAAATGAACGTATTATTGTGGACAACGACGATGATTTGGGTGATATTTTGGACATAAAATTTTCAATATCATCACTTGTAGAGACGTTGCATGCAACGTCTCTACAACCCACGTCATAACCATTTTGCGTTTTTACCGAAC
>CAZQHU010000009.1:0-36209 GCA_964592785.1 uncultured Gammaproteobacteria bacterium | reverse complement strand
AAGATCAAAAATTAAAAATTAAAAATTTTAAATTAAAAATTCGGGTAGAGGGTTATGATATTTCCAATCTTGGTTCCACAGGAAAAGTTGGTAGTATGGTAGTGTTTGAAAATGGTGAACCAAAAAAATCTGCTTACCGTAAATTTAAAATCAAAACTGTGACTGGACAAAGTGATGTCGATTGTCTGGCAGAAGTTTTGGAACGTCGTTTGAAGCATGTCATTCCTGCGCCCGCCTGCAACGCTATGCTTAGCATTGCGGGCAGGAAGACAGGAATCTCAGAAAAAAATAAGACCCCTGCTTTCGCAGGGGTGACAGATTTTTGGCCAGTGCCGGACGTTATTCTGGTAGATGGGGGAGCGACGCAGGTGAATCGAGCTGTGGAAACTATTCGTATAAATAAATTTAAAATTCCTGTCATAGGTATTGCCAAAGGTTTAGAGAGAAAAAGAAATGATTTTATCATTGGTTTTAAAGATAAAAATTTTATTAAGTGGGTGAGTGAGAATAGGGGATTGTTAATAAGAGTTAGAGACGAAGCCCATCGGTTTGCCATTCAGTATCAAAAGAGTTTACGGAAGATTAAATAAACAAAAAATCCGCTTGAAGCGGATTTTTTGTTTTCCTAAATTTGTAATTCTTATAAATTTAGGACAGGGTGCGCGCTCAATCCTCAATTCCGTGGAAGCCCGACACGAAAAATTGGAGAGCGCGCTACCCCGGAGAAGAGATGTTTTTTCCTCAATTTACGTTCGTTGCTCTCAGTGAAGAAGCTGAGCCAACGACAAAGGCATCACTTTGGATTGTAGCGGGCTATGAACCCACAAGTTCTTCCATTGTGATTAAGCCACCCGCGGTACGTCTGACTAGCTTTGTCAGAGTCCTTCCTCGAGGCGTAAAAAAATCCCTTCTCTCGGGTATGGTAACCGGAACCACACCCTTTTCTAATGATTTTTGTAATCAACAAAAAAGGATGTGGATCCAAGTAAAAAAAGAACAGATTTTCATCTTAGCAGTAATTTTACTTTTAGTCAAGAGTTGTTATAAGCAGTTTATATCTGTGGATAACTGTGGGTAAAAGTACTTGTCGAGTGTTTATAAGTGGTATATAATGGTAGTACGTGGGGAAAAATGGGGACCCGTCTCCGTCCACCTATGTAGGACTACGCCGGGCAAGAAATGAGTTAAATGCCTGTCTACTTATTTCTTAACTAAGATGCATGTTCATAGGAGAATACCAACACAATCTGGATGAGAAGGGTCGTTTGGCAGTGCCCAAAAAATTTCGATCTGATCTTTCCAAAGGGGCAGTGGTTACCAGAGGTTTGGATAACTCGCTTTTTCTGTATACCAGGAATGAATGGGCTAAGCTCGCTGAGAAGTTGGCCAATCTGCCTTTTGCTCAAGCCAATACTCGCGCTTTTGCTCGTTTGATGTTGGCTGGAGCTATGGATGTTCAGGTGGATAAGCAAGGCCGAATAATGTTACCAGAATATTTGCGAGAATTTGCTGGTTTAAAAAAAGAAATAGTGGTGGCTGGTTTATATTCTCGTTTGGAAATTTGGGATAAGGGCAAATGGGAACTTTACAAAAAACAAACTGAAAAAGAAAGTAATAAAATTGCTGAACAGATGGGGGAATTAGGAGTTTAGGCCTATGCGTCACGTTCCTGTTTTATTAAATGAAGTAATTGATTCATTACAGTTGCAGTCCGGGATGAATGTTGTTGACTGTACCTTGGGTGATGGTGGACATAGTGAAAAGATTTTGGAGAGAATTGGTCAAGGTGGAAAATTGTTAGCTATTGATGCCGACGCAGAAGCAATTTTACAAGCCAAAAAATATCTTTACGATTTTACTAATCAAATAATTTTTGTTCGCGATAATTTTCGTAATTTAAAAAATATTGTAGAGGAAAATAAATTTTTTCCTGTCAAGGGAATCTTGATAGATCTAGGGTGGTCTAGTCCACAATTTGAGGAACGAGGAAGAGGTTTCAGTTTCCAGCATCCAGAGGAGCCTTTGGATATGCGCTATTCTGGAAGTAATATTGGTTCAGCAGCTGATGTTTTGAACACTAGGACAGAAAAAGAATTGACAGATATTTTTGAAAGTTATGGCGAGGAAAAATTGAGTAAGAAAATTGCTACTGCAATTTTGGCTGAACGTAAAAGCGGACGTGAATTTAAAACTGTGGGGGAATTGGTGGAAATAATTTTGAAAGTTTATCGAGAAAAATTGGGCAGTAAAGAGCAAGTGCCCTGGATTGGGGGCCTGCACCCGGCTACCAAAGTTTTCCAGGCTTTGCGTATCGAAGTCAATAATGAGTTAGGCGTTCTTGAAGAAGTTTTGCCTCAGGCTGTGGAGATTTTGGATCGTGGTGGACGTTTGGCAATAATTAGTTTCCATTCTCTGGAAGATCGCATGGTGAAGCATTTTTTTAAGAAAAATAAAAAAGTTTTAAAAATTATTACCAAAAAACCAATAGAATGTTCAGAGGAAGAAGCGGTTAGTAATTCCCGGGCGCGTTCGGCCAAGTTACGGGTGGTGGAAAAAATTTAAAAAATAATTATTTTTATACTTTTCATCATTATTTATGAGTCAATGTTTTTATCAAGATAGAACCATGCGTGAAAAACGTTTGGCAAGAAAACAATGGTTTTTTAGTACTTCTTGTAGATTTTTTTTAGTGGGCCTCACTGTTTTGTTTGGAGTTTTGTTTATTTGGAAGACCAGTACTGCTTCCACCAAGGGTTATGAGCTCAATGATTATGAAAAACAAATAAATAGTTTGGAACAAGAAAATCAACGATTACAACTGCAAATTGCTGAAATTCAATCTTTGAAAAATATTGAAAAAAGAATTCCAGAATTGGGGATGGTAGTGGCTGATAGTGCAGAATATGCTTTACTTACTGGTTCCTCTGTGGCTTTACGTTGATACTTGCACAGTCAATGAAGCTCCCACTATGGGAGTTTTTTTGTTATTTGTGGTATAATGAAGGGGTTAATAAACAGATTACAAAGTTTTTGCGTATGTGGGTTTTGGTTTTACAAAGGATGTTATTTGATTTTCTTTGGGATATAATTTATTTTCCTGTTTGGTGGTTTAGTGGTGGTTTGCTTTTGGCTGGTCGTTTTTGCCGTAATCTATGGATCAGTGGCAATCTTTATCTCTCTCCGGCTTTGTGGCTTAAAAATATTTTTGTGCCAATGTTTGGTCAATATGACTGGCAAGGAAGATTGGTAAGTTTTTTTATGCGTCTTGTCAATGTCGTTGGGCGAAGTTTGGCTTTATTAGTTTGGACTATATTGGTTTGTTTATTTTTCTTGTTATGGCTGTTTTTCCCTTTTTTTGTAATTTACATGTTTATTAATTCCTGGTGAAAAATATGTTTTTTACCAAGAACCAACCTTTAGAAATAATTACTTGTGACCGTTGCCGGGGTGCCGGCTCCGAACATTTTTTTGGTTGTCCACAATGTAAGGATTTATTTATGGGAGTTTTTCGGCGTGGTTATTTTTTGTATTGGGGTGAACCGATAAATTTATTACAGATTAAAATAAAGCGGGCGCGAGTTTGGCTCAATCGTTTTCAAGTTGTGGGGGCTTTGATTTTTGCTCTAGGTTTTTTATTTTTGTTTTTTTATAATCTTTATCTTAATAATTTTTGGTTGAAGATTTTTACAACCAATTTTTGGATTGTAGAAGGTAATAAAGCCGTATTTTTTTGGTTGGCGATTATTTTCTTAAGTTATTTGCTTTATCGTTTGGCTAGACTTCGTCAAGAGCCGGAAATAGTTGAAAAGAAAAATTATCGGGGAGTTGAACGAGAAATGACAGAATTGATAAATAAAAATTGGTTAGAGATTACCAAAATGTCTCGTCATCAAAAAAAAGACATTTCTCGGGTTTTTACTTCCGAAGCCAAGTCAGTTTTGACAGCCGCCTATCTCTTGGCTTACAAAAATAATAATGAAATTTTGACCCCTTTGCATTTGTTTTCTGCTTTACTTGCTTCATCACGAGTTAGTACAGTATTTTTACGTTTGGGGGTGTCGGTTAAGTTGTTGCAAGCACAATTGGCTAAATTTTTTGTAAAAAATTCTCACAAAGTCAGTCCACAATTATCCGCAGATTGGCAACAAATTTTATTTCAAGCTTATGAATTGGCCTATGCTTTGGGTCAGGAGTATGTCAATGTTACTGAACTTTTGATCATTACTGTACGACAATCAGAGGTGATACAAGAAATTCTTTATGATTTAAAAATTGATAAGGATAAATTGGAAAATGTTACTGAGTGGATGAGAATTCGTGAGCATTTACATCGTCAATATAAAAAATTCAAAAAAGCGGCGGCGCGGCGTAGCAAATATGGTTTGGATCGAGCTATGACTGCTGTAGCTACACCTTATTTGAATAGTTTTAGTGAAGATTTGACCATGGCTGCTAAGTATGGTTATTTAAGTCCTTGTGTTGGCAGAGAAGAAGAAATTAAAGAAATTTTTAGAATAATTGAAGGAGGTAGGCAAAGCGTGGTATTGGTGGGTGAAAGTGGTGTTGGTAAAATGAGTTTGGTGGAAGGTATTGCTCAAAAAATGGTAGAAGATGATGTCCCGCAACGTTTACAAGACAAAAGACTGGTACAACTTTCAATTTCTGCTCTGCTGGCCGGGACTACAGTAAGTGGTGCTCAAGAGCGATTGATGCGTATTATGCAGGAAATAGCCAAAGCTCAGAATATTGTTTTATTTATCAAAAACATAGATGATCTTATTGGTACTACTTCCAATGGAGAGGGTTTGGATGTTTCCGAGACTTTGGCAGAATATTTGGGTCCAGGAAAATTTTTAACTTTTGCTACGGCTAATGTCAATAATTACAATCAAAGAATATCCAATACTGAATTGGGTACTGCTCTGGCTAGAGTAGATGTGAAAGAAATGAATGAAAACCAAGCTATTCAAGTTTTGGAATCAAAAGTTGGCTCCACTGAATACAAACATAATGTATTTTTTTCTTATGACGCGATCGCGCAGTGCGTGCGTTTGGCCAAAAGATTTTTGCATGAACAAAATTTACCAGAAAGCGCTTTGGCGATCATGACAGAAGTTGCTAGTTTTGTTCACAATGAAAAAGGAGAAAATCAATTGGTATTAGCCGAGGATGTGGGGGCGGTTGTCAGCACCAAGACCGGTATTCCCACTACTGCTCTGACACAAGATGAGTCAGATAAATTATTGCGTTTGGAGCAACTAATGCATGAGCGAGTAATAGGTCAGGAGGAAGCAGTGGGCTTGATCGCCAATGCTTTGCGTCGAGCGCGAGTGGAAATTCGTTCTACAGGCAAACCAATCGCCAGCTTTCTTTTTTTGGGTCCAACAGGAGTAGGTAAGACTGAATTAGCCAAAACTATTGCTGAAGTTTATTTTGGTGGAGAAAATCAAATGATCCGTTTAGATATGAGTGAATATCAAGACAAGATTGCGGTTTATCGTCTTATTGGCGAACCAGGTACCAAAGGTACAGGAATCTTGACCGAGGCAGTGAGACAAAAACCTTTTTCATTAGTACTTTTGGATGAGTTGGAAAAAGCTGACCCCAATGTTTTGACTTTGTTTTTACAAGTTTTTGATGATGGCCGGCTTACAGATTCTACTGGTCGAGTGATTGATTTCACCAATACTATTGTTATTGCTACGTCCAATGCTGGGACTTTATTCGTTCAAGAGCAGTTGGCTCAGGGGGTTTCTTTGGAGAGTGTGCGTCAACAATTATTACATCATGAATTGAAGCAGTATTATCGTCCGGAGTTTATCAATCGTTTTGATGGAGTGGTTTTATTTAAGCCCTTGGCTAAATTTGAAATTAAAAAAATTGCTGATTTGATGCTCAGACGCGTAGCCAAAGATTTGGAAAAGCGAGGAGTGGCTTTGGAATATGGAGAAGAGGCCCTATCAGCTCTGGCTGAGGTTGGTTTTGATCCGGATTTTGGTGCTCGTCCGATGCGAAGAGCTATTCAAGATAAAATTGAAAATCAATTGGCGGATTTAATTTTGCAAGGTCGTCTTGAAAGACGAGACGTAGTGGTCATTGGCGCAGATTTACATTTACAAGTGAAAAAATAATTTTTTGTTCATATGTTGCCACAATATGTTTATTTGGGTACTTGGTTTCAGCGTACTTCTCTGCATTTGAAAGAGGTTTATATCTTTTTGAAATACAAAAAAGGGATTCAGGGCTTGGATCAAAGAAAACTTTTTGAGATTTGGAATAAATTAAAATTGGAAAATGTATTTTTGCACGAGGAGACAGATTTTGATTATGTAGAATTTTATTCTCAGGGGATTAGGACCATGATTACCGAAGATGGAGTGATTTTGATGCGTCGGGATTGGGAAAAAAGTGATGATTATAAATTATTGGATGATTTTTACGTCAATTATTTAGCGCCTATTCTTTCCCAGTTGTTTAGTTTGGGAGCTCCTATACCCAAAGAATTGAAAAGTGCCAGAGATATTTATCCTTTATTTTATACTGGACAAAAAATTAAAAAACAGGTTGTTGATCGACTTTTTCTGGATAATCATGATTTATCTTTTTCTGTCATCAAAAATCAAGATTTAGAAATTAATTTGGGAGAGAATGTAACAGTTTTAAATTATTACAAAACTATTGATGATGAAGAATTAGAAGAATTTTTACGCAATTTAGTATTTTTTCGTGAATTTGAAGAACAATTGAATCGTTATTTGAATTTACATCGTGAGATTTGGGAAAAAGTAGCTGCCATTAGACGTAAGAGCTCCCTGCGTTTCAAAGATTTCCATAATTTGCGAGCCAACATTCTACATCATTTAAATACTTTGTCTTTTGCCAAAGCACGTTTGGCGCAAATGGGCGATATTTTAGTTGAACGTGCCAATTCCACCAAACTTGATCTCAAAAAACAACTGCAATCTTTGGGTATGAATCGTTTTGAATTTTTGAAGGCTGACCAAAAATACATTTCTCATCTTTGCCAAATGACCACGGAATATGTTAGTGGAACTTTGAATTTATTACAATCACTCTATGAAGAGAATACTCAACGTGAGTTATCAACCTTAAAATTTGTTACTTTTGTTGGAGTTTTGACTGGTTTTTTTGGTATGAATATTGCTTTTCCTTGGGAAGAACGTTGGGGAAATATTTATCAGCATTCTTTTGCTGTAGTAACTTTGATTTTGGTCATTGCCTTATCTTTTTATTTTTTTCTACGTTCTTTTATATATAATAGACGTTTTAAAATCGGAGAACGAGAAGAAAAAGAATAATTATGTATTTTTTGCTGGCTTTTTTGGCATTTATTTTAACTTTTTTATTGACTCCACTGGTGAGTTATTTAATGCGTCGTCTGAATATTGTTGATTTGCCAAAGTTGGAAAAAAGAAAAATACACAAGAAAAAAATTCCTTTGGGTGGCGGTTGGGCGATTTTTTTTAGCTTTTTTGCGGTTATACTTTTGGCAGTATTTTTTATAGATAATTTTTGGTTTAATATTAAATCAATTTATCTTTGGGGTTTATTTTTGGGAAGTTTGATGCTCATGATTGGCGGTTTTTTGGATGATAAATTTAATTTGCGGGCTCGTCAGCAAATTTTGTTTGTAATTTTGGCAGCTTTGACAGCAGTGGTATTTGGTTTTGCGCCCGAGATTGTCACTAATCCTTTTGGTGGAGTGATAAGATTGGATTGGCTAAAGATTGAAGCTGGAAATTTGGGAAATTGGTTATTGTTGGCTGATTTGGTGGTGTTTTTTTGGTTGACTACTATGATGCTCACCACCAAATTACTTGATGGTTTGGATGGACTGGTGACTGGGATAGTGATGATTGGTGCTAGTTTGATTGCCGCTTTGAGTTTGCAAATAAAGTGGTATCAACCAGATTTAGCGCTCTTGGCAGTGATTTTTGTAGGTGCTTGTGCAGGATTTTTGGTGTGGAATTTTTATCCAGCCAAAATTTTTTTAGGACAAGGTGGAAGTTTGTTTTTGGGTTTTATTTTGGGCTCTTTGGCGATCATGTCCGGTGGCAAGATAGCTACCACCCTCCTGGTGATGGGTATTCCTATGCTGGACATGGTGCGGGTGGTTATTCGGCGCTGGCAAAAAGGTCGGCCCTTGTTTGCTGGAGATTCTGAACATCTGCATTTTCGGCTTTTACAATCTGGTTTGTCTCAGAGGCAGGCGGTGCTCTTGCTTTATTCAGTCTCTTTTTTGTTTGGGGCCACCACTTTATTTTTACAAAGCAGTCAAAAGTTAGTGGCCTTAGCTTTTTTGTTTGTTTTAATGCTTTTAATTGGCGTTTGGCTTAGTCACCAAGATCGTCAGTAGTTTTTTATGAATCAAAATAAACAACATTTCATCAAACCTTGGCAGATATTTTTTTTAATGATTTTTGTTTTAAGTTTTTTGGCTTTAAAAGTTTGGGAATGGCATTGGCCTGAGGGTGAAGTGATTTTAAAAGATCAATCTTTGACTGTTTTGTTGGCAGATAATCCCAAGCATCGTTATCAGGGTTTGAGTGGACGTGAAGATTTTGGCGAGTATGATGGTATGCTTTTTATTTTGGGTGATTATTCGCGTCCGGGCTTTGTGATGCGCGAAATGAATTTTCCTATAGACATTGTTTGGATTAGGGATCAGGTGGTGGTGGATATTGCTCCTAGGTTGAAACCTCAGCCAGGAGTAAGTGAAGCTGATTTGCAAGGCTATTTTCCCAGGACAGAAGCTAATTTTGTTTTGGAGTTGCCGGCTGGCTGGTCCGAAGCTCAGGATTTGAAAATAGGGGATAATTTTCAATTTTTGGGTAAAAATTAATTGTTAATAACAAGGTCTTGACTTGTTATTGTTTTTGTAGTAAACTAGCACCGTTTCCTATATACCTATTTAATCTTATTTAAGCTATAAAATTATGCTTTATGTAATAGCCACTGGTGGCAAGCAGTATTTGGTAAAAACTGGACAAACTTTAAAAGTTGAAAAATTACCAGTTGAAGCTGGTAAAGAAATGGTTTTTGAACAAGTACTATTGAGCGCCAATGATGATGGTAGTGATGTCAAAATTGGCAATCCTTATTTATCTGGGGTTGCTCTCAAAGCTGAAGTTTTGGAGCAAGGCAGAGATAAAAAGATTTTGGTGGTTAAGTTTAAACGCAAGGTGCGTTATACTAGACACCATGGACATCGCCAACATTTTACCAAAGTAAAAGTGAAATAAAATTAAACCCGCCCCGCATATTGTGGGGCGGGTTTTTTTTGTTTTAAATCCCCTATAGAGAGGGGTGGCCCGCCGATGAGGTGGGCCGGGGTGTGTGACCGTGTTTTTTAGTTCCTCCCTTGTTAAAGGGAGGACAGGAGGGATATTCGTTTCTGTCATTCCTGCGCCCGCCTGCAACGTTATGCTTAGCATTGCGGACAGGTGGCGGGAATCCAAGTCTGTAGCCATCTATCCTTACTTTTCATAACTGAAAAGTAACAAAAGGTTCCGGGGACAAAAAACTCGCGTTTAATACATAGAATAAAGTATGGACCCTTCTAGCATCTGACGCTCAAACAGTTTTGTCCCCGGACCCCCTTGGTGATTTTAAAATGAGAAACAATTGATGATGTAGTTTTAATATTTTATGATTCCCAAATTTGGTCATCAAAAAGTAATTCATTACTTTTTATATCTTCTTGTTTAAAAATCAATTCCTTTTTGTTTTCTTTATAATCATTAAATAATATCTTGATATATTCAAACATCTTATCTTCTTGATTATCGGCTGAAAAAGATAAATATCCAATCGTTGATATATTTTTTGGCAATATTGTGAATTGATTTAAATATTGGCTTGGTCCAATTTTTAGTTTTTTTCTACCATCAGGGAATACAAAAGTTGTTTTATTATCTGTACGCCATGTCCATATTTTTCCTTGAATTTCCTCTTTACCTGGATATTTAATATAAATATTTATATTTTTTAGAAAATAGTCTTTATTTTTGGAAAAGACTGATAATTTCAGTAGGTATATGGTTTGTAGTGAATTATTGTCAGGTACATATCCTAATGTTCCATAATTTTCCAATATTTTGCCGTCAATTTTGCATGGTCTAAAAAGATTGAAAACTGGTTCTTGAAACCAAGCAGCAGTGCCAATTAATGAAGTTATTAATGTAATCCATGTAATTATATTTTTATTCATATATATAAATTTAATATTATTTTACTTCGTCCGATTCTTCAACGCACTTTCTAGAGTTACCTCATCAGCGTACTGGAGGTCGGAGCCCATGGGTAGCCCGCGAGCAAGACGAGTAATTTTGAGATGGGGGTTTATTTTTTTAATTTCTTTTTGCAGATACATCATGGTGGTCTCACCTTCTAGGTTGGGATTCAAAGCCAGGATTATTTCTCGAATATTTTTATTCAATTCAATTCTTTTTAATAATTCTTTGATTTTTAAATCTTCCAGTTCAATATTGTCGGTCTTGATAACTCCCCGTAAAATATGATAAAGACCAACATAAGAGCCAATTTTTTCTATGGCTTCTACATCAGGAAAATCGGCTATTACACAGATAGTGGTGTAATCACGCTTGCGATCAGCACAAATCGGGCAAGGATTTTGTTCAGAAAAATTCCAACAAGTTTCACAACTTTTCACAGTGTCAATTAAAGTTTTGAGAGCCAAAGTGAGTTCAGCTACATCTTTTTTTCCGGACTTCAACAAATGAAAAACATAACGTTCAGCAGTGCGTTCGCCAACAGTAGGCAATTTGGAAAAAGCTTTAATCAGTTCTTGAATGGATTGAGAGTACATAATTAATTTAATCCTGGGATATTTGGCAGTCCGCCCATTTCTCGCATTTTGGTAGCCATGATTCTCTGCATTTTTTTCAAAGCGTCAGCATGTGCATCTTTGATGGCAGTTTGTAATTTTTCTTTTTTTTCAGAAGTGAGTAATTCAGGATCAATTTCCAAATCGGTCAGAGCTAGATTACCATCCATGGTAAGTTTAACTTTGCCAAAAGCAGCTTCGGTAGTGACGGATTCTTGTGAAAGAGTATTTTGTAAAGTTTTAGCCTGATCACGTAGATCTTTGAATTGTTTTAGTTTATTGAACATAGAGACACTAATTTTTAATACTAATTTAGACAAACAATTATTGAATAATAATTTTTAAAATTTGGGGATAGCTGGTTCGCTAGGTGGCGGGGGAGTGAAAGCACTAAATTCAGTATCCAGATTGCGGAAACTGGCGCGACTGTCTTCAAAAAATAGTCTAACTGTGCCAATCGGACCGTTTCTATGTTTGGCTACATGAATTTCAGCAATATGACGCTCATCTGGAGGAATATCTTCCAAACGATAATTTCTGTCAGCAGCTTTGCGATAAATAAACATGACCACGTCGGCATCTTGTTCGATAGAACCAGATTCACGCAAATGAGAAAGTTTGGGGATAGCTGGCTTGCTTTGTTCTACACTACGAGATAACTGAGAAAGAGCTAGCACTGGAAGATTTAATTCGCGGGCAATACCTTTGAGACCGCGAGTTATTTCCGCCACTTCTTGCACACGATTGTCTCCACCATGGTTGCGGTGTGATTCCATAAGTTGGAGATAATCCACAATGATTAGTCCGAGCCCATGTTCAGCTTGTAATCTTCGAGCTTTGGTGCGTATTTGCATTACATTATTTCCTGGTGAGTCATCAATATAAATTGGTGCTTCAGAAAGTACACCCATAGCGTGGCCGATGCGAGGAAAATCATTACTATCCGGGCGATCGGAGAGATTGCCGGTGCGCATTTTCCAGAGATCAACTCCGGCTTCAGAACAAAGCAAACGATCTACCAGTTGTTCTTTACTCATTTCTAGAGAAAATATACCCACTGGTATTTTTTCTTTTACACCAATATGGCGGGCCATATCCATGGCCAAAGAAGATTTGCCTACACTAGGACGAGCAGCCAAAATAACCAGATCAGATTTTTGCAGACCGGCGAGTAAATTGTCCAGAGCTTTGAAGCCAGTGGGGATACCACGTAATTTGCCTTTTTCTTTGTGTAATTCATCAATTCTTTCAAAAGCTTCACTTAAAATGTTTCTAATAGGAGTAAAAGTTTGTTTGAGATGTTTTTCAGTAACATGAAAGAGTTGTTTTTGAGCCTCATCTAGAACATCTTCTACATTTTCTGCTTCTTCTTTGTAGCCGAGTTTGGTGATTTCTCCAGCTGCGGAAAGTAGTTTTCGCAAAGTGGATTTTCTGTGGACTATGCGAGCATACTCCAAAATATGTGAAGAAGTGGGGACAGCATTGGATAGTTGAACCAAGTAACTGCGTCCACCAATTTTTTCTATTACACCTTTTTCTTCCAGCCTATTTCCCAAAGTGAGAACATCAATTGGTTCGTTTTTACTGTAGAGTTCAAGCATGGTGTCAAAAATCGTGGTGTGTGAATTTTTGTAAAAATCTTCATTATCCACAATATCCGCAATTTTGAACATGGCGTCTTTGTCGATAAGAATAGAGCCGAGTAAGGACATTTCGGCTTCTAAGTTTTGGGGTGGAATTTTTTCTAGTTGGGTGATATCCATAGCAAGAGGAATTGTAGCGGATTTTGGTTTTTTCTTCAACCCCAGTTTATGGTTAATGTTGATGTATTGTGGGTGAGGTGGGGACAGTTGGCGTGATTGGGCTTTATTTAGTATAATTATTAATAATAACTATGAAAATCTGTATTATTAACAACCTCTATCCACCATATGCTGTAGGAGGAGCTGAGCGCTATGTGGAAGAGCAAGTTCACAGTTTACAAACAGAAAGAAAAGAAGTAACAGTGATCACCGCTCGTCCTTGGGCAGGTTGGCGCCAGATCTTTCCGATCGGCGCCAAAGATGGAGAGACCACTATTTACCGTGTTTGGCAACCAAATATTTTTTGGTACAAAGATCTAGCTAAACATAATTTTTTTTCCAAATTGATCTGGCATTTTTTGGATATTTTTAATTTTTTTTCAGCTTATTTTATCAGACAGATTTTGGAAAAAGAAAAACCAGATGAAGTTTGGACTCACAATCTTATGGGAGTGGGAGTTTATCAAGTTCGTAAAGTTTTAAAAAATGTTAAATCCAATGTAAAGTGGGTCCATCATCTTCATGATGTACAGTTGGTTGAGCCTAGTGGAGTTTTGCCTTGGAATCATGAAGCAGATAGTATTGGGCAAAAGATTTACAGTTTGATTATCCAAAGACGCCTGGGAAATCCAGATACTGTGGTGGCACTTTCACATTTTATAGAAGATTTTTATTTTTCTAGAGGTTTTTTCCCGGGAGCCAAATGGGATACTGTCACAATTTCCAATTTCCAATTTCCAATTTCCAAAAAAATTCCAAATTCAAATATAAAATTTTTGTTTATTGGTTCCTTGGTGGAACATAAGGGGATAAGAGTTTTGATGCAGGCTTGGGATTTACTTTGTCATTCCCGCGAAGGCGGGAATCTTATAGTAGATAGAGATCTCTGTTTTCCTGCCCGCAATGCTAAGCATAGCGTTGCAGGCGGGCGCAGGGATGACAGAGGGTTTGTTTTAAACATTGTTGGTGATGGAGTTTTGCGAGTGGAAGTGGAGGAGTGGAGTAAGAATTTTAACAATGTTAATGTTTATGGCCGGCTGGAGGGTGAGGAGCTGAAAAAGATTTATCAGACCTGCAATATTTTGGTCTTTCCTTCGGTTTGTCTAGAGAATCGTCCTAAAGTGATTCTGGAAGCTCTAGCAAATGGTTTGTCAATAATAGCTTCTGATACTGGCGGGGTGCGAGAGCTGGTAGCGCCAAATGAAAATGCCTGGCTGTTTGAGCCGGGGAATATTTCCGAGTTGGTAAAAAGAATTAAGAGATTTATATAATTTGGCTAAATAACAAAAAATCCGTTTACAAGCGGATTTTTTGTTTGTGCAAATGTTTCGTCTTAATTTTCAAAGACTCATCAGTTTACTTTGTGTAGTAAAAACATTTGAAGCTGAGGAGGAATGGGTTTACACCCACTCAACTCCTCGCTGTGGAAAGAACGAGCTACTTCCTGATCGGCCAGATGAAATGGTACATGGCCAGACTGCCTATGTACGTTCCCACCAGCGCCAAGAGAAGGTTCCAGAGCTCTACAGGGTGCAGCCAGTTGCCCCCGTAGACTCGGTACCAGAACAGGATCGTGGCACCTGCACCGATGTAGTACCAGAAGATGGACAAAAGGAGTCTCAGGAACCTCTCACTCAGTGGCCAGTCGACTGAGAGGATCAAGAAGATGAATCCAATGACCACCATGACCATGGCGAATGTGTCCAGGTTCTCGCTGGGGTAGAACAGTACGGCGGCGACGCTTGCCAACATCAGAATCACCAAGGCCATGGGGATGGCCCAGTAGAGGTGCTTCCAGGTTGCCAGGTGTTTCTGGACCACGGACAATTTGGCGTACATTTCTTCTATCTCCCTGAGTTTGTTATTACGAACTACCGTTTTTCATTTTACATTTTTTTGGAGTTTTGTCAAGATGAATAGCTACTTTTCTGTATTTATTTTATGAGATACTCATACACCTCCCGATGCGAATCGGGATCCCACTGTGGTGGGACATACTACCCTTATTTTAAGGTATATTCGTAAATCCACACTCTACCGTCATCTAGCTCCCACCACTCATCAGTTTCCAATTTAGCTTGATCGCGGATTTCAGCTGCTGGCGCCCAGTAGTTGGTGTGAACGAAGTAAGCTTTTTTTACTCCAGCAAAACGCATGGCTTCTTCCATCCACTTTCTTTTTGGTTCTTCATAGACCATCTTGCGGAAGTATTGGTAAAGAGGTCCACCAGTAGGAATAGAATAAAAATATTGTTCACCTTCAGCCGTGGGTAAATATTTATCAAAACTAAATTCTCGTAGCGCGGCCGCTGATACAGTTTGATTGGTGAGAACGATGTAATCTTTTATTTTGTCGTTTCTGTTATCAATGAAATGCACGGCCTGAATATCTGCTTGTCGAACATTGTAGCCAGTGTAGAGTGAGATCTTGTCACGAGTGGGGTAGGTGAAATACCAAGAAATGAAGAGAAGAAGAGAAAATAGCAGGGCTATCAAAAATTGCTTGGCGGATTTTTTTCTTAAAAATAAAAATAATTCCCTTAGGGCAATAATGAAAAAAGGTAAAAGTAAAATTAACATCAATTCTAATATTCTTTGGCTATAAACATTTTGTTCATAAGAAATAACTTCGGAAAAAGTAATGGTGGTAGAAAGTAAAATACTGGAGATGAGTAGTGACAAAGCAGAAGAAAGAAAAAAATGAACGGTTTTTTCTTGATATTTTCGCCAAGCGATAAATATTCCAGTCATAATAGCTATAGCAACCAAGGGTTTTATCATTTGGCGGTAGAAATAAAGAGTTTGAAGAAGAGCAGTGCCACGTTCAAACCACAGCCAATGAGGAGCGGTAAAAATAGAAAGAAAGTTTTGCCAATTTGAGAGGGGATTTTGCCAAACTATTTTTTCACCAAGTCGCAGGGAATTCAAATAAAAAGTGAGAGGAAGAATAATTGTAAGGAGTGAAGAATAAAGAACAGTGAATAGATAATAAGTATATTTGGGCTTTTGTTTTTGAATGAATGAAAAACATGTTGAACCTATATAAATGGTCAAAACTGGTAGACCGATGAAAGGGTGGATCACGCAAATAAAAAAAGATAACAGCAACCCCCAAAGCCGTGTTTGGGTAGTGTGGTTTTTTATTTCATACCAAATCCAGAGGAAGAGTAAAAAAGATAAAATTAGAGCAAAATTATTGGGTGTAGTTTGAGTAAAAAAATTCAAAGGCCAAAGAGCAATTAAAATTAGAGCGGGATGTAACTTTTCTGTGTAACCGCTTCGACTAAAAACAAAATAACTCGCCAGAGGTAGAATAAAAATAGCAGTAAGTGGAACTAAAATTTTATCCAAGAAATTGATAGACAAGTGAGTGACAAAATTTTGCGTTAGGACAAATAAATATTGTCCCAAATAATAAGGTTGTTTGGGAAGAATGGTGCCGTGTTCGGCAATCCACTTTTCAGCGGCCTGATGGATGAAAGGATCAAAACCAAAACCCAATTTGAAAACTATAGTGGCGACACTTAAAATTATTCCTGTATGTACCAAAATAAGAAAAAGGTTCCAACTATTGTCTTTGGATTTTTGTAAAATCCAGAGAAGCAAAAAAGAACTGAAAATAAAAGCCAGAAAAAATCGTGGTCCGAAAATTGTCCAAGGAGAAATAAGTGTGTCAGTATATTGACGGGAGAGGAGAGTGGAGAAAATCGCGACTTCAAAAATTAAAAAAATAAAAGACAAAAATTTGGTACCCAGATAAGATTTGGCTTGGCGATAAGATTCAAAGTCAAGCATTTTTTCAATATCAGAAAAGATCTCTTCTCGAGGTATTTTTTGCAGAGCAATGAGAATGGGTGAAAAAATCATTGTCAAAACTAAAACTTGCGCATTGAATTCATAAAACCAATAAATCATTGTCAAAACAATAGTCTGTAGAGTCACTAACGCGAAAATACCAAAAAATATTTTCCAAAAGCGTTTTTCTTGAGGCAAGAAAAATTGTCCTAAATAAAAACCAAAAAATAGATAATAAAAAAATAGAGTCAAGGAGCCAAAGAGCGGAGAATTGATCTTGAAAATAGAGAAAATTACTCCGGCTGTAAAGATAAGGGAAAAAATGATATACTTACCACTGAATAAGAGTCTAGGCATATGACTATATTTTAACTTAAATTATGGGTAGAATCAAATATTTTGTAGAAAAACATCCAGATCTCTTTGTTTACCAAAAACCTTGGGAGTTACATCCCCATGACCGTTTGATGGAGAAAGTCTTTTTACGTTGGTTGCCAGAGGATGTCACCCCCAATAGAATTACTGCTTTGAGGATTTTGTTAACGCCGGCGGTATTTCTTTTGATTTTGTTCCGTTTTTATGAAATTGGCATAGTTTTATTCATTTTAGTGGCTTTTACCGATGCTCTGGACGGTTCTTTGGCTCGGACTAGAAATAAGATCACCAATTTCGGCGTCATGTTTGATCCACTCGCAGATAAGCTACTGATCGGGTCAATAGTAATGATTTTGGTTTTTAAATATTTTCATTGGCTTTTGGGAGTAGCGACTTTGGGATTAGAAATTGCCTTTATTGCCGCAGCTTATGTCTGGCGAGTAAAGTTTAAAACAGTAAAAATGGCCAATTTATGGGGTAAGGTAAAAATGATTTTTCAAGTTTTGGCTGTTTTTGTGACTCTGCTTGCCCTCTTGCTTGATTTTCCAATATTTTTTACAATAGCAGCCTGGCTCTTTGGTATGGCCATTGGTTTTGCCATCCTGAGCTTATTTACCCACGGAATTTAATTTTTATGAAGAAAATTTGGCAGTATTTAAAAATTTTACTTGTTCTGGCTCTGCTTTATTGCCAGCTTAATATCTGGGAAAATTTTTATTTGGGGGTGTTATTTTTTTGTCTCTATTTTTTATTTTTAGTTCCTTATTGGCAGACAGTTTGGCGTCGAGTTTTATCTATTGCCAATGAAACCTGGACTAGTAGAGTGTTGGGAGTTTTTGTCTTATTTAGCCTGATCGGTTCAGTAGCAGGCATGTTTATTATTTTTTATAAATTAACTTCTTTGACTCTTTGGCTGAGTTATGTTTTGGTGGCCGGGATTAGTTTATTATTGGTTTATTTTTTTAAAAAACGAGTTAAAGACATTTCGGTTGAAGATGATGAAGAAGTGATTTTATTTAAAAAGAATTTTTCGGCTAGGGTTTTTACAATTATTTATTTGATTTTTTGGGCTATAGCTTTTTATTTATTATTGGGGGCTCGAAGTTCGGCAGTTTTACAAACTCCTTGGCAAACACTGTCTGTTTATTATTTACCTATTTTTTTTGTTTTGAGTTCTTTATCAGGATTATTTTTGTTTTTTAGATTTAAAAATAAGACAGTTTTATTTTTTTTGATTTTACAAACTTTGCTTTTGCATTTGTATTTGCCACTTACCCATGAAAATCCTTGGGGCGGGGATGTCTGGAGGCATGTGGCCATGGAAGAGAGAATCGTCCAGGGCGAAACGATCGAACCTGTCTTATCTGTTTCCAAATTTTCTTATAGTCATCTTTGGGGTTCAACTATTTTATTGTCGCAAACTTTTTCCCAAGATTTGCTGGCAGTGAATAAGTGGTTTATGCCTTTGGCTTGGTCGTTGTTTGCCCCTTTTTTGTTTTATAGAATAGGACTTTTGCTTTTTAATTCTCATCGTCGGGGAATGTGGCTTGCCTGGTTGGCGCTTCTGCCTTTTTCTTTGCAAGCCTTGCCAGCTTTGTCACTGCCGGTCAGTTGGGATTTTTTGTTATTTTTGTTGGTTTTCATGCTTTGGTTACAGTATTTTCGCGAACATTATCGTTCACAAAAGTATTTGGCTTGGTTTTTTAGTTTTTTCCTGATTTTTGGCTATGCGCTTTATGCAATTTTGACAGCTTTAATTATTTTGTTTGGTTATTCGTTTAAATATTTTGAAAATAAAATTATTAGATTGGTTATTTTATTCAGCTCGATTTTTATTTTGCCAGTGATAGAATTTTTTGGTAAAACCAGTTATTGGCCAGAAAAAATAAATTGGCTGGATAATCTAAAACAATTTATTGGGCAGTTTACCGGTTGGTTTTTTGCTTCGGCTATTAGACCACACGATATTTTATCTGGCAATCTTTTTTTCAACCACACGCCAGACTATGCTTTTGTTTCCAGTATTTTTTCCGATTGGCGCTGGCTGGTTATCCCCATCATGATTATTTTTATTTTGAGCATCAAGTACGGAGTATTGAGTACTATTTTTAAAAAAGAAAATTTACAATGGTCAGTGTTGGCTGGTTTGGTTTTCACAATTTTTGGTGGATATTTTATTGGCTGGTATGTCCTCACAGGTGAAAGATTGCTTACCCGACGTTTGGATATGGTTTTGGTTTTTGTTTGGTTATTATTTATTATTTTTGCTTTTGATAAAGTGTTTGAAAAAATTTCTTTTAAAAAAACTTTTTCAAAGATTTTTGTTTTATTAGTTGTTTTGGTTTTATCTTGGTTGGGAACTCTTACTTATGCTTCCGGACCAGATATCAGGGTGGTGAGTAGTGGTGAGTTTGAGACGGCGGAGTATATTTGGACTACAGACTACAGACTAACCCTCGGTCTGAGCTCGGGTAGAAGGCAGACTATGGATGAGAAACATGTGTGTGTATTGATGGACACTTGGGTTTTACTTCCACTTGAGACACTAAGTAAAGGTGAAATAGTGGGTGGGGGTTTTCCAATTGATTACAACTTTGCCCAGCCAGAGAGAGTAGCTTTGCTTGAGGCTTTTGAGCAGGATCCTAATGAGGAGATTATCAATCAAGCCAAGGAAATAACTGGAGCTGAATATTGTTGGATGATGAGTGATGATGGCTTGAAAAAAGTGGGGGAATGAGGTAAAGTAATCAGTAACTAGTAATCAGTAACTAGTAATCAGTAACTAGTAATCAGTAACTAGTAATTAGTAACTAGTAATTAGTAACTAGTAATTAGTAACTAGTAATCAGTAACTAGTAATTAGTAATTTGTAATTAGTACTATATGTCCGATTGCATATTTTGCAAAATTTTGGCCAAAGAAATTCCCAATCATACTGTTTATGAGGATGATTTTGTACTGGCTTTTTTGGATATTTTTCCTCATGCCAAAGGCCACACGGTGGTCATTCCCAAATCTCATAAAAACAATTTTTTGGAGTTGACTGACAGTGAAGCACAAGATTTTTTACACGGTCTGAAAAAGACAATGGAAAAAGTAGATTCAATATTGCATCCCGAGGGTTTTAATGTTGGTTGGAATGAAAAACCAGCCGGCGGACAAGTGGTTCCACATTTGCATGTGCATATTTTTCCTCGTTATACAGGCGATGGTGGTGGCAGTGTGCATTCAATAATAAAAAATCCTGGTGATTTATCTGTGGAAGAAGTTAGTAAATTGTTTTTATGAGTAAACATTTAAAAAAGCTTTCAGAAGAAACTTTGTACGAGAATCCTTGGTTCAAGTATAAGCATGATGTTTTTGATAATGGAGTAGGCGGACAAGGGGATTATTATTATTTAGAAAATAGTGGTAGCGTGATGATGGTGCCGGTATTGGATGATGGTAGGATTATTTTGGTGAGACAATATCGTTATTTACGTGAAAAAGAAAGCATAGAGTTACCTTGCGGGGGGATAATAGTAGGCGAGACTGCTCAAAATTCTGCTGAAAGAGAGCTTTTGGAAGAAACTGGTTTCAAAGGCAATGAATTTATCAAAATAGGCGTTTTTGACGGATTGAATGGTCTGGTAAAAGACACGACTCATGTATTTATTGCCGAACAACTGGAACAAGTGGGCCAACCACAACAAGACCCCACAGAATATATTGAACTTTTATTTCGTCGGCCCGATGAAATTGATGAAATGATTCGTAAGAATGAAATTTGGGATGGCCAGACTTTGGCTGCCTGGGCGATGGTACACCATAATTTTTTACATAAATAATTTATGAAACTACTGGTAACAGGTGGAGCTGGTTTCATTGGTTCCAATTTTATCCATTATTGGTTGGCAAAATATCCAGAAGATGAGGTGGTTAATTTGGATTTGTTGACTTATGCAGGCAATTTGGAAAATTTGAAAACTTTGGAAAATAATCCAAATTATAAATTTGTCAAAGGCGATATTTGTGATCGTGATTTGGTTTTTGATTTAGTTAAAGAAGTTGATCTGGTAGTTCACTTCGCAGCCGAATCACATGTGGATAGGTCTATCATGGATCCAAGTTCATTCATCCGTACCAATGTGCTTGGCACACAAGTTTTACTCGATGCCGTGCGCGAACACAAAAAACGCTTTCATCATGTTTCCACAGATGAAGTTTTTGGGGCCTTGAAACCCGATGATCCACCTTTCAATGAGAAGACTCCTTATAATCCGCGAAGTCCTTATTCTGCTTCCAAAGCGGCTGCTGATCATTTGGTTCGCGCTTATTACAACACTTATGGAGTTGAAGTAACAATTTCCAATTGTTCAAATAATTATGGGCCCTACATGTTTCCAGAAAAAATTATTCCACTTTTTATTTCCAATTTAAAAGAAAATAAAAAAGTTCCGGTTTATGGCGATGGCCAACAAGTGCGTGATTGGATTCAGGTTAGCGATCATTGTCGGGGAATTGAATTTATTATTAAAAAAGGCAAGATTGGTGAAACTTATTGTCTGGGTGGGAAAGATAGTGAAGTACCGAATATTTTATTAACCAAAAAATTGATTGGCATCATGGGCAAAGATGAAAGTTTTATTGAATATGTAAAAGATCGTCCGGGCCATGATCGTCGTTATGCTATTGATTATACCAAAGTCAAAACTGAATTGGGTTGGGAACCGGAAATAGATTTTGATACTGGTTTGAAACAAATGGTAGAGTGGTATTTGGCAAATTGGGATTGGGTGGAGAGGTGTAAGAGCGGGGAATATCAAAAATATTATCAGGCCTGGTATGGTCGACAATAATTTTTAATTTATTTTTTTTGTTATGAAAATATTGATCATTGGTCGTGGTTATATAGGACAGCGATGCCACGAAGTTTGGCCAGATTCAGTTTTGGCCGATAAACATATTGATTCCAAACAGGATATTTTGGATCTTCTTGATGAATATCAGCCAGATGCGGTTTTGAACGCTGCCGGGGTGCGTGGCAAGCCCAATGTAGATTGGTGTGAAGATCATCAAATGGAAACTATTCTGGGCAATACCAAATTACCAATCACCATTGCCGAAGGTTGTCAGGAACGAGGAATATATTTATTGCATATTGGCTCTGGCTGTATTTTTTATGGTGATTCACCACATCCAGACAAAAAATGGCGAGAAAATGATATGGGTAATCCGACCGAAGTCACTTATTCACGAACCAAATGGGCGGCTGACTTGGTTTTGTCAACTCTTGACAATGTTGGGATTGCCCGCATTCGCATGCCGATTGATTATCTCCCTTCGGCCAATAATATGATAGACAAGTTAGCCAGTTTTCCGAAAATTATTGATGTAGAAAACAGTGTGACTATTGTGCCGGATATGATTGGTGTTTTTCGCCAACTTTTAGAAAAAAAAGTTAGTGGTATTTTTCATGTTACCAATCCGGGTACGCTCAAACATCGTGAAATAGTGGCTTTGTATGAAGAATTGGTTGATTCTAATCATACAAATGAATGGATAAGTAATGAAGATTTAGTCAAACAAGGTTTGGCAACCAAAGGAAGATCCAATAATTTTCTCGCTTCAGAAAATTTGGAAAAACATGGTATTTCTATGCGAGAAGTGCATGTGGCCATGCGTGATGTTATGGAAAAATATGCACAATTAAAAAAAGCCGGTAAGAGCAGTAGTGGATTTTTAAGTTGTTAGTTTATGCGAGAAGATTTTAGACCTCCTAGATTTTCTGATTTTGATAGTGGCATTGAAGGCCCCAATGGTATGAAACCGAGAAAAATATTAGATTCAATCGATCCAGAAGGTTTTCATCTTGGTCAAATTTTAAAGAAAGCTGACAATCGTTGGAGTAGATTGGCAGCCGGGTTGGCAGCTTTTTTCACTGCCGGTAGCGTTGGCTGGGAAAGATTTAAACAAGAAGATCCAAATTTGAAAAAAGATGAACTGGGGATAGCCACTTATCAGGTAACAAAGCATCCAGAACATTTTAAAGATTTTCAAGAAAATTTGGAGAGTTTGAAAACCATGAGGGATATTTTACAGGCCGAAAGTTTGATGACTTATTATCAGGGTACGGCAGAAGAAGAAGAATTTGTCCGTTTGGTGGAAGAAGAAGAGAAAAAACAACAACGAGCCAATACGGGTGGGAGTCAGAGTTTGGAAGTTTTGGAAAGGGCGTATGCCAATGGTTTGAGAAATTTAGATTATTTATTTCAAGTAGCAGATTATCTTGGGGTGCCAAAAGGAATACTCATGGGTGTAGCCTTGGAAGAATCGGGTTTTGATAAACAAGCCAAAAACAAAAATAGTACAGCCAAAAGTGAAATGCAGATTTTGGATAGAACAGCCGAGCTTTGGGGTAAAAAATTTGCAATTCAGTTGGGACGTTGGCTTCAAGATTTTGGTAAACCTAATAATCCTGAAGAAGAACAACAGCTGGTGCAATTAAAAAGATTGAAAGATAAATTGGACAAAGGCGAAGATTTGCGAACAGAAGATGGACTTTATTTGGGTGCTTTTGGTCTGAAAGATTTGTTAAGAAATAGAGAAAATGAACCTTTGGGGGTTTTGGCTTTTAAAATTGGTAATATGGGTGTGGCCCAAGAAGTAGCCAAAGCCAAGGAACAAGGTGGCACCGGTACTTTTCTAGAAGTGCGAAGGCAACTGGGAAACAAAGATGACCAGCAATATGTAATAAGAGTGCAAGCCGAATTGAATTTATTTATTAGAGCTTTGGATAATTTAATTGATAGAGTTGAAAGGCAAGGGGGAGCAGCTTTTCGAGGACAAAGCGATATTTTTTATGATCCGAAAGATGATAATGCCTAAAAGTTTTGATTTTGAATGTTGAAAATTATTATTTTTTGATATTTGTTGTTACATTAAAAAAATGTTATAATTGGCCTCTATGCCTCACTCAAAAGACAGAGGGTTTAGGCGCTTTTTTGGCTCACGCTTGTTTTTGTTGTTATTTTTGGGATTGGCTTTGCTTTTTGCTTTTGGCTTTGCTCGAGCTTATTATCAAGATTATCGGGTGCGACAAGAGATCAAAGCTTTGCAGTCAGAAGTAAAAAATTTGGAAAACAAAAAACTAGAATCAATGGAAATTTTGAAGTATGTGGCTTCTCCGGGTTTTGTAGAAGAAAAAGCGCGTACAGAGTTGAATATGAAAAAGCCGGGTGAAAATCTTTTGATTCTCACCAACTTGGGCGGAGTAGAGCAGACTGTAGGAGCGGCCGAAGAAGATGAGCCCTTGAATAATCCTATCAAATGGTGGTATTATTTTACTAATAAAAATTTAACTAAATAATGTAATTTTTTTATGGAAAATGAAGAACAAAAAGTAGTAGTTAATTCAGAGCCGGTGGCAACCAAAAAATCCTCTGGGATTGGCAAGTTTTTTATCTTTGGGTTTTTGGGAATTTTGGTAGTTGCTCTTCTTGTTGGCATGGGGATAGCTTATGCGCAAATTAATAAGCTTTCTGAAAATAAATTGGTTTTGGGTGTGGCCAAAGTTTTGTCAGTACCGGCAGCCAAAATCAACGGTTTAAACATTACCTATGTGGATTATATTGATGATTTACAGACCATGCGTAGTTTTTATGCCAATCCTCCCGCTGGTATTACCAAACCAAGTGATGAAGTTATTTCTGATCAGGTTTTGAGTCGTTTAGTGGCCAACCGTCTCATTCAGTCTTTGGCCAAAAAATATGATGCCAAGGTAACAGATGAAGATCGTGAACAATTTAAAACCGATCTTTTGGCGCAGTTTACCGATGAAAATGAGGCTGTTCAAAAAATCAATGAATATTATGGCTGGACTCTGGATAAATATTTGAAAAAAGTTGGCGAGCCGATTCTTTTGGAACAAAAATTACAAGAAGTAATTGCTGGTCAACAAGATTTTTTTGATGGCAAATATGCCACCACCGAAGTTAATGCCCGTCATATTTTGTTTTTGACCGGGGCTGAGAAGAGTGATGCTGAAGTAAAAAAACAAGCAGAAGAAGTTTTGCAAAAAATTAAAGACGGAGCAGATTTTGTTGAGATGGCCAAAGAGTATGGTAGTGATTCTACCAAAGATTCCGGTGGAGATCTAGGTTGGTTTGGTCAAGGCATGATGGTGCCAGAGTTTGAAGAAGCGGCTTTTTCTTTGGAACCGGGAACATTGAGTCCAGAGCTGGTTCAAACTCAATATGGTTACCATATTTTACAGGTTATGGAGAAACGGCAGACTCAAGATTTTATTGCTTTTATGAACGACCAATTGCAACAAGCCAAGATCGAAGTGCTTTTACCAATTCATGATCCTTTTGCTCAGTTGCAACAGACTTTGGAGGCTGGAGATCTAGAAGTTGAGACAGAGACAGTACAATAAAAAACAAACAGCCCGCCTGACAGCGGACTGTTTTATGCGGGTATAGTATAGTGGTAATATGCGACCTTCCCAAGGTCGAGCGACGGGTTCGATTCCCGTTACCCGCTCAATTCCAGAAATTCCGTTTTTTCGGCAACAATTTGCCACGGATTTTCCCGCATAATTGTTTCTCAAACTTCACTTTTTATCTGGGTTCTGTTTTTGTCGCCAAATTAAGTGTTTTTTGATATACTTAAAACATGGAAATAATGGTAGCCAAAACTAGTAATTTTCAAGATATACTTAAACTAAGTATTCTTTTTGACGATTCTGAATTGAACAAAGAAGAAAAAATTAAACGAGCGTTAGCTAATGACCTTGTTTGGGTAGCAAAAGACGGTGAGCAGATTGTTGGTTATTGTTTGGTTGAACTTTTTGATGACAAGCATGAACAATTACCTAACTCCATTTTTATTGCTGATTTATATGTGTTAGACGAATATCGAAAACAGGGGGTTGGTAAAATGCTGATTGAAAAAGTTTTGAATAACAAATTCTCTAAGAAATATTCTTGTTTTTCGTTATCTCACGACCCGGAAGAAGAACATTTAACAGATTTTTATAAAACTTTTGGTTTTGAAGTGATTGGAAAAACAAAAGCTGGAAATATAAAAATGGTAAAGAAAAGGTAATAAATTTTGTATGTTAATAAAAAAAACTATAAATAAAAATGATCTAATTATAATACTCTCAAATTACAACTTGGGAGAATTAAAGCATACAAAAGCCTTTAAGCATGGCAGTGTGCAGAAAAACATGCTTCTGCAGACTTCAAAAGGTAAATTTGTGTTAAGAATATTTAATAATAGACCAGATAAATCAACTTTATTTGAAGTTAATTTGGTTAATTATTTAAAATCAAAGAAATTCCCTTGTCCTAGAGCTGTTAAGAACAAACAGGGCAAATTTATTGGAAAAATAAACAATCAACCCTACGTCATTTTTGAATTTGCTGAAGGCAAACATATTGCCAAACCAACTGAAAACCAAAAGAAACAGTTGGTTCAGAAAGTGGCTGAGATGCAGAATATATTAAAAAATTATAAACCCACTAATATAAAATACAGGTGGAATTATAATGTCAATTTTTGTAAAAAAATGGCTCAAAAAAAGACCAAAAAAATTGGAACTTTAAATGCAAAGGAAAAATTAAAATGGTATTTGGCAGAAATAAAAAAGTTAGAATTGCCAAAATCTTTGCCAAAAGGAATTTGCCATTGCGATTTCTTTTTTGGCAATGTTCTTTATAAAAATGGTAAATTTAATGCTCTTATTGATTTTGATGATGCTAATTATACTTACAAAATCTTTGACCTAGTAGCGTTATCTGAACCATTTAAAAAATCATTTACCTGGAAAAATTGGGATAAATTTAAGTCGGGAGATATTGTCTTTGATTTTAGGAATTATAGAAAAATAATTGAGACTTATAATAAATTTAGGCCCCTTAGCAAGGTTGAAAAGAAACATTTGTTTGATGTATATAAAATGCTTATTATGATTGATTGTTTGTGGTATTATAAAAGAGGTAAAGCAAGTAATTTTTTTGAAAAAAGAAAAATTGAGTATTTAGATAATTTGGGCAGGGAGAAGTTTTATCAAAAGGTTTTTTAAATAAAGTATTTTTTATGATTTATCTAATTGGTGGTCCGCCCCGTAGTGGCAAAACCACCTTAGCAAAAAAATTATCTAAAAAACTTAAAATCGGCTGGATTTCAGCCGATACTTTAGAGTCGATTGTTCGTGAATATACTCCACAAAAAGACTTGGCTAAATTGTTTCCAAAGAATGTGCTTCGGAATAAAACGAAGAGCAGTAATGATTTAATGTACTCTCGTTATTCTGGACGACAAATCATGCAATCATATTTAAAGCAGGGTAAAGCCACTTGGAAGGCCATCGCAGCATTTGTGAGCGATAATATTAACGAAGGCCACGATTTTGTAATTGAAGGTCATCAAATTCATCCTCAGTTAGTTGCAATTTTATCTAGACAGTTTAAAACATCAGAATTGCGCTCTATTTTTTTGGTAAAAGATGATGTAAATTTCATTGTATCTGGTGCTTTAAAAAATAAAGCAAAAAATGATTGGTTTTTAAAACAAACCAAGGATACAAAGACATACACTAAAATTGCTAGTATGTTAAGTTTGTTTGGCCGTCATACCAAAAAGGAAGCCAAACGCTATGGTTACAACGTTTTAGTTATGGATGATCATTTTAATAAAATGTTGCAAAAAGGTTTGGGAATATTGACTTACAAACAACAGTAAAATTGATTTATGGACAAAGCCAAAGCACAACAAATTTTTTCCGAACACAATTTAGGATTGATTGAAGCTTTTGATAAAATTGAAATTGGATTTACCAACAAAGTGTACTCCATAAATAATACTTACATTCTTAAGGTTTGCGAAGATGTAGAAAATGAAGAAAAATTTTTAAGGGAAGAATATTTTTACAGCGAATTTAATGGAAAATTACCAGTTCCAAAGATTGTTGTGTTTGATGACACAAAAAAGATTTATGATAAACTCTATGTTATTTATCATAAAATTCAGGGAGACAACTTATATTCAAAATGGCACTTGATGACTGGTGAAGACAGAAAAGAAATTATAAGACAGTTGTGTGGATTTTTAAAGTTTATTAATGAGACCCCAATTGATTCATTTGTAAACAAATTTAATTTACCATCAACCATTAATTGGCGTGAAAAAATAGTATTAAAAATTAACGAGTCGTTAAAAAAGATTGAGGAAAGAAAGTTGCTTCAACCAGAATTAATTCGGCATATCAAAGACTTCGTAAGTTCTAATCAACATTTTTTGGACGAACAAAAAATAGCCTTGGTGTATTGGGACACTCATTTCGACAATATTCTTGTTAAGGATAATAAGATTGTGGGAATTTTGGATTTTGAGAGAACGGAATTGGCTTCCATTGATTTTGTTTTAGATATAGTAAACAAAATGATGGAATTTCCGAAAAAGTATATGTCGGAAGCATTTGAACAATATGCCAAAAAAGAAGACTATGTACAGTTGTCATCGTGGTTTAAAGAGTTTTACCCCGAATTGTTCGCATTTAAAGATTTGGAAAAAAGATTTGCTCTGTACGCTCTTGAAAATGATTTGGGCATCTTACTAGACTGGCCAAATTCTGAGGAACTTAAAAGCGTAATTACCAAGACTATCGGTTACATTAATAAATAACATTAATTTTATCAATATGACAAATGAAGAATTAATTAAAAAAGCTTTTTCTGTTACGGCCCCAAAAACAATTGCCAATGCCACTATGGGTGGTGTTGGGTGTGCATTAATAACAGACAAAGGAACAATATTTACCGGTGTATGTGTTGATACTGATTCAGGTATGGGTTTTTGTGCAGAACACAATGCAATTGGTATGATGATAACTGCACAGGAATATACAATAAAGAAAATTGTGGCTGTATTAAAAGATGAAAAAGGTAATGTTTCCGTCTTACCCCCATGTGGTAGATGCAGGGAATTTATGAAACAGACTAACCCAGAAAATCTCAAAGCTGAAGTTGTGTTATCAAAAAACAAGTCAGTTTTATTGGAAGAGTTACTCCCTTATCATGATTGGTTAGAAAAGATATGAGTTTGAAAATTGAACAAGCCAATTTAACAGATCTTACAGAAATTTTTAAGCTTAGTTTAGTTTTGAATGATACTGAACCAATTAAAGAAGATGTTATTAAAAATGCAATTGAAAACAACCTGACTTGGGTAGCAAAGGATATTAATCAAATAGTTGGTTATTGTTTTTGTGAATTATTTGATAGTAGTCACGATCAGTTACCGAATTCTATTTTTGTATCTGAACTTTATGTATTAGAATCCTACAGAAAACAAGGAATAGGTAAGGAGCTAGTCCAAAAAATTTTAAATTTTGATTTTCCAGCACAATATACTTACTTTTCTTTGTCGCATTCCCCAGAAGAAATACATTTAACCAATTTTTATGAGTCGCTTGGTTTTGAAGTGATTGGAAAAACAAAAGCTAGAAATATTAAAATGATTAAAAAAATTTAATATGCCAATAAATAAATCTTGGTTCATTCTTGAGGATAAACTTAAAAAAATTCCTGGTTTTTCCTGGACAGATATTCGATTCACCCAAGTATTGCCAGAGATGTTTATAAAAGAATATACTAAAAAGGGTGATGTGGTTTTTGATCCTTTTGCTGGTTTCGGCACAACTTTATTTGCCGCTTCTAAGTTGGGACGTGTGGGTATTGGTATCGAGTATGACGAAAAACGAGCTGAGTATATTAAAAAAAATCTTAAATCACCTGGTAAAATAATTAATGGCAGTTCTTTGGAATCATCCAAAATGCATTTGCCAAAAATAGACCTGGTTTTCACTTCACCACCATACATGCGGTATTTTGATAAAGAAAATCCTTTATCCAATTATACAAAAGCTGGTAGCTATAAAGATTATTTATCGGGTATCAACAAAATTTGCTCCCAGTTAAAAAAGATTGTTAAAAAAGGTGGTTATGTAGTATTTGAAGTATCAAATACTTTTGATAAGGATTATCCAATGACCCCACTAGCTTGGGATGTGGGCAAAGTAATTTCTAAACATTTTTATTTTGAAAGAGATTTTATTTTCTGTTTTAAAAATTCCAAAATTAAATCAACCTTTGCCAATGACAAGCACAGTTATTGCTTATTATTCAAGAATATATGATTAGTCCTCCAGGCAAACCAACACAAGAAATCCTAAATGCTTTTGGTACAACAGAAGAACCTGTTCTTTTATCTGGTGGTCAAGGCATAAACTATCGGGCCGGAAATATGGTTTTTAAGCCGGTTGCAGATAGCAAAGGAGCTTCTTTCGAGGCAGATGTTTATAGTAAGATTGTCACTAATGATAAATTCCGAGTACCAAGACCAATTCGAGCCAAAGATGGCTCTTGGGTTTATAAAGGTTGGACAGCCTATGAATTTATTTCAGGCAAACATATTCCAGGTAAATACGCCGAAGCAATAGAGCTAGGCAGAGAATATCACAAAGCGCTTTCCGTTTTTCCTAAGCCAGATTTTTATAATGAAGAGTCAAGCAGTCCTTGGTCAATGGCCGATGAAGTTGCTTGGGGTGAAAAACCAATTCCAGATTTTGAAATGGCCAAGGAACCGTTAAAGAAAATATTTAATTTTATTGAAGAAAATAGGTTACCAAACCAGCTGATGCACGGTGATTATGGCCCTGGAAATATTTTATTTGACGATGAACTCCCACCCGCTGTAATTGATTTTAGCCCATACTGGCGACCAGCGGATTTTTCAATTGCTGTTATGATGTTGGATGCATTGGCTTGGGAAGGTGCCAATGAATCTATTTTTGAGTTAGGAAAAAATATTAAAGATTTTAAGCAGTTGCTTTTAAGAGGTATTGTAAGACGGACTTGTGAATATATTTTTCACCAACTTCATCCGGAAAATAAAATAGATAGAACCGACGGTATAATTAAATATTTAGGGTTGTTTGACGCAGTGGTGAAGATTGAATAAAATTAATTTGAAAAGGATAATTGACTTTAAGCGTTCTTTTTAGTATCATTTTAACGAGTTGTATTTACGAAAGCGTTGGCCGTCGGCGGCGCGCCAGTGTACTGGCACGAAAAAACGCCGTTCGCCAAAACAAAGCCCCCCAATTTTTCAAAATTACAATTACAGGCGGGCGGAATTCCCCCCAGACCCCCCTTCCGCCCGTCTGAAAATTTAATTGTATTTTTCGTAAAAAAATGTTCTAACTTTTTCGTAATCACAGCTCATAACAGGAAATTTTGTTAGTTATTTCCTTATGCAAAACCTTCTAGAAAAAATTTTGATTGATCAGCCCAAATATCGTCTTAAACAAATTTTCAAGGCTTGGTTTGATACAAATTTAAACAGTTATCAGGAGATTACAACTTTACCAGTGGGATTACGAGAACAAATGAAAAATATTCCTTGGCTGAGTCTTGAATTGCATTCAATTCACAAAAGCAAGATTGATGGTACAGAAAAAGCTCTTTTACAGTTGGCAGATGGAAATTTTATTGAGACAGTTTTAATGGGTCGAGAAAATTTAAAGGAAGATGGTGAAGCAGGGGATCGCTACACCATTTGTATTTCTTCTCAGGTAGGTTGTCCCATGCGTTGTGTTTTTTGTGCCACAGGCAAAGCTGGTTTTAAAAGAAATTTAACGACGGAAGAAATTGTTGATCAATATCGTTTTTGGCAAAGACGAGGAGCAGATATTTCCAATATTGTAGTGATGGGGCAAGGAGAGCCACTTTTAAATTATGATAATTTAAAAAAAGCTCTGAATTTAATTTTAGAAAATACTAAAATTGGTGTGACAAAAATCACTGTTTCTACTTGTGGAATTTCAGAGATGATGGATAGACTTCTGAAAGATGATGATTTTCCAGAAGTGCGCTGGGCGGTATCACTTCATAGCGCTATTGAAGAAACCAGAGCCAAGATTATGCCCTCTCACAAGCCAGGTTTTCTGAATTTTTTGTCTGAGTGGGCGGTGAAGTATCATAAAAAAATTCCCAGTCGTACTCATTTTATTGGTTTGGAGTACTTGATGTTGAAAGATATTAATGATGATGAAGAACATCTTCGAGCTTTGAAAAAGTTGGCTGCCAAGTTTCCCAGATTACGAATAAATTTAATACCTTATAATAATTCTGAAACTGATGGTTTGGAAAAAAGTTCAGTGGAAAAGATTGAAAATTGGCATGAGAGTTTGATGCAAGCAGGATTTGTTTGCACCATTCGTCGATCCCAGGGTCAGGATATTGCGGCAGCCTGTGGACAATTGAGCAATAAAATAAATAAGTAGAATTTTATGTTAAAAGGATCTGAATATGTAAAAATTCGTGTGACAGTCCCCCAAGCTAATTTGGATGAAGTGATAGAAGTTTTAGGTAAAGCTGGAGCGGGCAAGATGGGTAATTATGATTATTGTTCTTTTGCTTATCCAGTAGAAGGTAAATTTAGGCCATTAGCAGGCGCCAATCCGGCAATTGGCAGAGTGGGGCAATTGGAGACAGTGGAAGAGATTTGCCTAGAAACAATTTGTCATCAAGATATTTTGGAGAGTGTGATATTAGCATTGAAAAAAGTTCATCCTTATGAAGAGCCGGCAATTGATATTATGCCTCTGTTGAAGATTTAATGCCGACCTAGCTCAATTGGTAGAGCAACGGTATCGTAAACCGTAGGTTATGGGTTCAATTCCCGTGGTCGGCTCAAAAATAATTCTTGTCCAGGTTATTTTTTTTGTTTGTTTTTATATTTTTTGATTTTGTGGTATAATATTTTTTGTTATGATTATCCTTAGAAATGTCTCCAAATTTTATAATCCCGAGTCGCCAGCTTTGAGTGATATCAATCTAGAAATAACTTCGGGTGAGTTTGTTTCCGTGGTTGGACAGTCTGGCACTGGCAAGACCACCTTGGTAAAATTGATCATTGCTGAAGAAAAGCCCAGCAAAGGCGAATTGCAGGTAGGTGGTTGGGATATTGGCAATATTCATCAGCGTGAGATTCCTTTTTTACGACGGCAGATTGGTGTCGTTTTTCAGGATTTTAAGCTTTTGCCACAAAAAACTGTTTATGAAAATGTGGCCTTTGCTTTGGAAGTGGCAGGAGAAACCAGGACTCGTATCCGCGAGGTAGTGCCCAAAGTTTTGGATATTGTGGGTTTGCGTCAAAAACACGAGCGTTTTCCTGGTCAATTGTCTGGTGGCGAACAGCAACGAGTGGTGATCGCTCGTTCTTTGGTGCATCGGCCCAAAATTTTGGTAGCTGATGAGCCTACAGGCAATCTGGATGCAGTCAATACGCAAGAAATCATAGAGATTTTGAAGAAAATCAATGAATTTGGCACTACTATTCTTTTGGTGACTCATAATAAGGACATTGTCAATCAATTACGTAAACGAGTTATCACTCTCCATAATGGTAAAATTATTGCCGATGAAAAAGAGGGAAAATATCGGTTGTGATTTTTAATTTAAAATTTTTATTATGCTTTCATTTTTACGCATTATAAAATTTGCTCTTCAAGATATTGTTCGCAATGCCGGACTTTCGGCGATGACGATTTTGATTTTGGTTTTGATGCTTTTATCAGTGAATACTCTGGTTGTTATCAATGTTTTGACCAATGAAGCAGTAAATTCAGTAGAAAGCCAAATTGATGTAAGTGTATTTTTTAGTCCTGTGGCCAGTGAGGAAGATATCTCTGAAGTCAAAGAATATGTGGCTTCTTTTCCTGAAGTAGTAGAAACAGTTTATCTGACTCGTGAAGAAGTTTTGGCAGAGTTTCGAGAAGAACATAAAAATAATCCAGAAGTTTTGGCCTCTTTGGACGAATTGGGAGAAAATCCTTTGGGGGCGACCTTGGTGATCCGCACCGACAATCCCGAGAGTTATGCGAAGATTGTTCAGGCGCTAACTGTGCCAGAATATCAAGATATTATTGAAGCTAAAACTTTTGGTGATACAGAGCAGGCGATTGAGAGGATCCACACTATCACTCGCCAGGTAGAGAGATTTGCTCTGGCCATCAGTGTGCTTTTTGCGGTGATTGCTTTTTTGATTATTTTCAATACTATTCGTGTAGCAATTTATACCCAAAGAATAGAAATTGCTATCAAAAAACTAGTAGGTGCCAGTAACTGGTTTGTGAGTGGGCCTTATTTGGTAGAGTCTCTTATTTTTACTTTGTTGAGTGTTTTCTTTACTAGTATTCTGGTTTATTTATCTTTGCGACTGTTGGACCCCTATATGGCAGTGATTTTTGGTGGAACTTCCATCTTGACAAATTATTATTTTTCGCATATAATCTTCCTACTGTCAATCCAGTTTGGCAGTGTCTTATTGCTTACCGTACTTTCCAGTCTTTTGGCCATGCGTAAGCATTTGAAAGTCTAAAACTCCCGCATCAAGCTCGGGGATCGTCTAATGGTAGGACAGCAGCCTTTGAAGCTGTTTATCATGGTTCGAATCCATGTCCCCGAGCTGGGTGTGGGAGCTTCTTTTTGTGGTTCTCTGTTTCTCAGAGAGGGGGAGAGATGAGTCAAGAATTTCCGATCAGGGTGGAGTTCAAGCCCGACAGTGCCAATGATGGTCTCACCATCGTCATCGAGTTCAATCTGGAGCGGGTGCATCTCTTCGGGGTGCGTCCCTGCCAAGTGCTCGACTGTCTCAGCAACTTCTGTCAGAAGAATGGCTGGGCTGGACAGGTGGAAGACTACTTGCGAAAGAAGTGGCGCGAGCATTGCACAGGTATTTGATCGGAAGTGGTGAGCGCGAGTCGGAGAATCAAAAAACCGTTCGCAATCACCATGTTTTTTCCTAAATTATTTTGGGACAAAACATGGGAGGATTTTGCGAGCGGTTTTTTATTTTATGGCAATTATTTTATATTCAATTTTTTTATCTTTCAATTCCAATGTGGCTGTTTCACCAATTTTTTTACCTAGTAGTGCCATTCCCAGTGGGGAATTTTGAGAAATAATATTTTTATTGGGGTCAGCTTCACTAGAACCGAGAATTTGGTAAGTTCGAGTTTTTCCGTCGGTCTCTATAGTGACAGTGTGTCCAACTTGTACTACAGTCTTATTTTTATTCGGCCTGATCACCTCGGCATTTTTTAGGAAGTGTTGAGTTTCCAAAATCTTAGCATTGATTCCGCGCAGACGTCCTTTGGCTAGCTGGTATTCAACATTTTCTGAAAAGTCACCAAATTCAGCCAGACGTGATACATCAGCGGCAACTTTGGGTCTGGCTTGTAATAAACTGTTTAGTTTTTTTTCTAGTTCAGCAAACCTGGCCTCAGTCATGGTATAGTCGGGCTTTTGGATCATGTATTTTCCTGGTTTTCGCTTGGGTAGTTGCATAGGATAAATTGTCTAAGTAAACTTAGTATCTAAGTTAACTAAGTTATGTTTAGTTTACTGAATCTGATGTTAAAATGCAACTAGTATTGGTTTTTAGTATGTTTTGTATTTTTATTTTTTTTATGTTAATATGAAGGTATTATTAACTATTTTTTATGTCAGAGTATTACAAAGTTCCACGGGGGGCCAACTGGAATTTCCAACCCGGCAAAAAAAATAATTGGAAATTATCTCGTTCCAAACTAGATCTTTTTGTGGAATGTCCACGTTGTTTTTATTTGGACAATCGTCTGGGGGTGAAGCGTCCACCTGGGTTTCCCTACAATTTAAATTCGGCTGTCGATGCGCTTCTCAAGAAAGAATTTGATATTCACCGCGCCAAGAATCAAAAGCATCCTCTGCAAGAAAAATATGGCGTAGATGCAGTGCCGGTGGCTCATGAAAAATTGAATGAATGGCGGGAAAATTTTACTGGCATTCAATATGAACATTCAGAGACTGGTATGACGATTACTGGCGCGCTTGATGATCTTTGGATCAATTCAGCTGGTGAGTACATTGTTGTGGATTACAAATCTACGAGCAAGCAAGAAAAAATAGAAGCTCTGGACAAAGGGTGGCAAGACGGCTACAAGCGCCAAATGGAAGTTTACCAATGGCTCTTGCGTAAAAACGGTTTCCAGGTCTCTAATACTGGTTATTTTGTTTATTGTAATGGTGATACTGACAAAGAAGCTTTTGATGGCAAGCTGGAGTTTGATATCACTCTCATCGCGCATGAGGGCGATGATGCTTGGGTAGAGCCGACCATTTTACAAGCCCATAAATGTCTTTTGAGTGATGATATTCCTAGTCCTGGTAAAGATTGTGATTATTGCGCTTATCGCAAGGCGACCATGGATGTCTTGAAGATTTAAATATAAACTCTATGCCTCAAGTAAAAATCAAAACCAACAAAGGAGAAATAAAAATT
>CAZQHU010000008.1:33121-41134 GCA_964592785.1 uncultured Gammaproteobacteria bacterium | reverse complement strand
AAGCACCAGGCAAAATTTCATATAAACGATAACGTTGATAATCACTTAGCATAAACCTCAAAACTCAATTTGAAAACTAGTAAATTGTTTTTTATCTATTTCCTCCCATCTCTCCTCGACTCGAGAAACACCCGCCCATGAGGGTCCTATTTTACACCATTCTAAGAGTTTTTTCAAGGCTTCTTCTTCTCCTTCAGCTATCATCTCAACAGTTCCATCGCGAAGATTTTTTACATATCCAACCACGCCTAAACTAGTGGCCTGTCGTCTGGTACTCCAGCGAAATCCAACTCCTTGAACTAAACCATAAATCTTAAGAGTAAGACGTTTCATATTTATTACATTATAACTAAAATGTAGTCTATTGACAAAAAATTAATCCCGTGATAAAAAAAGAAAGTGTTAACTGGCACACTGTGTGTGCAATCAACCATAAGCATACAGGAGAACGTCATGTCGCAATCTTCAGAAAGAAAACCTCTCCCGGAAACTTTCAATAACCTGATCCAAGCAGAAATCCGCAACTTCAAAAGACCAACAAGGGCGTCGGATTTCTACTACATCCTAGCATTCATCGACGAAATCCAAATACCTGACAAGGAAATTCCAAAGATCCTGAAAATGCTGTGCGAACTATACGAAAGCTTCTCTGACAAGAACGAAAAGCATGCCAGAGATCTGGGAAGTACAATCAGAAGAATGTACGACTACCAGATGGAGGCGCTCGCCCATGATCGCCTGAGAAAAGATGAATGCTTCACTCCACCGTACTTGGATTCCTTGCCTCAAGCGTACAAACGACCGTACTGGTTGTAAACAAACACTCCTGCATGCACAACAACGCCCCCCGGTCTCCGGGGGGCGCGTGCATTTTAAATGATAATCAAATTTTTCTAACGATTCCCTTCTCCGCGTCTACCTCTACCATGTCACCGTCTTTAAAAACTTTGGTGGCAAATTTGGTACCGACAATGCAAGGAATCTTAAATTCTCTTGAAATTATTGAGGCATGACACATTGCGCCTCCTTCATCAGTTATTATCGCTCCTGCCTTTCTTAAGATTGGAAGATATTTAGGATTTGCATTTATACTAACTGCAATCTCACCTTTATTTAATTTAGCTTTTTCATCTTGACAAATCCTAACTGTATTTTTCACTTTTCCTGGAAAAGCACACTGTCCTTTAATAATTTTATTAGGTTTAATTATTTTCTCACAAAAAAGTTTTTTATATTTCAAATAAACCTTTTTTCCAGTTTGAAAATAAATTTTGTCGTCAATGCTAAAATATGAAAAATATAATCTTTTCTTATATTCACTGCGTAAAAAATTTTTCTGTTTCGATAAAAAATTCAAAATTTCAAAAGAAAAAAAACTAAATAACAAGGAATAATCTTTAAGATTTATTCTTCTAGCAATTTCTTTTAAAATTCCTCCTATAATTTCTTTTCCAAACTTTTCATAAAAAGATACCTTCCTTAATTCTTCTACTTTTTTATAAAACCTATCATTGTTACCTAAGACCAATCCTAACCGAAATGGAATGGCGGTAGTATATGCAAACTGTTCAGAAAATAAATTATATTTCTTTTCAAATTCTTTGGCCAATTGTTTATTTTCCATTTTTTTCAGAGAATTTAGGTACTTAACCTTTTGTGACAATTCCTTACTCATTTTCTGATTAAAATATTTACCCCTGTCCAATATTTTACTTATCTTTTCTGGATAATTTTTTGTTAAAAAATTTAATCTTTTAAGCATGGCTTCTAATTCTTTTTTTGTGCGAAGAATATTTACTACCTTGCCATCACTTAAATACCCCATTTTTTTAAATTTAAAACCTGTCAATCCAAAAAGTTTATTTCCATAAGAATGAGCATGGACTTCCAAAGTCAATAAATTATATGTCCGATTTAAATATACAATAAAATTGGTTTTTTCAATTTTAGAAAACATAATTTATTTCTTCTTCCCCAAATTTGGCTCCCCAGAATAAGTGGCCGAAATATAATGCCCTGGTTTTTGTTTAAGAAGTTTGGGTATCAACTTTTGTATATTCTCTACTTCTGAGAGCTTAATCGCCAAAAGCGGAATCTGCAAAACATAGGCAAAACTATTGGCCACCACACAGGCCATGCGAGTAGAAGTAAAACTCCCAGCGCCAACCACGACCATAATGCCCATTAATCTCTGAATTGAAAACTTAGAACTGTGAACTATTTTATCTATACAAGTTAAAATTTCACGATTTCTACCTGAATAATATTTGTGTTCAATTTTATCCTGAGCTTGTCGAACGGATTTTTTATCAAACAAAGCCAAGTGAATTTTATCTTTTTCTGATAAATCTAAAAGCAAAAACATATTATAAATCTAATTCATCCAAAACCTTGATGTATTTGGCTTCAAACAAAGAATACAAAAATTTATCCATCACATGTCGTCTGTCTGTAAACTCTTTCTCACTCATCGTAGTGTAGCGTATTTCAAAACCAAATTCTTTTTCATATTCAGCTATCAACTTGGCAATCACCCTTTCTTTGAGATCACCTACCAATAGTAAATCACTGCCTGTCATTTTATCACCAGTAAATTTTCCAGTAAGAATAAAAAGTTTAATTTCTCCGGCTCTATTCTTTAAATCATTAATAAATTTTTGTTCACCCAAGAGCTGGCCTTTGAGCAAAAGCGCCTGAATCTCTGGAAATAACAAAGACTCTGAATCCAATAAATAATATTTGCGCAAAGAACCACCAGCTAAACTTTTATCAAAATTGCTCACATCTACTTCTTTTATCAAACCTGCCTTTTTTATTAAATCCAATTCACGTCTTATGGCATTTATTTGTACCCCCAATTCACGAGCGATTTCCCGTACATAAAAAGCTCGCTCTGGCTGACGAAAAAAAAGACGCAAAACTTTTAGACGGGTTTTTGAACCAAAAAGGTGTTCAAGCATAAATACAGTTTATAAGCTAATAAAATTCTTAAAGTAAAAAGTCACAACCATTCAATATATTTGTTGGCAAAAAATATTATCTATAGTATAATAAACTAAGATAATAAAGTCAAAATTCTCCAGACCGTCACTTTATAACTTGAGAGACTTTATAAACTTTCAACTAAAATATGAAAGATCTACTGGAGATCAATGAATTTTTTGTAGAAGGCAATGACCAAGAAAGATCACATGTGCTTCTTCACATTACCGAACCTGGCACTCCCGAAGAAAGAGCCAAAGGTTATTTTTTTGCTTTGGCAGAAATAAATAATGGTTCGCTGGAACAAATTGAACATCTCCAACAAATGATCGATGACCTGGAATCAGGCTACTACGAAACAGATGATACCGAAGAAAAAAATTCATTTGAAACAACTTTGGAATATATCAACCGCCGAGGCCATCATTTGACCCAATACAAAAACTCTTTGATCAATTTCTTGGTCGGAGTCCTGCGTGGACACGAACTCTTTCTTTCTTACCACGGCTCCCCCGAGGCACAGCTTTTTTATTTGGAAAACCAAGAATTCCAAAGTATGAACATACTGAGTGGTCAAGAAGAAAACAATAATCCGCAACAACTCTTTTCTTCTATTCTCCAGGGAACTCTGAACGATGGCGATTATTTTTATTTAGCCACTCCTCATGTAACCGACTACTTCACTACTGACCGAGTCTTAAAAATACTTTCGGGACGTAATTGTCGCCAAAGCGCCTCACATATCCAAAAAGTCTTAAAAGAACTAAATACCGATGTTTCTTTTGGCGGATTGCTTCTTCACTATCCCGACAAAAAAGAATTAACTTTGAGCGAACAAAAATTTCTCAACCTGGAAACTGGCTCGGTGGCTTCTTTGAACCGACTTATTGGACAAGAACAAACCACTGCCGACATTCTCTCTTCGCCTTTACCAAGCATGGTTAAGAAAAAGTGGCGTAATGCTTTTTCTCTTTGGCAAGAAAGTCGAAAAAATAAAAAATTAAATAAAACCCAAGCCAAAAGAAGAAAAGAAATAGAAAGCACTAAACACGGAAACATTGAAACCAATTATCGTCCACCACAAACAGAACCAGATGAATCCATACTCAATAATTTACTAATCGGACTTGGCAAGGCCCTGGTTGGGGGTACAATTTGGATTTTTAACTTTCTCAAAAAAACTTTTATTTATATAGGTAAAACTTTAATATTTTTATTTTTGTTCATTACCAACAAAAATAACCGACGTCAAGATGTCGTGAGAGAATTTCGTAATTTTTGGTTAAAAAAGATTGAAAAATTTGAAGAAATGACCTTTGTTAGCAAACTAATATTACTAGCCACCATACTATTGGCCCTCTTATTTCTAGGTAGTCTTACGGCTTTCAAAATCAAAGAATATCGTGATAACCAAAAATTGGCATATGAAAATACTCTCCAAGCGATCACCGATAAAAAAACAGCCGCCGAAGCCAGCCTACTCTATGGCGATGAAACCAAGGCCTTCACTCTCTTGCAAGAAGCACAGAGTCTGACAAATGCTCTCCCTCAAAAAAATAATGATGAAAAGAATACAGTCACGAATCTAACCACAGAAATTGAAAATTCTTTAATGAGATTACGAAAATTAGAAAAAATTAATCCTGAATTAGTGCTGGATTTGACGACTCTCAACTCCCAGGCCAAAGCTAATAAATTGGCAATTATTGATAATCAAATTATTGCTTTCGGGGCAGAAGATAATAATCTCTACAAAACTGACGCTTTTGGAAAACAAACAGAAAAAAAAGAATTCACTAGTAATTATCACCTCACCACTGCTTCTACTCCCAAAGAACAAAACATCATTATTTTTGCCAATGGTAGCGAGCAAATCGCTTTTTATAATAAAGATAGTAGTACTCTTTCTTCCAAGGAAATTACTTTCCCTCTTAATAATACCCTCATTTCCACGCTCTTTGTTTACAACCAAAGACTCTATACTGTAGACATCAATAACAACCAAATCTATCGTCACAATCCTACCCAAACCGGTTTTGACAAAGGAACCAGTTGGCTCAAAGATTCCAATCTCGATCTCAAAGACGCAGTATCAATCGCTATTGATGGTGACCTTTTCTTACTCAAAAAAAATGGACAAATCTTTAAACTGGTTAGCGGAAACCAAGTTGAATTTAATATTACTGGCCTCGATCCTCGGCTAGACAATCCTGTACAACTCTGGACTTATAATGGTGTTGATTATCTCTATATTTTGGAACCAACCAACAAACGAATAGTCATACTAGACAAAAATGGTAAGTTAATAAAACAATACACTTCTGATCTCTGGCTCCAGCCAACCAGTCTCTTGGTACAGCCTGATCAAAAAAATATCTATATTTTAGACAATAATAAAATTTATAAATTTAATTTTTAAATCACATGAATAAATTTTGGCTTTTTCCTTTTTTCATTGTTCTGGCTTCTGTACTTTGGGGTTTGGATGGTGTGGTCCTGCGACCAGCTCTCTACTCTCTACCGGTCCCTACGGTAGTTTTTATTGAACATGTTTTGGCTTTTGCTATCATGTTGCCCTTCTTTATTTACGAAAGAAAAAAATTAAAACTTATTAGTAAAAACAGCTATTTTTATTTTTTCTTAGTCGCATTATTTGGTGGCGCTCTGGGCACTATCGCCATTACCAAAGGTTTATTTTATGTAAATTTTGCCCACCTCTCAGCCGTAGTACTCATGCAAAAACTTCAACCGATTTTCGCTATTTTCCTAGCTTGGTTAATTTTGAAAGAAAAACTACCTAAAAAATTTTTTGGTTATGCTATTCTTGCTTTGGTGGGCGCTTATTTGATTGCTTTTCCAGAATTAAAACCCGACTTTAATACTGGCGACAAGACAACCATCGCTGCTCTTTTTGGGCTTTTAGCCGCGCTTTCTTGGGGAGCATCCACAGTTTTCTCCAAACGCGCGCTCAAAGAAACTGATTTTCGTATGGGCACTTATCTACGTTTTGGTCTGACTGCCCTCATTACCGGGATTATTATGTTGATTACTGGCGGGCAAGTAGCTATCTCGAATATTAGCCAGGTTCAATGGACTTATTTTTTTATCATTGTTTTCAGTTCAGGAGGTTTGGCTATGCTTCTTTATTACTTTGGTTTGAAACATACCAAAGCTTCTGTCTCTACTATTTGCGAACTTGGCTTACCGCTCTCGGCTCTTATTTTTGAATGGTTCATTTACCACAAAACTCTCAATCCCACTCAATTTATTGGAGCAGCCATCCTTCTCCTGGCGATTATCATGGTAAGCAGATTGAAAGAAGCGACAATATAAACTAAAAATATTATACAAAAACACCCTCAATTTTGAGGGTGTTTTCAATTTGTAAGAAAAAATTATTTCAAATTTACTTTACCACCAGCTTCTTCAATCTTTTTCTTCATTTCTTCAGCTTCTTCTTTCTTAACATTTTCCTTTACCATTTTTGGAGCGCCATCAACAAGAGCTTTGGCATCAGCGAGACCAAGGCCAGTGATTTCTTTCACAGCCTTGATAACATTGATCTTGTTAGCACCGGCATCAGCGAGCTCAACATTGAACTCGGTTTTTTCTTCAGCAGCAGGAGCGGCAGCACCTGGAGCGGCAGCCATCATCATGGCAGGAGCAGCGGCAGATACGCCAAATTTGTCTTCCAAAACCTTTACCAATTCAGAAAGGTCAAGAACAGACATTTTTTCTACTTGTTCTACAATGGCCTTAAATTTCTCAGGCACTTCAACAACTTTTTGTTCGTCTGACATATTAATTTAGTTATTAGCTTATAGCTTTTAGGTGTTAGCTTTTAGCTGTTTTAATATTATTTAATACACCAATTAAATTACGCAAATTACCAGCAAGTACATTTACAAACCCGGAAACTGGAGCATTCAAAGTACCAACCAATTGTCCCAACAATTGTTGTTTGCTTGGCAATTTGGCCAAGGCCTCGACTTTGGCGCTGTCAATAAAAGATCCTTCAAGCACACCACCAAATAGTTTTACTATTTCGTGTTTCTTGGCAAAATCTGCCAAAATTTGTGCAGGAGCAACTTCATCTTCACGACCAAAAACTGTAGATACTCCACCTTCAAAACTTTCCACATCAGCTTCAATACCAGCCTGTGTTAAAGCTTTTTTGAGAAGAGTTTTCTTGGCTACCAAGTAACCAATATTTTGTTGACGACACAATTTGCGTAGTTCTTCTGATTCTTTTACTTTCAATCCTTGAAAGTTGGCAAACACCAAAGACTTGGCGGATTTTATTCCTTCAGCCAATTCATTGATTGTCACCTCTTTTTGTTGTTTGGTTTTAGCCATACTTAACTAAGTTTTCTAAGTTGACTAAGTTAGTGAAGTCAACTAAGTAAACAAAAAATGTGGTTATTCACCACAGATTTCAAGAGTATCTCCGACCTTTCTAAATTAACTTAGTAAACTTAATTACTTAGCTAACTTAGTAAACTTAGATTCTCCTCGGTAGGGTCCTTACGGTTATTAAGTTTCAAGTTAATGAAACGCCTATCCCGACGCCAAGTCGGGATCCCGACTTTATGTCGGGACTGTCTATGGTTAAAAAGATGATACCACTATCAACCAAACCTGTCAAGTCTGTATGTGGAAAAATAAACTCTTGACTACTATAAAAAAATATAGTATAATTTCCGCGTTATTCGCCCAAATACCCGAGCTTGCTCGGCGTAGCCTGGCGAAACCGAGCCGCTATCGTCTAATGGTTAGGACATCAGGTTTTCATCCTGGCAATCGGGGTTCGATTCCCCGTAGCGGTACAAAAACATAAATCCAACGAGAGTTGGGTTTTTGTTTTTGTTGTACTACACGGGGAAGCGAACAGGAAAGGGAGAAAACGCAAGTTTTCTCTTGCTGAGGAAAGTTCACGAAAACCCGAAGGTTTTCGTGAGAGCCCGAAGGGCGAGTGAGATTCCCCGTAGCGGTACCAGAAAAAAACTTTGTCAAAATAGCAAAGTTTTTTTA
>CAZQHU010000008.1:30381-33021 GCA_964592785.1 uncultured Gammaproteobacteria bacterium | reverse complement strand
GATTCCCCGTAGCGGTACCAGAAAAAAACTTTGTCAAAATAGCAAAGTTTTTTTAATTTAAAAAACCGTCGGAAAAACCAAACGGAGATATAAATATAAAAAAAAATTGAGCCGAGGAGCCGAGGGATCAAGGGTCCGATCTGCCTGACGGCAGACCAAAACCCAAGACCCCCCGGTTCCAAGTGCCTGACTACGAGCGCTTCCTGCGGAAACGCACCAGCACGACGTCGCTGCACCAGTCGTCGAGGATGCTGTCGCGGTAGTGGACCCAGTCGCCGCTACGCCGGTACGCGTACCGCAGGATGCCGCTGGCGAGGGACGCCTCCGGGAACGCGAAGTTCTTGCCCCAAAACTCGGACGGGACCTTCTCGCGGTGGATCCACCACTTCTGGAAGGCAGCCTCGTCCATCGAGGCCTGGTCGGCCTTGCCCCGCGCGAGCATCGTGCGTCCGCCGACCTGGGGTTCGCCGGGTTGGCAGAACGCGAGGAGCTCGCAGACCTCGTCGTCCGAGATGTCGTAGCTCCCAATGACGGTGCAGGTGGGGGTGTTGGACGAGGTGGGAACGGGGGCGGTCGCGTCGTTGGTGGTCATGGCACATTCCTCCAAAGAAAGACTTGTCAAGTTGACAGAGAACTGGTTTAGTTATAACCCAAAATGAGTATTTTGTCAATAGACAAGAATGATAAAAAAACAAAATAAAAAACTTCACTATTGGCGAAGTTTTTTATTTTCAATCAAATAATATATTGACAAACAATTTTGTTTGTGATGTAATGAAGTGTCGTTCTTTCAACCCTACACATCACCCCTGGAGGATACCATGGCACATTGGGATATTCGGATCGAATTCGAAACTCCGAAGAACAACAAGTACTACGCAGTCGGTTTCCTGGGAGAAGGAGAAACCCCGGAAAACACAGAAGAAGTTGTCCGGAGAATCAAAGAAGCTGGGCATCGAGTGGCAAAAATCCCAAACAACACCCGCTCCTTGATGGAGATGACGGATTTATTGCCCAAGGAACCAGCCGAATTTCGTAGACTCTTGTTCTACATCCAAGATGAACATGGGACAGCCTTGGCTTTGGCATACTTCGTCTGGTATCCACCACTTGGTCGGTGGTTTTGTGACAAGGCAAACCCAGTTGACTACCGATGGGGCACAGAAACCCTCGTCCTGTGCGACGAGAACCCGACAAGCGACTCGGCCCAAGCAGAAGATCCAGTGGATCTCCGGAGTGGTTTTCAAGCAATCCCCCCTCGTTTCCCCAGGAAATTCTACCTCAGCGGACTGAGCTGTGAGTTGATTTCCGTATACCCGGAAAACCATCCCCCGGAAACATGCGGTGATGAAATCCGCAAATACGGAATCTGCCGATTTGCAAACACTGGCGCCATGGACGGCGTGGTTTTCGATGAGTCCCGCCATGATTTGCCGGCAGAATACCGTGAAGAGGGCTTCAACATCGCCTTCCCCTGCTGGCACGGCCCGGGAAAATGGGGTGGGCCTCCCTCACCCCATAGCTTCTACTGTCTCATCTACAACGAGGGGCAGTGGAACTTGCGGACTGTGAAGTCCGACCAGAAGCTCGGGCCGAAGTGCTTCCTGGTCAAGTGCCTCGGCTGATCCAATCGTTCTTTCCAGAGCCGGGGGCCTCGGGTTTTGATCTGCTACCAAGCAGGTCTAACCCTTGGCCCCCGGCTCAACCACCAAACTATACAAAAAAATACAAATCACCAACCAAGGTGTTTTTTATTTATTATTATCTTGCCTATAACCCAAAATAACCACTATTACTAAACCTAGAATAAGTAAACCGCCAATACCAATAATTATCATATAAAAAAATTAATCATCTATTCTAGTATAACAAAGTCTTTCTTTTTAAAGAAGTTTTTGCTACAATATGTGCGCTATGAAGCCTCAACAAACTATTAAAAAAATCACTAAATTTATCAAAAAACAGGTTGGCAATAAACCTGTTGTTTTGGGTTTGTCTGGTGGTATTGACTCTGCCTTAGTGGTTTATCTAGCAGTTCAGGCTCTAGGTAATAAAAAAGTCCACTGCCTAATCATGCCTTTTGATACTAACACGAAACAGGATTTGAAACTGGCAAAATTAATCACAAAAAATCTCAATATTCAGTCTTCAGTTTTAAATCTTGAACCAATTTTAAATACTTACCAAAAAATCCTAAAATCAAAACCGAATAAAACCACTCTTGGCAATCTCAAAGCCCGCATCCGCATGTCTCTGCTCTATACCAAAGCTAATGAACTCAATGGACTAGTACTGGGGACGGGAAATAAATCTGAAATTACTATTGGCTATTTTACTAAATATGGTGATGGTGGCGTAGATCTTTTACCGATTGGAGATCTCTGCAAAACCGAAGTAAAACAATTGGCAAAATATCTTAATATTCCCCAAGAAATAATTGACCGTCAGCCAACTGCTGGACTTTGGGCTGGACAAACCGATGAAGAAGAAATTGGCCTGACCTATGAAAAACTAGATCAAATTTTAGAAGCAATTGAAAAGAAAAAAGATTTAAAAAAATTTGCTAAGAAAGATGTGGTGAGAGTAAAAATGATGATCAGAGATTCAGCACACAAAAAACAGCTGGTGCCATTCTGTAAA
>CAZQHU010000008.1:28482-30281 GCA_964592785.1 uncultured Gammaproteobacteria bacterium | reverse complement strand
GGAAGATTTCAACCCTTTCATGCCGGACACCTAGATGCCTTGAAACAAATACTAGGAGACCCTTCAACAAACTCAGGGCAAGTTATTATTGGAGTTGGCAGTTCACAATACTCAGGTACAGATGAAAATCCTTACAGCTTCGCTGAACGAAAAAAAATGATTGAATTGGCTATTAAAAATTTTAAAAATAAAAATTTTAAAATTATTGCCGTTCCCGATATTCATGACCCGCCAAACTGGGTGGAACATGTAGAAAAAATAGTAGGCAAATTTGACCTTGTTTATACAGGAAATAAATTTACAGCAAAACTTTTCAAAGAAAAAAAATATATGGTAAAAAATATCAAAAAACGAATCAATATTTCCGGTACTACGCTCCGTAAACAAGAAAAAATTCAAAAATATTTCAATCAGAAGAAGAAATTGAGTTTACAAAATCCCAATTATAAAAAACAGGTTGAAATTCTGATAAAATTTTTATTAAAAGAAGATCTGGGAAAAGCTGGTGACATTACCAGCAATCTTCTGATAAAAAATAATGAAACTGCCAAAGGCATAATTTTTAGTAAACAAAATGGTATTGTCTCTGGCCTTGAAGAAGCCTACTGGATAGCCCAAAAATACCAGCTCTCCCCCACTCTCTTTAAAAAAGATGGTGAAAAAATAAAAAAAGGTGAAAAACTAATAAAACTACACGGCTCAATAAAAAATATTTTAAAAACTGAACGTCTGCTTATAAATATCCTGGGGAGAATGTCTGGTATCGCTACTCAAACTAAAAAATTTTCAAACCAAAAAAACTTCTTGATTTGTGCGACACGTAAAACACTCTGGGGCTTAATGGATAAAAAAGCTGTGACTGTTGGTGGTGGAGGCACCCATCGTCTGGGTCTGTACGATTTTATTCTAATCAAAGAAAATCATTTGAAATTTAATAAAAATATTGAAAAACAAATTGAAAAAATAAAAAAACAAAATAAATTTTGGGAGATAGAAGTGGAAAATAAAAAAGAATTGCTTTGGGCCGTAAACTTGAATCCTGACGCTATCATGTTGGATAATTTTTCACCCAAAGAAATAATAAATAATAAAAAAATCCTGAAAAAATACCCACAAATAATTTGGGAAGCTTCCGGAGGAATCACTGCTGAAAATATTTCTCAATATCAAAAAACCGAAGTAGATATAATTTCTCTAGGGTCATTAACTCATTCAGCCAAATCATTGGATATTAGCTTGGATATTATATGAAAATACTAGGCATTGAATCATCCTGCGACGATACTTCCGTCGCCCTGCTGGAAATAAAAAATAATAAAATAAAAATATTGGCTGAAAAAACTGCCAGCCAAATTGAGATACACAAAAAATATGGCGGGGTTGTACCAGAAATAGCCGGAAGAATGCACGCCGAAAAAATTCTACCTTTAATTGAAGCTATTCTTGACGAAGCAAAAATAAAAAAACCCAACGTTATTGCTGTTACTTCTGGTCCGGGACTTATTACTGGCCTGATGGTCGGTGTAGAAGCTGCCAAAAATTTGTCCTACTTGTGGAATGTACCGATTGTAGCTGTAAACCATATTGAGGGACATATCTTTTCATCATTCATTCCGAACCCGAAGGGTGAGGAATCTTTCGAAGAAAATGAACAAAAAAATACAACAAACAGAAGTATTTCACAGAAAGTTAACCCCGAAAGATCCCTTGTCGTCTCTCCTCGGGATGGACTAACCTATCCAGCCTTAGCCTTGATTGCCTCTGGAGGACATACTGAACTGATTTTGATCAAAGCTCAG
>CAZQHU010000008.1:24124-28382 GCA_964592785.1 uncultured Gammaproteobacteria bacterium | reverse complement strand
GGGTAAATACAAAAAAATAGGCGCTACTTTGGACGACGCCGCTGGTGAATGTTTTGATAAAGTGGCAAAAATACTCGGGCTGGAGTACCCGGGTGGACCAAAAATTTCCAAATACGCAGAAACTGGCAACTCCAAGGCCATAAAATTTCCTCGGCCGATGCTAAAAGAAGATAATTTTGATTTTAGTTTTGCTGGTTTGAAAACTTCTGCTCTCTACTGGCTGAGAAATAATAAACTCGTCATGTTGAGCGAAGTCGCGTCAAACGCGACGAAGTCGAAACATCCCGAGAAAGAGAGGGATCCTTCGACTCCTCCGCCAACTGGCGGATTCGCTCAGGATGACGTGACCTTGTCTGACTTCTGCGCCTCTTTTGAACAAGCAATTATTGATGTTCTGGTAGGTAAAACTCTCAAAGCTGCGATAAAATATAAACCCAAGACCATTATCCTTGGCGGGGGTGTCGCTGCCAACAAAAAACTACGTAAAACTCTAGAAAAAGAAATAAAAAATACCATTCCTCATTCCTCATTCCTCATTCCTGAAATCAAATACGCCATGGACAACTCCACCATGATCGCCTTGGCCGGTTATTACAAAGCCAAAAATAAAAAATTTACATCTTGGAAAAAATTAATTGCTGATCCCAATTGGGAAATAAAATAAATTACTCCCACATATAAAAAATACAAGCCTTTCTACTTGTATTTTTTATTATTCAAAAACCTGAACCTTGCCTTCTCCCAATATCTCTTCTAGCTTATCCAGGAGTTCGGAATTCCAATCTACAAGTGATTGGGCGCGAATAGTTTTGTCACCAACTTTTATATAAACTTGATAATCACCTGGGTAATCATGAAAAAGCTGTTTCAAAGCTTCTGAGCTTTTTTTGAGTTCTTCTTTCTGTAAATGTAAAACAAGAGAATTAGATTCTTGCATTTGCGGAGCATAATCTTTTACTGACAAACCATACGAAAGCTGGTTGCAAACTTTCAAAGCGTTATCTTTATTGAGGAGCGCAGCTTTTTCCACAAAAATTTTATTATCACCATCTTCTTTTCCAGTTCGTCCCACCACACAGACAACATTTCTTTCCTGCCAAACACTTTGAGTTTGTTCATAAGCTTTGGGGAACACCAAGAGTTCAACCTTGCCAAAAGTATCCTCCAAAGTAACAAACATCATTATGCCACCTTTTTTGGAAATCTTTTTTTCTGTCTTATCTATTATTCCACCAATCACCACCCATTGATCACGGGCCTGATTTTCCAATTCGTTAAGAGGAATTAAAACATTTTTCATAACTTTTTGAAAATAGGCAAAAGGATGAGCGGAAATATACAAACCCAACAAATTTTTCTCCCAATCTAATTTTTCTTCCAAAGAAACTTCTCGGTTACCTTTCAAAACCACTTTGGAATCAAAAGCTATTTCTGTACCACTAAACAAAGAATGCTGATTGGAAACAGATTTTTCTCTGACAGCCCGCACAAAAGCCAAAATATTTTCAATATTATCAAATAAAATCCCCCGGTCAAAACCCAAACTATCCAGGGCCCCACACTGAATCAAACTTTCCAAGGATTTTTTGTTCAAATCTTTATCATCAATTCTTTCCAAAAAATTTTCTAAAGAAAAATAAGAGCCATGACTTTTTCTCTCTTGATAAATAACTTCACAAATATGTTCACCAACATTTTTGATGGCTGATAAACCAAAACGAATTCTACCAGGTTCTCCAGGTTTGGAAACCATGGCAAAATTACGAAAACTCTCATTGATATCCGGCGGTAAAACCTCAATATTCATTCTACGACATTCGTGAACAATTTCTGCCACTTTATCAGCATCACCAGATTCTGCTTGGAGTACAGCTGTCATGTATTGCACAGGATAATGCGCTTTCATGTAAGCTGTTTGATAAGCCACGATACCATAGGAAGCGGCATGAGCTTTATTAAAACCATAACCTTGAAAAGGTTCAAACAAATTCCAAATCATTTCTGCTTCCACTCTCGTCATACCACTATGTTTTTGACAACCTTCCACAAAAATTACATGCTGTTTAGCCATTTCTTCAGGAATTTTTTTACCAACCGCTTTTCTAAATTTATCTACGGTAATCCAATCATAGCCGGCCAACTCAATAGCTGTAAAAAGCAGATCATCTTGATAAACCAACAAACCAAAAGATTTATCCAAAAATTTCTCCATTTTGGGATGATAATAAGTGACAGGATTCTTACCATGTTTACGAGCAATGTATTCTGGAATAATAGCCATCGGACCGGGACGAAAAAGGGCAATCATGGCCATAATATCATCCACGGTTGAAGGTTGAAGTTCTTTGAGCCAACGAGTCATACCCGATCCCCCGAGTTGAAAAGTACCCATAGTTTCACCGCGTGAAAGCATTTCAAAAGTTTCTTTATCATCAAGTGGTAAATTGTATATATCTATTTTATCCCCAGTGGTTTTTTGCACGATCTCCACAGATTTTCCCAAAATGGAAAGATTTCTAATTCCCAAAAAATCCATTTTCAAAACTCCAGCAGATTCCACTGAATGCATCTCATATTGAGTAGTGAGATGTGAACCTCCTGTTTCATACTGCACTGGAGTAAAATCCGTAAGCGCTGTTGGAGAAATAACCACCCCAGCCGCGTGAATAGAAGTATGACGCGCGCAACCTTCCACTTTTTGCGCCAAATCCAAAAGTTTTTTTACTTCTTGGTTAGTATTGTATAATTTTTTTAAATCTGGTTCTTGTCCGAGAGCTATCTCAATAGTCATAGGGAAACCTTGAGAACCCATGGGAATCAACTTGGCTACTTGGTCACAAAAACTATAAGAATAACCCAGTGCCCGACCAACATCGCGCACACTAGCTCGAGCCGCCATTGTCCCAAAAGTAATAATCTGAGCGACTTTGTCTTGTCCATATTTTTCAGTCACATACTTGATCATTTCTTCACGACGGTCGTCGGCAAAATCAGTATCAATATCCGGCGGGCTAGGACGATGGGGATTCAAAAATCTTTCAAAAGGAAGTTTAAAATGTAAAGGATCGACAGTGGTAATACCCAAAACATAAGAAACTAGAGAACCGGCGCCAGAACCTCGGGTAGTCTCTACAATACCATTATCTTTGGCATATTTTACATAATCAGCTACACACAAAAAATAAGGCGAATAACCTTTGGTCTGAATAACACCCAGTTCATATTTAACTCGTTCTTGCACTTCTTCAGTGATCAGAGTATAAAATTTACTCAAATTATTATAAACCATTTCTTCCAAAACTTGATTGGCAGTTTTCCCAGCTGGCAATTCTATTGGTGCAAAATGCCACTCATCAAGTGGTATTTGGATATCAATCCTTTCAGCTATTTTGCCAGTATTTTCAACCGCTTCTTTTATATGACGAAATCTAGATAAAATATCTTTTTCAGTATTAAAAGACCTGTCTACCTGACGATAATCCTCTCTATTCATTTGTTCCACTTTCCATCCTTCCCTAATGCAGGTCAAAATATCCTGCGCCTCCACATCATCAGGATTCAAATAATGAACATCGCGAGTCACTACCAAAGGAATTTTTGTTTCTTCTGACAATTGAACAAGTTTTGTATTCACTTCCATCTGTCCTTCTATTGCCGGGTGATCCTGAAGTTCCAAATAAAAATTATCTACTCCAAAAATATTCTGATAAAACAATGCCACTTCTCGAGCTTTTTCATATTCACCTTTCTTGATTAAAGTAGGAATTTCTCCTCGAATACAGCCTGATAAACAAATTACACCTTCATGATATTTATTTAATAATTCTCTATCTATCCTAGGTTTACCATTAAAAAAACCTTCCAAATGCCCGAGAGACGATAAAAGCATTAAATTTTTATAACCCTGATAATTTTCAGCTAGTAAAACCAAGTGAAAAATATCCTTGTCCAATTCTGTATCTTTATCCAAGCGTGTTCGTGGTGCCACATAAGCTTCAAAACCAATGATCGGTTTGATCCCCTGCTTCTTGCACTCTTGATAAAATTCTATAGCCCCATACATTGAACCATAGTCTGTGAGTGCCAGAGCTGTAAACTCTCTTTCCTTGGCAGCCTTAACCAAAGGTTTGATTTGAGGTAAACCATCCAAAAGTGAATAATGAGAGTGAACATGAAGATGAATGAATGACATATTTTCAGACCCTATCTTACATTATTTGCTTTTTGAAATCAACTATATTAATCCCCTCTAGAGAGG
>CAZQHU010000008.1:3794-24024 GCA_964592785.1 uncultured Gammaproteobacteria bacterium | reverse complement strand
ACTTCTTCAGAAACCAAGGTACGTTCTTTTGAACCATAGGTAAGATGATAAGCCAAACTTTTCTTATCTTCCCCTAAATTTTTTCCTCTACCCTGAGCAAAAGTTGAAGGGTCGTACACATCAAACAATTCCACTCGCAAAATCAAAGGATCAATATTTTTCAAAACTTCCACAATTTTTTGATGTTCCAATTTTTTATCCACCACAAAGGCAATATCACGAATCACTTCTGGATAATCGGACAATTTTTGATAAGTATTTTTTTCGCCCAAAAAAGGTAATAATTTCTCCAGATTGATCTCAGCCACAGCCACTCGTGAATCAATACCAACTTTTTGCGTGTAGAGAGGATTGATCTCGGCCAATGCCCCAACCATCATTTCTCCCACAAAAATTTGAGCTTGACGCCCGCCATGAATAAAAGAAGACAATTCCCCTTCTTTCTTTTTGAGAACAGGTTCACAACCACAATTTTTCAAAACCTCCAAAACTGTATTGGCTACTTCATAAAAAGGTTTTGTTTCACTTTTGGCGCTATAGAGAAGTCCCCAATAAAGGTCTTGGCGTGGCAAAAGTTCATCACTTTTTTCTGAAACTCTCAATCCTGTTTCTTCCAAATTGAATACTTTGCCAATTTCAAACAGCTTTACTTCAGCAAAATTGTGCAGATTCTTTTCTGCATTTTCCACCAGCCCCAACCAAAGATTACGTCGTACAAAAGGACGATCTTTGGCTATCGGATTGGCCAATTCTATAAAACCTTCATTTTGTAAATCAAACTTCTTGATCAAATCGGGAGAAACAAAAGAATAATTATAAACTTCACTATAGGCATATTGGGAAGCCAACTGATTTTTAATTTTTCTTTCCAAAATACGCAGTTGGTTTGCTGGAGGAGGAATAATCGAAAAATTTGGTAAAGTGGCGGGAATATTTTCATAACCAAAAATACGAACAATTTCTTCAACCAAATCTTCAGCTATAGCGATGTCTTTGGTAGCTCGCCAACTGGGAATAGTAACCAAAAAACCATCTTTCTTTTTATTATCTTTCAAAGTAAATCCCAAAGTTTCCAGAATTCTTCTAATTTCTTTTTTATCAACACTTACCCCGATTTTTTTGACGAAAAATTCACAGGTCAATTCAATCGGACCGGTAAATAAATGAAAGTTTTTAACATCCACAACACTACTGGCCACCTTGGCCTGGGGACATAATTCCAAAGTCAGTTCCACTGCTTTTTTGAGAGCTACTTCGCAAAGATTGGGATCCAAACTTTTTTCAAAACGCACAGAAGAATCTGTACGCAAACCCAATCTTGAGGAAGTTTGGCGAATATTAGCAGCTTCAAAATTGGCCGATTCAAAAATTATAGTTTTGGTATCACTATTTATTCCACTATCCACTCCACCCATCACCCCCGCTAAAGCCAAAGATTTTTCACCATCAGTAATCATCAAATCATCCGAAGACAACTCCCTTTCCACTTCATCCAAAGTTACAAATTTTTCCTTATCTCTCGCCCGTAGAACTGTAATTTCAACTTTTGACTTTATGGACTTTTTGACTTTTGACTCATCAAAAGCATGCAATGGCTGTCCCAATTCATACATAACATAGTTGGTAATATCCACTATATTATTTATTGACCGAAGCCCAACAGCTTGTAATTTTTCTTTTAACCAAGCAGGAGATTCTTTTATTTCCACACCTTCAATCGCCACTGCCATATAACGCGGACATAATTTGGGTTCCTCTACTCTTACTGACAAAGACAAACTATTTTTGGTTTTGGAAATATCTTTGACTTTATAATCAATTAATTTTTTTCTAAACAATACCGCTACTTCACGAGCTATTCCATAATGACTCCAAAGATCCGGACGATTGGACAAAGACTTATTATCAATTTCCAAAATGGCATCATTAAGCTTCAACACTTCAGCCAGTGGCTTGCCTATTATGTCATTCCCGCGAAAGCGGGAATCTCCACGTTTATCAGAGATCCCTGCCTTCGCAGGGATGACATCGGTAAGATCCAAAATTTCTTTTTCATCTTTTATTGGAAAAATCTCCCCCAATCCAATCTCAGTGGAAGCACAAATCATACCATAGGATTCAATATCGCGAATTTTAACTTTTTGTAATTCTACCAATTCCCCTTCTCCATGCCAACGAACTTTGGCACCCAAACCCGCCAAAGCCACGAGCATTCCTTCCTTAACATTGGAGCCACCACAAACTACCTGTACTGGATATTTTTCACCAAAAGCCACTGTACAAACTTTTAGTTTATCAGCATTGGGGTGGGCTTGGACTGATTCCACTTTGCCAACCACTATTTTCTCCAAATTTTCGCCCAACCTTTTCACACTCTCCACCTCTACAGTGCTCATCTTCAGTTTTTCAGCCACTTCTTCTGGGGTAATTGAATCTGGAAGATTAACAAATTTTTTGAGCCAATTAAAACTTAAAAGCATACTAAAACTGTTTTAAAAACTTTAAATCACCACTTTCCAAATAGCGAATATCATCAATACCATATTTGAGCATTACCAAACGGGTGAGGCCAAAACCAAAAGCAAAACCCTGATAATTTTCTGGGTCAATTCCTCCAGCACGCAAAACATTGGGGTGCACCATGCCAGCGCCAAAGATTTCCAGCCAACCAGATTTTTTACACACTCGGCAACCTCGACCACCGCACAAAAAACAAGTTACTTCACCGCGCACACCCGGCTCCACAAAGGGATAAAACTTGGGCATCAAACGCACTTTGATTTCCGAACCATACAAATGTTTGGCTACAGTTTCCAAAACGCCTTTGAGATGAGAAAAATTAATTTCTTTATCAACTACCAAACCTTCTAATTGATAAAAAGTGTGTTCATGACGAGCATCAGTAGCTTCATTGCGAAAACATTTACCGGGAATAATGGTTCGAATCGGCGCACCATACTTCTGCATAGCTCGCACCTGCACCGGCGAAGTCTGAGTACGCATCAACCAATCTTCATGACCTTTGATATAAAAAGTATCCTGCATGTCTCGGGCCGGATGAGTAGCAGGAATATTCAAAGCATCAAAATTATAATATTCACTTTCTAATTCTGGACCATCGAGCACCATAAAACCCATAGAAATAAATAAATCTTCCAAATCATTTTGAATAGTGGTATTGGGATGCAAATGACCTGATTCTCTTGCTGGTAATTTGGGTTGGGTAATATCAATCCACTCTTCTTCTGCCAAATTACTAAGTTTTTGTTTTTGTAATTCTTGTTTTTTATTTTCCAAAGCTTCGTTGAGCTCTTGTTTGGCATCATTCAAAAGCTGACCAAACTCTTTTTTGGCTTCTACGCTCAAATCTTTCAAAACTTTCATAACATCATTCATCTTGCCTGATTTACGCGAAAAAAACTCTTGCTCCAATTTTTCCAATTGCAAAACATCATGAATTTCAGCCAGACCTTTGAAAAATTCTTTTTTAATTTTTTCCAATTGTGATTGCATAATAAATTAAAACAAATTTTTTACATCTCGAAAAGTTACCACTACGATCAAAGCCATGAGTAGAACAAAGCCAATGGTATGCGCCAGTTGTTCATATTTCAATGGTACTGGACGTCTAAATATTTTTTCAATTAGAATGAAAACAATGCGTCCGCCGTCCAGGGCTGGAATTGGTAAAATATTGATCGCCGCCAAAGTAAGCGACAACATGGCAGTGAGATTGATCAAATAATTGAAGCCCAAGCGAACACTATCTCCGACAATCGTAGCAATACCCACTGGACCAGCCACATCAAAAATAAGTCCCTGACCCAAGATCAAATTTTTGAGTAAATAATAAAGAGAAATAAAAATCGTAGCCAAACCCACTCCCGCGGCTACCAGGCCTTTGTAAATCGCCAAATACCAAGGATAACGCACAATTCCTGCATCCACCAAAGTCACACCCAAACGTGGTGTTTCTTCACCTTCTTTTACCAATTCTGGTTTCAAAGTTAATTCTACTATTTCACCTTGTCGTTCCAGACTTAGTTTTAATTCTTCACTGGTGTGTTCACGCACATAAGCTACCATTTGTGCTGAGTCTGACATGACTACACCATTGATCATTTTTACTTTATCACCAAATAAAACCCCACCCTTTTCAGCTGGAGAATCTTTTTCTATTTGTTGAACAGTAATACTTGCCGGCTGAACCACAATCGTTCGTTCGTCTACCCCCTGTGAGAGATCAGCTGGCAAACCCACCATAAAACCAATGCTTAATAAAACTCCCGCCAAAATAATATTCATAGTCACTCCGGCTACCAAAACAATAACTTTTTTCCAAGCTTTTTGAAAACCAAAACTATCTGAATCTTTGGCATTTTCACCTTCTTCGCCTTTTATTTTACAAAACCCTCCCAAAGGCAACCAATTGAGAGAATAAACAGTGGCGGGAAATTCTTCCTCCCTCTTTCCCCCACCAACCACACTATTCAATTCACCGCTCACTCCTTTCTCTTTATTCTTTATTCCTTTGCCCCAAATCCAAACAAATTTTTTTGTCACTGGATCGCGGTAAACCCCAAAAGCTCGAGGTGGAAAACCAAAACCAAATTCATAAACCCTCATCCCACTCTTGCGGGCGGTAATGAAATGTCCAAACTCATGAACCAAAACAAGTAAAGCCAAAATTAATATAAAAATCACTATAGTCATAAATATTGCTAAATTAGTGAACTCATTATATAATAAACTGGTCAAAAAGCCAAGTGCTTAATCTTTATTCTTAACTTATATAAATATGACAATACTCTATATTGTCTTAGCAGCCCTCGCCGTGCTTGTACTGTGGCTCATCGCCCTCTACAATGGTCTGGTCAGATTAAATAACCGCACCAAAGAAGCTTGGAGTGATATTGACGTTCAGCTCAAAAGACGTCATGATTTGATTCCAAACTTGATCAATAGTGTGAAAGGTTACATGACTCATGAACGAGAACTTTTGGAAAACATTACCAAAGCCAGAAGTCAAGCTATGACTGCTCAAGAAGCTGGTAATACTCTCGAACTGGGCAAACTAGAAAACCAACTGGGTGGCATGCTTGGTAAATTGCAAATCGCTGTGGAAGCTTATCCAGATCTCAAAGCTAACCAAAATGTGGGACAACTGATGGATGAGTTGTCTGATACTGAAAATAAAATCCAAGCCAGCCGTCGTTTTTACAATGGCATGGTACGTGATTTCAATACCAAGATCGAAACTTTCCCCAATAATGTTTTCGCCGGAATGTTGAAATTTACTAAATATAATTTCTTCGAAGTGGAAGATGTTAGTGAGAGAAAGAATGTCACTGTAAACCTTTAAACCATCATTCCCGCGAAAGCGGAAATCTTATTCTCCCACAAGATCCCCGCTTTCGCGGGGATGACAACTTATAGCAGACATGACGACTGCATATGTATTCGCAAATAGATAGCAACAAACGCAAAACAACTCTGTTAATTACCATTTTCCTGGTCTTCATCATTGGCTTGGGCTGGTTTATTGGTATTTACATGAATCAAGGGTATGAGATAACTATTTTGGCAGTAGTTGTTTCTGTTTTGATGACACTTCTTAGTTATTTTCAAGGAGATAAAATCGCCCTGACTTCCACTGGTGCCAAAGAAATCCAAAAAGGAGACAATCCCTATGTTTACCGAATGGTAGAAAATCTTTGTCTTACTGCCGGAGTACCTGTACCAAAAGTATATATTATCAATTCCCCTGCTCTCAATGCTTTTGCCACTGGTCGCGATCCCGAGCATGCGAGTATCGCACTTACGACAGGGATTATCAGCGCGCTAGAAAATGAAGAACTAGAAGGTGTGATCGCTCACGAACTTTCACATGTAAAAAACTACGACATTCGCGTAATGACAATTGTCGTTGTCCTGGTGGGTGCTATTGCCTTACTGTCAAATTGGTTTTTCCGCGCCAGGATGTTTGGTTTTCAGGGAAAAGGTGATAATAACCGAGGTGGTGGCGGACAACTGCAAGCGATTATTATGATTGTTGGAGTAGCTCTACTTATTCTTTCCCCTTTTATTGCCGAGCTCATCAAACTAGCTATCTCCCGCAAACGTGAATATTTGGCCGATGCTTCTGGCGCCCTTCTCACTCGCTATCCAGAAGGCCTAGCCCGAGCTCTAGAAAAAATTTCCCAGTCAAATACACCTCTTCAAACTGCCAGTGCTGCCACGGCTCACCTTTTTATTTCCAATCCATTCAAAAAACAAAATTTTACTGCCATATTTTCCACACATCCTCCTGTTGAAGACCGCATAAATAAACTAAGAGGAATGGCGTAATGAAAATTACAAAACTCAAATAACAAATTACAAATAAATTTCAAATATAATAAATTCAAAATAAATTAACTTTCAACCATGTTTTATATATTATTTATTCTAATAGTAATTTCGTTGATTATTTGGAAACCCGGAAAATTTACAGAAGGTGGCATAGCCTTGCTTAGTCTTTTTTTCTTAATTTTAATTGGTGCTTTAGGATGGCCGGATATTAGCAAAGCTATTGTAGGTAATGAACTACTCCAGCCATTTAAAATTGTAATCATGCTTATTGCTTTGGCTATTATTTCCATAACTCTTGATGATTATGGATTTTTTAAATATGCTGCTTATAGAGCTATTGCTTGGTCAAAAAATAATGGTTTAATTTTATTTAGAAATTTTTTTATTCTTACTGTTTTGATCACGAGTTTTGCCTCTAACGATATTGTTATACTAACAATCACACCCATCATACTTTGGTTTGCTATTATCACACGTATAAATCCTCTACCTTACTTATTTGCTATATTTGTAGCTGCCAATACCAGTTCACTGGAATTACTCATTGGAAACTTAACAAACATTGTAATTGGAAATATTTTCCAACTAGGATTTTTAGAATTCTTACTAGTAATGATTATACCAAAAATAGTTGTGGTATTTTTTCAATATTACTTCTTACGATTGATTTTTTATAGACAAATATCTAGTAAATTATTACCAATAGAAAAACTTAAAGAAGTTGAGAAAATAATTCATCAACCACTTGAAAATAAACGTCAAAATATTTTTGCCATCAGTATATTAATTGGAGTAATTCTAATTAGCATGTTAACAGATTTTTTCCCAATAGAATTATGGATGGTGACAGCTTTTGGATCTCTCATCATTCTAGTTTCCAACGAATTTGGAGTTAAAGAAAGACTAAAAACCATACCTTGGAATGTGGTAATTTTTGTAATTGTCTTTATAATTTTTGTAAACAAATTACAAATGATCGGGGCTTTTAATTTTTTAACCCCTCTTCTTAAATATGGCACCCAAACACTTTGGGGGTCAGTATTTTTTTCTGGTTTTATCTCAGCAATAGGAAGTGGTATTATCAACAATATCCCAGCTTCTATTAGTTTAAGTACTGCTTTACACGAAGTCCTTATTTTTGCCAATCCAGCTATAATAAAAGCTTCAGCTTATGGTTTGGTCTTAGGTACAAATTTAGGAGCCTTTTTTAGTCCGGTAGGAGCGCTGGCAACCATTTTATGGCTTTCACTTATCAAACAAAAGGGCTATTCTTTTCCTCTTAAAAAATTTATGATTTTAGGTCCATTAACAGCGACTTTGTCTATCATAGTGGCTGGCAGTATTATCGCTTTAGAAATTTTCTTATTTTTTTAACCAATCGTATGGCGCAACTATTAATTTGTTTTATCAACAAAAAAAAGAAGTTGGATGAACTTCTCTCTACTCTGATAACCAATGGCGCTGGTGGTGCCACAGTTATTCCAAGTTTAGGTGTTGGTCGATCCATGCTTGATTCTGTCATTCTTTATTCTGGAATTAAAGATTTACTCAGATCTGCCGAACATAACCATTATACCGTTCTATGTGTCGTTGATAAAAAAAATATGAAAAAACTGACTCCTGCACTAAAAAAAATTTACAAAAATTTTACTGAAACAAAGATGGGATTTTTCTTTACTTTACCGATAGATAATATTTTAGGATTAAAAAATTAATATATAATTTTTAACTCAAAAACTCTATGGATGATTTTTTCATGTTTGCAGGTTGGGGAATGTTTATATTATTTCTCCTTATCATCTGGTCCAGCATTTGGAAAGGTATTGCTCTTTGGAAAGCTGCTAGAAATAACAGTGTCCCATGGTTCGTGGCTTTATTAGTCATAAACACAGTTGGCATTTTGGAAATTCTCTATATCTACATTTTTAGCAAGAAAAAGAATGAACTTACTCCCCCACTCACTCCGCCACAAATGTAGGCATAATGAACTTAAGCGTGGTATAATAACCACGCTTTTTGTTACCTCAAACAACCTTTTTCGTTATATATTTTACAATATGCAAGACGATGTTCAGCTCGTACTAAAATGCCAATCTGGAGATAAAATGGCTTTTGGAGAAATCTACGACCGCTATTTGCGGCGACTTTATGATTTTATTTATTTCAAAACTCATCACCGAGAAACAGCCGAAGACCTGGTCAGTCTGGTCTTCACCAAAGCTCTGGAAAACATTAAAAGTTTTGACCCTCAAAAAGGTACTCTCCAAGCCTGGCTTTTTCAAATCTCCAGAAATACAGTAATAGATCACTACCGCACTTTCAAAAAAGAATATGATATTGAAGATGCTTGGGATATTGGCGAAGATAATGATATAGAGAGAGATCTTGATACCCGACAAAAAATTGCAGAGATTGAAAAATATTTACAGACTCTCAAAGCTGAACAGCGAGACATCGTTATCATGCGCGTTTGGCAAGAGTTGAGTTATCGAGAAATTAGCGAGATTGTTGGCAAAAGTGAAGATAATTGCAAGATGATTTATTCACGAGCAATAAATAAACTCCGCCAAGAAATGCCTTTAAATATTTTTGTTACCTTTTTATTACTCTCCCGTTATATTTGATATATGAACCAAAAAATTCAAACAATTCTAAATGATCTTTATTTGCTTGACCCAGATTTTCGACAACATCAAGCAGAACTGATAAAAATCATTGAAAAAATAATCATCAGCCGCCCAGACACCAAATTTGATCAGCAGTTTGCCTCTGAGCTCAAAGCCAAATTACTGAGTCAAGAAGTGTCGCCGGCTAAAAAATTTATTTTTAATTTTAATTTTATGAGCAAACTTTCTTATGCCGGCTTGGGTGCCGCCGCTATCCTAATAATTTTGGTACCGATCTTTTATTTTTCCAGTCAATTCAAACCAAATCTAAATTTGAAAACCAGTTTTACTGCTGTTTCCAACCAAGCCTTTGGTAAACTAAGCGTGGCTACGACCGCTGACAACGCACCTCAAGAACAAAAAGTTCTAGGTCTAGGTGGTGGTGGATCTCTTGGTTCTGCCGTTGACATGAGAATCATGCCTCCTTGGTTTGAAAAAAAGATTAATTACAATTTCAACTATACTGGTGAACTAGAATTACCTGAAACTGTACCGGTGCTTCGTCGCCAAAAAAATACCGACTCCTTGTCGATCAGTATTGCCAAAAATATCACTCGCCTCAATCTGGACATCTTGAATCTTTCTCGCTTACAAAATGTGAAGGTGGAAAATGTAACAATTTTGGAAGATAAAGAAAAGGGTTATACACTTTATTTGAATCTCAACGAAGGCATGTTTTCCATCGGACAAAACTGGAATCGCTGGCAAGTGGGAGAATGTGGCGATAAACCCTGTGGTCTGGAACCTCTCAAAATGGAATCCATGCTCGCAGATGAAGAAATCATCAGAATCGCAGAGGATTTTATTAAAAGATTTGATATTGACCTAAGTTCTTATGGTAAACCAGAAGTAAACAAGGACTGGCAAATCTACTATATCCAAGCTGAATCACGTGGTGAACCAGCTTATTTACCAGATCAAGTTCAGGTTGTTTACCCTCTAGTGATCAATGGTAAACAGGTTTATGAGCAAAGCGGTCAAAAAGTTGGTATGAATGTGACAGTGGATATTCGTTTAAAAACTGCCACCAACATGTACGGACTCGGCACTCAAAATTATGAAGTATCAAATTATTCTGGCCTCACTGACACAGAACAAGCCCAGGCTTGGATCAAGAAAGGTGGACTTTTACAAAAATATGTTTACGATGATCCAGAAGAAACAATAAATGTAGAGCTGGGAAATTATGAATTGGCTTATGTACAGATTTGGAAATACAGCAATTTCAATTCTGAACAAATCTTAGTTCCTGCCCTTATTTTCCCGATAACCAATGAAGTTAGCCGTGAACAACTCTACCAAAGAAATATTATTTTGCCTTTGGCCAAAGAAATTTTGGAAGAAAATGAAAATCGTGATCTAATTCCTACTCCTCTATTGCGCGAACCAGCCATTGATGCCACAAAAGATGAATCTACTTCTATTCAAGTACAGTAATGAATAATTTGTCTCATTGTTCATTTCTATTGACAAAAAACTATAAACAATTAAAATACAAACGCCCGGCTGGGAGAGTCCAGGCAGTTCCGTTGGGAGAATCCCGACACTCTGGGATTAGACACCCCAGAACATGGCTTGTGTGTAAACCAAGAAATACTTTTCGACCTGCGGGTCGAACGAAGTGGTGAGGTTTTCACAAGGGTTTGCCCAACTGCTACGGTGTGGCTCACTACGATAGGCCTTAATACTGGTCCTGCGAAATGCGCGCCAGAGCGATAGGCTGAACAACAACCCCAGTGGTTCAAAGTGGAAGCCACAGCTCTCCCAGCCGGCTTCCTACATTTTTCAAAACACCCTCTTATGGGTGTTTTAATTATTTAACAAAGGTATACAAACAAAAAGTCTACTACTCCTCAATCACCTTTCTCACTTCGTTCACTTTCTCTCCCATCAACTCTTCAGTCTTGGCCTCCAGATTGAGACGAAGAACTGGTTCAGTATTAGAAGTCCGCACACTAAACCAATAATCAGGATAAGTAAATAATAAACCATCCAATTTATTTATTTCCGCGTCAGTATATTTTTCCTCTAGCTTACGCAAAATTTCTTCTTTATTTTCCACTTCAAAATTTATTTCTCCAGAATGACTATATCTCACCATACCCTGCCATAATTCACTAAGTTTTTTATTTTTCTCTGATAAAATTTTCAAAATATAAAGTAAAGATAAATCTGAACATTCCAAATCATACATATCTTGATAATACAAATGCAATGACAATTCTGAAGCAAAAACTGCTTTTGTTTCTTTCATCATTTTTTTAATATTAGCGTGACCAATCATACAAAAATCAGTTTTAGCTCCATTTTCTTCCCAAATTTCTTTGACAGAACGAGAGCAACGCAAATCCATTAGTAATAAACTATTTTGATGCTTTTGCAAAACTTCCAAACCAATCAATCCTCCTACAAATGAAGCTGGCACAACCTCACCAGTCTCATCTACCAAACCAACTCTATCGGCGTCGCCGTCTAAAGCAAAGCCAAAATCAGCTCTAATTTCTAAAACTTTTTTCTGTAGATCTCGTAAGGTTTCAGTTTTGAGCGGATTGGCTTCATGATTGGGAAAATTGCCATCTGGTTCCAGATATAAATATTCCACTTCTATTGGAAGCTTACTCAAAACTTTGGGAATAGTCACTTTGCCCATACCATTACCAGCATCCACGACAATCTTCATAGGCTTGATCAAACTAGTGTCAACCAAAGAAAAAATCTTGGCTTCATAGTCTGGATAAGGATCAAAATTTTCTACTCTGCCTTGTTTTTTTATTCCAGAAAAATTATTGGCTAGCACCAACTCTTTTATTTTATTCATTCCCGTAGCCCTGCCAATTGGCAAACCATTACCAGTAGTAAGTTTAAAGCCATTGTATTCAGCCGGATTGTGACTGGCAGTCACCATGATCCCGCCGGCGTGGTCAGAATAATGCGCGCAAGCAAAATTGAAAAGTGGCGTAGAAGTGAGACCAATATTTACTACACTCACACCCTCATCATTCATGCCCCTTATTAATTCTTTTTGAAAACCCGGGCTAGATGGTCGCATGTCATAGCCAGAGACCAATTTCTTATTGGTTAAATCTTCACCTTTTTCACGTAAAAAAACCACAAACGCTCGACCCAAGCGATAAGCCATTTCCTCTGACAATTCGCCTTCTACTAATCCACGAATATCATAAGCTTTAAATATATGTTCTGAAATCATAATTTTCTTTGCTAAAAATCTAAAAAAAGTATATAATAATTATAACATTAAAACAATATAACATAAAAACATCAAAACAACAAATTGGCTAAATTATCAGATATTTTGTTTTAATGCTTTCATGTTTTTATGCTTTCATGATTATGAATCCCGAACAACTATTGGATCGTTTTTCTACGCATCTCAAAAACGCCATTGCTAGAGCCATGGCTTTGGCCACTTCCTTGGAACAAGCAGAGGTCAATCCACTGCACTTACTTATCTCTCTTTTGGAAGAAGAAGGCTCTTTGGCTTCAGAAATTTTGAGGAAGAATAAAATTAATTCTGACTTTCTTTACCAACTATTGAATGCTTCCCCACAAGTGAAAAAAAACGAAGGACCAATTATTCTAGCCAATTTGCCAATCTTGGACAATGCCTCACGCCAAATCATGGAAAAAGCCATGCTCTTGGCCTATGAACGAGGACACCAACACATTGGCACTGAACATCTGCTTTGGGGTTATTTACAATCCAATCATTCCAGCTTACAAACAATTTTGAATAATTTTCAAATCAACAAAAAAGCTTTACAAGAAGAAATAGAAAATATTTTTCAGAGTACCAGTAATTTTCCAGATGCTGAAGAGATGAGTGGCATGCTAAGCCAGCTGGAAGAAAATCTAGGCAATGACCAATCCCCTCTGCCTCTCGGCCCCCAAGCCATGACCCATAAAAATAAAAAAATAAACATTCTCCAAGTTTTTACCACCAATCTTACAGATAAACAAATTCAAAAAAATATTGATCCAGTAATTGGCCGAGAAAAAGAAGTAGAAAGACTAATCAACATTCTCTCTCGTCGCACCAAGAATAATCCAGTGCTCATTGGCGAGCCGGGCGTAGGCAAGACCGCTATTGTCGAGGGGCTGGCCAAAAAAATTTCCGAAGGACAAGTGCCGGCAGTACTGCGCGATAAAAAAATCTTGTCTTTGGATATTACTCTACTCTTGGCTGGCACTATTTATCGAGGAGAGTTTGAAGGCCGACTAAAACAAGTAATTGAAGAGATCTCCAAAAACCCCAATATTATTTTGTTTATTGATGAACTCCACAATATCATTGGCGCCGGCTCTTCGGCCGGCTCTATGGACGCTGCCAATATTTTGAAACCAGCTCTAGCCAGAGGCCAACTACGCTGTATTGGCGCCACGACTTTTGATGAATATAAGAAACATATTAGCAATGATCCGGCCCTGGAACGTCGTTTTCAATCTGTAATAGTAGAAGAAACCAATCAAGAAGAAACCAAGAAAATTTTATCCGGTGTAAAAAAATATTATGAAAATTTTCACCAAGTAAAAATTACTGATGAAGCCATTGATTCGGCCGTGACCTTGAGTAATCGTTATGTACATGACAATTTTCAACCTGACAAAGCTCTGGATCTTATTGACGAGGCCTGCGCTTCGGTCAAAGCCAACCTCAAACTTACTCCAGCTAGAGAAAAATTGGAAAAATTAAAAAAAGATTTGGAAAATCTTCAAGAAAAAAAAGAGCAAGCGATTCGCAATGAAAAATTTACTGAAGCCATTGAATACAAAAAACAAATCCAACAGCTGGAAAGAAAAATCTCCACTGCTGAAAATAAAATCAGGCAAAATCCTAATAATAAATTACAAAAAGTTGGCAAAAAGGAAGTAGTTCGAGTACTAGCCAATCGACTCAATATTCAAGAGACAATCCTCATGAACGATGAATGGCAAGAATTGGAAACTCTTCCGGCTCGTCTCAATCAAGAAATCCTTGGTCAAGAAACAGCCATAGAACAAATCGTTCGCACGCTCAAACAAAAATCTTTACGACTTTCTCGCGCCAAAAAACCCTTTGCTTCTTTGCTGTTTAGTGGCCCTTCGGGAGTGGGCAAAACTGCTCTAGCCAAGACTTTGGCCAAAGAACTTTTTCATGATGAAAAATCTTTGATTCGCCTAGACATGAGTGAGTTTTCCGAAAGTCACAGCACTTCCAAACTGCTCGGCTCTCCTGCTGGCTATGTTGGCCACAAAGAACGCAATCGTTTTCTGGACGAAATAAAAAAACGCCCCTACTGCGTTTTGCTTTGGGATGAAGTCGACAAAGCCCATCCTGATGTCGCCAAATTACTTTTACAAATTTTGGATGAAGGCGAACTGACTGATGCTACTGGTAAAAAAATAAATCTGGAACATACAGTGGTTATCCTTACCACCAATCTCGGCTCAGAATTATTCCGCTCGGCTGGCATTGGTTTTGGCAAAAATGAAAGCAATAAAAAAGAATTAGAAAAACAAATTTTTGGTAAACTAAAATCTGAACTGAGTAGCGCTCTTTTGAGTCGTCTAGATTCAGTAGTGGTTTTTTCTCCTCTCAACCAAAAAATTATGGAAAAAATTCTCGCCAAAAACTTAAATGAACTCAGCCAAGACTTGAAAATCAAAAACAATTTCGGCTTGGTTGGAGACGAACGTGCCTTGTCTGCTTTGGCCCAAAAAACTTTTCATATTGATGAAGGCGCCCGTCAAGCTCAAAAGATTTTGGAAGATGTTTTACAAGATTTGTTAATAAAAATCGTGAGATCAAAAAAAACCAAACAAAAATATACTTTGACTTACACTGGTGATGAATACAAACTTATCTAATATGCCAGACGAAAAGCTTTGGGCCAGACAACTCAAAAGCCAGCAACTCAAAAGCCAGATTCCACTCGGACTGCAAGAAGAAAACCTCAAAGAAAAAATGACTTATGAAAAATCTTTGCTCTTGACGGCTGTACAAAACCAAGATGAAACTGCCAAACTAAGACATTTTCAAATTTTGGTTCAACTGCGCACCAAACTTTTGCTTCTTCGTTTGCAAAAAAGAAAAGAAAATTTTCAACTAGTCAATGATCGAATTGTTCAAGAAGAAGCTAAACTTTTGGCAAGAGAAACTATTCAATTGGCCCACGCCCTAAATCTTGCTTTTGAATAATATGGCTGATTCTTTTGTTGACAATTTGGGTAAGAAAAAAATAAACAACCAAATACAAGGAATAATTGGTGATATCATTGACGAAATCGGAGAAGTAGAAAATATAACTGGCTTAACCGGCGTAGCCAAACAAATTACCGATGCTACTGAAAAAAGAGCCGAGGAATTTGCCCGAAATCTTGCTGCTGGTTTGGCAGAACAACAAGCATTACAAAACTTGCTTGAAGAACAAGGCACAGAAGAAGCATTACAGAATCCCAATCTCTTGGAAGCACTGGATGAATTTGGAGAGGGAGAAATAACAAGTCAAATTGGTTCCCCTGATAGTGAAGAAGAGCAAATAGCAAAACGTAGAGAGGTTGAAGCTGATGATTGGGCAAGAAGAGGCGCCAACCCAGACGAAGCTGGAGATTTGAGCAAGGAAGAACAAGAAGCTGCCAAAAAACGCCAGGCTGATCGTGAGGCCGAAGAAAAAGAAAATCGCAGAAAAGCTGAAGCTGGTGATCGAATAGATAGGGGCAACGAAGAAGCAGACAACCAACGTTTAGCTGATAAACAAAACGAAACACCAAAACCAACCGAACAAGAGATGTTTCCTGAAACTGCAAACCCTCCCTCAGAAACAGCTGATCCTGCCGATACAGATGAAGTTGAAGCTGGTGATCGGATAGATAGGGGCAACGAAGAAGCAGACAACCAACGTTTAGCTGATAAACAAACCGAGCCAACTGGCACAATACCAACTAAAAAACCAAAAACAACCCCTATAGCAGATGAGGCAACTGGTGATACTATCCCGAAAAAAAGAAAACCAACAACTCCAGAAGATAGTACAGAACCAGAGACACCCCCTTCACAAAGACCCACAACTAGACCTGGCCAACCCAACCTGCCAGCAGGTTCTCGACCTATGGATAATGGCGAAGGTGGAATCGGAGAAAACCAAAGTCTGGGCGCCGGTCAACAAAAAAATGATGAAGAAGATGATGAAGATGAAAGTGGTCCCAACCCCTATCGTGCCATGGCCGAAGCCACCCCACAATATCAACAAGCCCAACAACAAAGACAAGAACTGCAAGAAAAATCAAACAATCTACAAAAAGAAATCACTGAAACCAGACGCCAGTTAAATCCTAAGAAAGATAAATTGGATAAACTTATAAAACAAAAAAATGGCTTTCAAAGAAAACGACGAATTTTAAATGTAGTAAAATGGTTTTTGTATGTATTGGCTTGGCTCGGAGTAACCGTGCCTGCGGCAGTAGCAGTAAATTCTATGAGAGAAGGCTTACGACTAAAAATTATGGATTTGGAACGTGAAATTGAAAAACTTGAACCAACTGTTCGAGATCTTAATAAAAAATTAGAAAGAGCTGAAAAAGAACAAAAACAAGTAGCTGGCAATTTAAACCAATTAAAAAATTAATTTAAATAAAAAATATATGGATAAAAAAAGGGTTTTACTTATTATTTTATTCATCCTTGCATGTTTTGGTATTGGTTACTTACTCTACCGAGTATTCTTTGCCAAAGAAGAACCTACAGAAACCACTACTCCACCCATAACCACCGGCACCCTGCCAAGCGCCCGTCCTGATACCGGCACTCTACCCACCACAGGAGAACCTTCTGGCTTTCCTTCTGCCACAGAGACCGGTGTGACTACGAGGCCAGGCACCACTGCTCCTACTCTCCCTCTAAATCAAGTGGTAAACTCTCCCCTCTTGGCTGTCACTGGCGACTCCACTGGTTCAGCTAAATTTTATAACCAAGCCGATGGAAAATTTTACCGTCTAATGAGTGATGGCTCAGTCTCAACTCTTTCTGACCAAATTTTTTATAATGTGAAGTCAGTCGCTTGGTCGCCAGTAAAAGAAGAAGCTATAATTGAATACCCCGATGGCGCCAACATTTATTATAATTTTGCCACCAAAAAACAAGTTACTCTACCTCAACACTGGCAAGATTTTTCTTTTTCTTCCTTGGGAGATAAAATTGCTGCCAAGAGTGTGGGACTTTCCCCAGAAAATCGCTGGCTGATCACTTCTGATCCCGATGGTAATAATATTTCTTTGATCGAAGATATGGGAGAAAACCAAGACAAAGTAATCGTAGATTGGTCCCCCAGTAAACAAATAGTAGCTCTCTCGCTTACCGGCGAACCTCTGGGCGACGATCGCCAAGAAGTTCTCTTTGTTGGACTTAATCATGAGAATTTCAAATCCGCAACTGTAGAAGGTCGAGCTCTGAAAACCAAATGGTCGCCAACTGGTAGTAAATTGTTGTATAATGTTCATAGCGCTCGAAGCAATTTCAAACCAGAACTTTGGATAGTCAATGCTTCTGGCGAAGATATTGGCAGTGGCCGAACTCTACTAAACTTAAATACTTGGGTGGATAAATGCACTTTTGCTGATGACCGTTTTGCTTATTGCGGAGTACCAACCAGTTTGGAAATCGGCGCTGGCTTCGCTCCCTCCCTCGCTGACTATACTCCAGATAAGATTTATAAAATAGACACGGAAACCGGCATTAAGACTGAATTAACTCTGGGCCAAACTCACACCATTCAATCAATGTTTCTAGGGGATGGCGGTCGCACTCTTTATTTCACTGATAAAAATCAATCCGGACTTTTCAGTCTTTCTTTAGAATAAAAATTTTCTAATTTAATAAAACTTATGCTTAAAACTCGCCAGTTGATTGTCATTTTTCTGCCGGCCTTACTAATTATTTTTAGTATCTTTTTTATCAGGTTCATACAATACCAACCACTCTATCCTGAACAAAAAACTTCTGAAAATTCCATGCCGAATGATTTCAACATACCAATTTTTAGCGAAGACCCAATCATTGGCGATCGACAAGCCGGCACTACTTTGATTGTTTTTTCAGATTTGGGCTGTACACATTGCGGTCAACTTTTTTCACTTTGGCTGGAGCTGTCTCAGACTTATCCCAAAAAATTCAAAATCATTTGGAAGGCTCTTTCCGCCACCCAATTTCCCTACTCCAGTGAAGAGGCCAATCGTTATTCTTTTTGCGCCAATCAACAAGGAAAATTTTTAGAATTTGCCAATCTGGCTTTTCAGAACAATAGCAATCTCTCACCTACCACCATAGAGTCTTTAGCTGAAACCGCGGAATTGAACAATTCCAAACTGACCGACTGCTTAAATTCTGGTGAAGCTGACATTTATCTTCAAAAAGCTGAACAGCTCGCTACTCTGCTCAACGTTCAATATGTGCCAACAATATTTCTAAATAATAAACAAATAGAAATCCCCCAAATTGAAGAAGGGTGGAAAACTTTATTAGGTTTATAATATGAATAAAAAAATATTTTTTTTCATAATAATTATTTTTCTACTATTTATTCCAATTATATCAAAAGCTGAAAGTGAAGATTGTAGAAATAGAGGAAAAAATGATTGTTCAATGGGATCAATATGTTCAAGTAACGCCGATTGCAAAAGTGGAGATTGTGAAAGAAGTACCAAAACTGATAGTAATGGAAATAGAATTTGGTTTTGTGATTGTGGGGAAGTTGACGGTGATTGGATACCTTTTGTTCCGGAAACTAGCCGAACTTGTGCTCAAGAATACGGCGGCAAAGCCGAGGATTGGCTATGCAAAGATGGTGCTGCCTTCAGTTGGGATCTGGATTACTGTTTGGATAAAAAAACCCCCACCAACACTAAATTTCCTATAGCAACAACGGAAACAGGTTTTTTGGATACTATTTTTGACCCCACTGGTGCAGCTGTAAAATCTGTAGATGAAATACAAAGCATATTAAAATCACCCTCCACCAAAATAAATATTCCCGGCCTAAATTTTTCTGAACCCAAAGCCGGAACTGATGAAACCGGACAAACCTATGTTTTTATTCCTTTTATTGGCGAGTATTTAAAAGCGATTTATAAATGGTTAATCGCCGCCCTGGGCGTCTTTGCCATAGTGCGACTAATGCAAGCGGGATTTGGTTGGCTAATGTCAGGTGGCTCAGCTGAAAAAATCACTGTTGAAAAAAAGAAAATCCAAAATGCCATTGCCGGTCTGGCGCTAGCCGTCGGCTCTTATGTACTTCTCTACACCATCAACCCTGTTTTGGTAGAGTTTAGAAATTTGAAAGTGCCTTATATAACAGAAATAAACATAGGAGAAGTAATGGAAGGTGAATTTGAAGACGAAAGTATAGGTGAACTGCCAAATCCTGAATATAATCCTTCTATACAGACAAATAATAATATACCTTTTTTTTCACAATGTAACAAAGATTGGAAAACAATTCCCTATGGTAAAGGTACTGTTTGTAATCAAGGATGTGGCATAGCATCTCTGGCCATGGTTTTTACTTTTTATAAAAATAATGTTAACCCAATTTATCAGAATCTCACAACACCTGGTTCGGTAGCTCAAGTAGTATTAAAAGAAAAAATAAAAACTGGTGATAATAATTTCGTTGGGACGAGTTATACTATTTTCAAAAATACTGTAAAAACCTATGGTTTAAAAACTACTTATAACATAAAAGAAGAAGAAACAAAAAAATATTTACTACAAGGGATGCCTGTAATAGCACATGTACAAAACAAAAACAGAGAAAGAGATAAAAATTTAACAAAAGAACAAAGAGTGGCCAATTCTTCATGCAGATTCACAGGAGGGGGCCACTACATAGTACTTACTGCTTACGACCAAAATACTGATATTTTTTCTATTAATGATCCCGGAAGAAGAGTTCCGCCGCCAGAAAGAAAACAAGCTACTGCAAAATATCTAAAAGAAAATTGTAAAGTTGATTACATTTTGGTAAAACCTTAATTAAATTTAAAACCACCCATCAAGGTGGTTTTAAATTATCTTATCAGACCGCTCGCTTTTACAAAAACATTTTGTTTTAATGCTCAAACTGATCAGCAGAAAGTCTGCGTTCAGTCTGCGTTTTTGGAAAAGCGAGTTGGCGGTCTGACTGTTCAGATCCCACCAACCGGCTCCATTGCAGAGCTGTGGT
>CAZQHU010000008.1:0-3694 GCA_964592785.1 uncultured Gammaproteobacteria bacterium | reverse complement strand
GTTGGCGGTCTGACTGTTCAGATCCCACCAACCGGCTCCATTGCAGAGCTGTGGTAGTGTAGAAGCTCAGTCAACTGCGCATCGTGACTGAGCCAGGGTGACTAGATAACGCTCCGGCGCCAGGTTCCACTGGCAGCCGTGGCCATCCCGGGCACGTATCCCGGCGAACCACTGCCGAGTGCTCTGCTCTTGCGAAGCAGGGCTTCGGCCTTCACACGGGACGTCCGGATCTCCGAAGTCCCCATGCAAAGGAGGACGTCGCCGTTGGGGTACGTCCCCATGATCCCGTACTTCAATTCCTTCTTCGGCTTCATGCGGCCACCTCCTTGGCCGCGGGGATCTCGAAGTCCTCGACCACCGTGAGCTGGCTGCCGTAGACCGACGGCCGCCGAAGGGTGCACTCCCGATCGTAGAAGACCGGAACCAGGACGTTCTGCAAGCTGCGTTCCCGCAACTTGATGGCGTCCCCAATGAACACCCAGGCGAACCAACCCTTGCGATGTCTGACCTTGACCCCCACCAAAACCTGTGTATCCATGACTCCCCCATTGACGATTTCAAACCCTGTCCCACACCCGTGAGACAAACCGGTTTTCAGCCGGCAATATAGTTTGAAACCACACTACATCTTACAATAAAAACAGACCTTTGTCAAGGCCTTGTCATCCTGAACTTGTTTCAGGATCTTTCGAAGATTAAAACCATTCTTTACTCAAATCTACCAAGTATGGATTAAATTCTTTGATTAAATTTAATTTCCACTGTCTGTGCCAATTTTTCAGTTGTTTTTCTCTTTTTATGGCATCAGTAACTTCTTTGTATTCTTCATAATACACCAATTTATTACATTGATACTTACTAGTAAAACCCGGATAAATTTTATATTTATGTTGCAGAGTTCTTTTTTCTAAGTCGTTGGTCACACCGATATATAAAGCACCGTTTATACTCATTATTATATAAACCCAGTAATGGTGTTTGTGCATAATTTTATTTTAAAAAAGACCCTGAAACAAGTTCAGGGTGACAAAATTATTCTAGATGCACCCCTTGCTCCCACTCCCCCACTTTTTCTCTATAAACTGGATGCTTATCAAAATCCATACCACGAGAAAATTGCCGAGCGTATTTGATCAGTTCAGTATCTTGTAGCGTAGCCAAACGTAAATTGTCCACTATTCCTGACTGTGTAGTGCCATACACTTCTCCCGGCCCACGAATCGCCAAATCATATTCAGCCACTCGAAAGCCATCATTATTATTTTCAAAAAACTCCAATCTCTTCAAAGCTTTTTCATTTTCTGTATCTGTAAACAAAAGACAATAAGACTGATGTTCCGCTCGGCCCACTCTTCCACGAAATTGATGCAGTTGCGCCAGACCAAATCTTTCAGCTCCTTCGATCATCATGACACTGGCATTCGGGATATCCACTCCCACTTCAATCACTGACGTGGAAACCAAAATATTAATTTCATTATTTCTAAATTTTTGCATTACTTCTTCTTTTTCTTTGGCTTTCAACTTGCCATGCAAATAACCAACCTTCAAATCTGGAAAAATTTGTTTTGATAGTTTTTCATATTCACTCATTACCGTCTTTTTTTCATCTAAATCAACAATCACTTCATCAATTTCGTCAAACTTTTGACTTTTGACTTTTGACTTTTGACTTATTAAGGGGCAAATCACAAACACCTGTCTCCCGATCTTCACTTGTTCGCGAATAAACTGATAAGCTTTTTCACGATTTTGCGGCTCCACCAAACGAGTTTTGATTGTTTTTCTGCCAGTTGGCAATTCATTGATAATAGACAAATCCAGATCACCATAAAGAAGCAAAGCAAACGAGCGCGGAATCGGCGTCGCAGTCATAGAGAGAAAATGTGGTCTAAAAGCAGACTGACGCGGATTAGACGCTGAAATTTGTTTTTCACGTGCAACATCATACACAATTCGCTGAATATCAACATCTTCATAAGAAAAATTTACCAACAAAGCCAATTTGTAATTAGAACCCTTAAGATAAGTCCAAATTTGTTTTTTTTCTCTACTGCCAACGAATGGCAGAGCTTTTAACTCAACAATCACTTTGTTCTCAACTACAAAATCAGGACGATACACCCCTATTTTTTTATTTTCGTACTTTATATCCAAAACTTTTTCCTTTTCAAATTTTATACCTTGTTTTTTAAACTCCTCTTCTAAAGCATTTTGATAAATCACTTCTTTGTGTCCTAAACCGATTTTTTTCTTCACTGTAAAAATACATCCTCTTATTTTGTATGTAAGATCTTCAAAAAGCAAACTTTCATCTTCACTATTTTTTCCCTCTGCTGTCTGCGTAAAGCCCGCGTTAGTCCGCGTCACCTGCGTCCAGTCTGCGTCAGTCTGCGTCAGTCTGCGTCGTTGTTCAACGCCAAACCGATGTTGCTCATCCACAATCACCAAACCAAGTTTATTAAATTCAACTTTCTCAGAAAGTAAAGCATGGGTACCGACGATGATATTTGAATTATGAATATTGGATAATGAATCAGACTTTTTAATTTTATCTTGATTATTGATTATTGATTCTTGATTCAATTTTTTGACTGTTCTAGTGATTAAACCTATTTTAATATCAAGCTTACTAAATAAATTCTTCAACGATTCAAAGTGTTGCAGAGCTAAAATCTCTGTCGGAGCCATCAAAACTCCTTGATAACCGTTCAAAACTACATTATAGAGTGCCATAGCCGCGACCACAGTCTTGCCACTACCCACATCACCTTCGAGTAAACGATTCATGGGTTCACTATTTTCCAAATCTCGTAAAATCTCCCAACCAGCCACTTTTTGCGCCTTGGTAAGAATAAAAGGCAAATTGGCAACAAAATCTTTAATTTTATTTTCTTGAAATTTTAACACCGGAGCAATGGAACGTTTGAGGGACTGACGTATCATCTCGGCCCGCAACTGTAAAATAAATAATTCCCCAAATTTGAGCCGGCGTTTTCCTTGTTCCAAATCTGTATCATCTTCGGGAAAATGTATTGCTCTCACTGCTTCTGACAAAGGCACTAAATCTACTTTTTCCAAAATTTCTTCAGGTAACCACTCTTTTATCTGCTCGGCTACCACTAGAGCTTCCTTAACCAAATAACGAAGTTGTTTATGAGAAATTCCTGTGGTCAAGTGATACATGGGAACGATTCGCGCTGTGTGTGTGGTAGTATCCAGGCCAGCCGCTTTGGCTCGAGTTTCTTTTTCATAACTAGGATTGACAAATTGAACCCCCAGTTTGTCTGCTCTAACAATACCAGAAAAATAAGCAGTACTGCCGGCCGGTAAAATTTTGGTCACAAAAGCTTGTCCAAACCAAATAATTTTCAATCTGCCACTTTCATCACTAACAATCGCCTCCGTCACCAACCGACGACTTTTCCAACTACGTTTAGTTTCAATCAGTTCCACTTTAGCGCGAATAGTTGCCTGTTCACCTGCTTCCAAATCAGCAATCAGCTTGGCATGGCTATAATCTTCATAGCGAAAAGGCAAATAAAACAATAAATCCTGGATAGTTCTAATACCCAAAATTTTCAATTTTTTATCCAATTGTTTGGCGATGTGGTTTATTTGTGCCACAGGTGTAGATAATTTCATACATTTATTTTAACACAAAAACTCCCTTTTAGGGAGTTTGGTGCACTTG
>CAZQHU010000007.1:0-55495 GCA_964592785.1 uncultured Gammaproteobacteria bacterium | reverse complement strand
TAAATTAAACTAAGTAACTAAGTTGGTTAAATTTATAGATTGTGATTGGATTGTAACATAAAAAATATAGGTTGACAAAAGGGTAAAAATGTGCTATAATGCTAAGGTGTTTTAATATTTTAAATTAATAAAATATGCCAGAAGGACTACAACCAAGAGGGGGGGATGCTGTTTCCGATATGAAAAGAGGCCTTCCTTTAGGGCAGGAAGACTGGGAAGATGATGAATTTTTACTTGCACCAGAACCAACTACACCAGCAAGATTAGTAGAAGTTGAAAGAGATTATAAAATAAAAAAATTAAAAGGATTAACTAATCCACAATTTCGAAGTGGAGGAAGCAGGCGAACGGATGGTGTGCCTCCTGGGATAAGTGAAGGGACACAAAGTATGGCGGGAGACCCTTTGGAACGATTATTGGCTAAGGAAGAAGAAGGTGAGGGTGTAGATGAAGAAATAAAATTAGCCGGTGCTTGGAGTGAATATAGAGATGAAGGTGGTGAGTCCGAGCAAGAAAATGAAAGTGATTATGAAGATGGAGAAGTCGGGGTTAAAGTTGGTTTACGAAAAGATGCAGGAATTGTAAAAACTGGTGAGGGTTCGCCTCTGCATAGTGTGGCAGAAAAGAGGCAAGCATTATCACGAGAAAGAGGTGGAGCGCAAAGAGGTAAAAGATAATTAAAATCCGGGTTAATCCCGGGTTTTTTATTTTGAGTGGCTCCAAAATTCCTGTTTGAGTTTGTTTTGTACTTGATACAAGACAAGAATGAAAAATTTAGTAATGATATTTTCTTCCTTCCTTTATCATAAACGTTCGGTAAAGTTGTTCTTCCAGAATTATCCGCGCCATTTGATGAGTGAAGGTGAGAGGAGAGAGACTTAAAACTAAATTAGCTTTGTTTAGAATGCTTTTATCTAATCCCAAAGGCCCGCCAATTACAATCATTACATTGTTATATTGTTGAATTGTCACATTGTTAAATTGTCGTGACAATTCTTCTGAAGAAAATTGTTTACCAGTGTGGCTCATGGCCACTAGATAATCTGGTTCATGATTTTCTAAATATTCTGTAATTTTTTTAGCCTCTTTGGTTTTCACCATTTCTGCTTGATCTTTTTCAGAGAAGCTTTCTTCGCGGAGCTCTACTATTTCTAGTTTAACAAAAGCTTGCAGACGTTTTAAATATTCTGCCTCGGCTTCGCGCCAGTAAGATTCTTTTAATTTGCCAATGACGAGGAGGGTGAGTTTCATACTGTGTCGTTCATCCCGAGAAGCCCGCAGGCGACGAGGGATCTTTCTTAAAAAGAATTATTTTAAAATATTAAATTTTGTATTAAAAATGTTTGAGGTAAAAAAGATTTCTCTCCGCCCTGGGCGGATCGAAATGAACTAAATCCATTTCTTTTTCAATTCCAAAAATTTATCTTGTTTTATAGCTTCGCGCATTTGTTTGGTTAGGTCAAGAAAAAAGTGAACATTGTGAATAGTAGCCAATCTCATACCAGTGATTTCTTGAGTATTAAATAAATGATGAAGATAAGCTCTGGAATAATTTTTACAAGTAGAGCAAGTACATTTTTTGTCAATTGGATTTTTGTCGTTGCGAAATTCAGCGTTGGTGATGTTTAATTGGTATTTAGAACGAGATCCTTCGGCTCCTCCGCCTGATTGGTGGATTCGCTCAGGATGACGATATAACAAACCATGTCTGGCTTGTCGTGTCGGAGCGACACAATCAAACATATCAATCCCACGTTCTACCACTTCAAACAAATCAGTCGGGTTCATTCCTAGTCCCATAGCATAGTGTGGTTTATTTTCTGGTAAATAAGGATAAACCCAATCTAGAATTTTTTTAGTGGCTTCCATATTGTAACCAACAGATTCACCCCCCACAGCAATACCATCAAAATCCAATGATGTGATGAACTTGGCAGATTGTTCTCGAAGTTGTTGATTATTGGATCCTTGAATAATTCCGAAGAGTGAATTTTTAATTTTTAATTTTGAATTTTTAATTAGACGTTGGTGTTCTTTCAAGCTTCTCTCAGCCCAGCGGTGGGTGCGTTCCATGGCTTCGCGGATATATTTTTCTGGTGCATCATCCGGAGTACATTCATCAAAAGCCATAATAATATCCGCGCCAATTTTGTGTTGGATTTTTATTGCTTCTTCTGGAGTAAAAAAATGTTTACTACCGTCAATATAACTACGAAATTCTACACCATCCTCAGTAATCTTAACCAGTTTTTCATTATTTTTATTGGATTGTTTTTTATCTTTTTGTAGGCCTAAAGAAAAAACTTGGAAACCACCAGAATCAGTCAGAATCGGTTTATTCCAATTCATAAATTTGTGTAGCCCGCCTCCGGCAGGACGTAGCCTGTCTCCGGCGTGGCGAAGTCCGCCAAATTTGGAAATTAAATCTTCACCAGGTCGTAAATGTAAATGATAAGTATTACCAAGAATTATCTGTGCGTCAAGATTTTCCAGATCAGTGGAATCAAGAGTTTTGACTGTGGCTTGAGTGCCAACCGGCATGAAGATTGGTGTTTCAATCTCACCATGGGCAGTCTGAATCACACCGGTTCTGGCTCGAGTTTTTTTGTCTTTGTGTAATATTTTGAAAAATGGCATAGCTAAGTGATTTTATCTTATTTAACTTAAAAAATCAAGACAATCATGAAAAAATGTTAAAACATGTTTTTTCACTTTTTTATATGACTTGTGGACAATTTACTTGCCAAAACCCGTCGGGGGGGGGGTAGAATACTAGTATTAATTTACAATTTTTAAATTTAATTTTTTAAAATATAAATATATGGGAGATCCAAAAAGAGGGTTTAATCCAGATGAGGTTGAGGGCAGGACTGGTGATGTGGAGAAAAAAAACAATTCCGAAGTGGAACATAGGGAAAAACAGCTACGTGAAGGTCTAAAAAAGGCAGGAGGACTGGTTTATGAGTTGGGGACAAAATTAAATATCAAAACAGAAGTGTTAGAGGAACAGTTGTATGATGCAGAACGTATTATACTTACTTACCCAGCCGTGATTGTTGCAGTTTTGGATGCAGGATTAAAGTTTGTGGAATGGCTAAGAACAATGGACAGAGAATCATTAATAAAAAGAACAAATGAGATAAGCTCAGAAGAATTGGATGTTTTACTCCAACAATTAGAACATGATTTAACAGGCTGTCAGAAGTTTCTTGATAATAATTATGAACTTTTTAGAAGTTAAAAAATTAATGGGGATCCTCTATTTTTAGTTGTAATAATTAGTAACTTTAATCAGAATTAATATTTTTGGATATTAATTAGTAGAAATTAAGTTATTAAAAACCCACCAATTAGGTGGGTTTTTTTGCATCCAAGCCTGATTCGCGATACAATAATGAAATGAACAAGCAATATCATTACTTTAATATTGTCTGCTTATTTTTAAGCCTAGTTTTTGTTTTGGGGATAGTGTGGGTGTGGCGATTGTCAGATAACAGTAAACAGATAACAGTAAACAGACTGCAGGTAACAGAAGATAGCTATCAAATAACAGATGACAGTGATAAAGAAATTAACTTGCCTGTCGACGAGGCAGGGAAATTGGAAAACTTAGAAACTATTAGCGATGAAGAAAGGGATTCTTCGACTTCCACTTCGGTAAGCTCAGTGTCCGCTCAGAATGACGAGGTAATGTTGCCAAAGGAGTTTTTGTTGTCAGTGCCATTTACCTCTCAAGCGCCAGAGAAAAATTGGGAACAGCCGTGGCAAGATGCTTGTGAAGAAGCGGCACTACTCATGCTGGATGCTTATTACAAAAAATATAATTTGAGTCCGTTATTTTCTCGAGATGAAATTTTGAAAATGGTGACGTGGGAAGAAGAAAAAAATTGGGGAGGAAGTATTGAGATAGAGAAAGTGAAACAGATGGTGGAAGAATATTTTCTTTTGTCATCCCGAGGAGTTGAAACGACGAGGGATCTTTCGAAGGAACAGAACGTAGATAAGACAAAAATTAATGTTGATAATCAAAATGGTGATGAGAAAGATTCTTCGCCTTTGGGGCTCAGAATGAACGCACGAATTATTGAAAACCCGACAATTGAACAAATTAAAAATAGTATAGCAAAAGGCAATCCAGTTTTAGTAGTGGCGGATGGTAAGGTTTTGCCAAATCCACACTTTAGAAATGGTGGGCCGGTTTATCATGCACTTGTTATCAAAGGTTATGATGGAGAAAATTTTATTACCAATGACCCAGGGACACAGTTTGGTGAAAGTTTCAAATATAAATATGATGATTTGATGAATGCAATTCACGATTGGAATGATGGAGATGTGAAAGAAGGTAGAAAAGTTGTCTTAGTTTTAGAATGATTGCTTGCCCGGCGTAGCCTTGGCGAAGACGGGGAATAATGGAGATGTGAAGAATGGACGAAAAGTGGTTTTGGTGATAGAATATTGAACATTGTTACATTGTCATATTGTTACATTGTTAATTATGACCGGGCAAAAATTTTTGAAGTTGAATGATATTGGAGCTTATAAAATATCCTTTCATCTTTCTAATGAAATTTGGAAAATTGTAGTAAATTGGAGTTATTTTGAAAAAGATACTGTTGGTAAGCAATTTGTTAGAGCCGTTGATTCTATTTCGGCTAACATTGCGGAAGGATTTGGAAGATATACTAAAAAAGATAAAATTAATTTTTATCGTTATAGTTATGGTTCAATAAATGAGTCTCTTGATTGGACCGAAAAAGCAAAAAGGAGAAACTTAATTAACGAGGAACAATATAAGTATTTTATTATAGAACTTCAGAAATTACCGCGTGAATTAAATTACCTTATTAAATATACAAACGAGAAATTACGATTTTAACAATGTGACAGTGTAACAATTTAACAATGTAAATTATGGTAGATTTTGAGAACGATCTTAATTCAGCGCAACTATCTGTAGTGCGATCTGGTGATGGTCCTTGTTTAGTTTTGGCTGGAGCGGGGAGTGGCAAGACGCGCACGATTACTTATAGGGTAGCATATTTACTTGAGCAGGGTGTTAAACCAGAAAATATTTTATTAGTCACTTTTACCAATAAAGCAGCGAGGGAGATGATTGAGAGGGTAAATAGATTGACGATAAAATCCCCTCTGCCCCCCTTTACTAAAGGGGGGAAAGACCCGGTAGGGTCAGGGGGGATTTTATTACCATGGTCGGGGACGTTTCACCATATTGGCTATAGATTATTAAAAAAATATGCTACTTTTTTGGGTTATAAAAATAATTTTTCAGTTTTGGATAGTGATGATAGTTTGGAATTAATAAAATTATGTTTGAAACAAGAAGGGATTGATCGAAAAGAAAAACGCTTTCCTTCACCAGCAGTTTTACAATCAATAATTTCCTACGTCCGTAATAGTGAAACAACAATTGAAGATGTCTTGGATTTGAAATATGAACATTTTTTGCCGATCAGTGAAACATTGGTCAAAATAGCGGAGCGTTATCAGCAAAAAAAGTTATTGGCCAATGTAATGGATTTTGATGATTTATTAGTTAATTGGTACCAATTGTTGATAAAATCCCCCTTACCCCACTTTAGTAAAGGGGGAAATATAGGTGGTGATACCCCCCTTAATAAGGGGGGGCAAGAGGGGGTGTTGGCCAAATTAGCTGAACAGTTCCGCTATATTTTGGTAGATGAATATCAAGATACCAATAAAATTCAGGCATCAATAATAGATTTATTAGCTTCAAAACATAAAAATTTATTAGTCGTGGGCGACGATGCTCAGAGCATTTATTCATTCCGCGCGGCGGATATTGCCAATATTTTGTCATTCGAAAAAAAATATCCCAATACAAAAATTTTCAAACTAGAAATCAATTATCGTTCCACCCCAGAAATTCTTGATTTGGCGAATAATATTATTAGCAACAATTTGAACCAATACGAGAAAAATCTTTCTTCTATACAACAATCTTTTGCTCGCCCTGAACTCCATGCATTTGCCGATCAAGCAGAAGAAGCAGAGTTTATTGCGGGAAGAATTGAGGAATTTTTTTCTGAAGGTGTAGAACCGAATGAGATTGCTGTACTATTTCGAGCGGCTTATCATAGTCAAGCTCTAGAAATGGAACTTGTTAAACGAGGGATTGATTATGATTATCGCGGAGGGACTAGATTTTTTGAACGGGCGCATGTGAAAGATGTGCTGGCTTATTTACGAATTATAAATAACCTTGAAGATGAAGTGGCTTGGCGACGGGTTCTCAATCTGCAGGTTGGGATTGGACCGACTTGGGCAGAGAGGATAATTAGTATGGTACAGACCTTGCATGCAACGTCTGTACAGGAGATTGGAGCGCAGTTGCCGGCCAAAGCCCAGATAGGTTGGAATGATTTTTTGCAAGTGTGGAATAAATTAAATTTAATTGAAAATAAAAATCCTGGGGATTTGATCGCCGAAATTTTGGATTCTAAATATGTGGAATATTTGGAAAATGAATATCCAGATTATCGTGAACGATTACAAGATATTCAACAATTGGCAGTGTTTGCCGAGAAGGCGCAGGATTTAAATACATTTTTGGCGGAGGCGACGTTGCAAGAGAGTTTTCGGCGAATTGACCAAAATCCCCCCAACCCCCCTTTAGAAAAGGGGGGCAGAGGTGAGATGTCTCCCCCTTATCAAAGGGGGAATAAGGGGGATGTAGATGGTAGTAAAAAAATAATTCTTTCGACAATACATCAAGCCAAAGGTTTGGAGTGGGAGGCAGTCTTTGTGATTGGTTTATCTTCCGGCCAGTTTCCTAGTGATCGATCTTTGCGTGAGCGAAATGGGCTAGAAGAAGAGAGAAGACTTTTTTATGTAGCAACAACACGGGCGAAGAAACATTTACATCTTACATATTCACTTACCGGTGGTTGGGGGGATATGCTTTCGGGCCCAAGTTTGTTTATTGAAGAGATTGATGTAGGTTTGTTGGATAATAGTGAAGTGGGTGGAGGGAATGTGTTTGGTGATAATGAAATAGAATATGTAGATGAAGAAAATGAAAATAATTTAGCCTTCGTCTCGAGTCCAGGTCGAGAGAAAATTAAGAAAGTAAAAAACTCAAAAATGACTGGTTTTTTAAAAAGTTTGGATGAATTGTAAACTTGACAAATTTTATTTTTTATAATATAATGCAGTCACTAAAATTTAATATATTATATTATGAACTTTGAAGGTATTTATGAAAAAACTTTGCTTATTGTCAAACCAGACGGAGTACAGCGTGGTTTGGTTGGTGAAGTTTTGAAAAGATTAGAAATGAAGGGTTTAAAAATAGTTGGTCTTAAAATGATGAATTTGGATGAAGCTAAATTGCGTGAGCACTATGTGCATCATGTAGAAAAACCATTTTATCCAGGTTTGGAAGTTTTTATGAAATCCAGTCCAGTAGTTTGTATTTGTGCCGAAGGCAAAGGTGCAGTGGAGGCAGTTCGACTTATCGCTGGTGTCACCAATGCAGGTAAAGCTGATGGTGGCACGATCCGTGGTGATCTTGCTATGGGTATGTGTAATGTGGTACATTGTTCAGATAGTATTGATACTGCCAAGCAAGAAGTTGGTAGATTTTTTAATGATACTGAAATTTTTGATTATGATAAGACTGAGTATTTGCATGTTTACATGGAAGATGAACGGAAATAAGTTTGCTAAGTTTTCTAAGTAAATAAGTTAATTAAGTTTTAACCACTCGAAAGGGTGGTTTTTTTGGCTAGTATTAGCCAAGTTATCCACAGAATTATTTGCATAATTTTTTGATTGGGTTTATTATAAAAATAATATGAATAATTTATTCATCACATTTATTAGAGTAAAGACTATTAATCCAGTCCATGGTTTTGGTTGCATTATTGTGCGTCCATGGACAAAGAGGGTGCTTTACTTAGGTGGTGGATGTTGTGGTTGTTAAGAATGTTTAAAAGAGTAAATAGCACCCGAATAAACGGGTGTTTTTATTTTATAGATTTGTTCTTTGAAAATTTGGGCAATGTTTGTTGGACCAGAGTGACAAGAATAATCGGTTTTTGTCGTTCTGGTTCAACTCTTTTGAAAAATCTTAGGGGGGAAGATGAAAACGCCAGAAGAGATGGTTCAAGAACTTGAATCGGCAATTGAATGTGGAAAGGCGCCAGAGTTTCAAGTGGTGAGTTATCAAACGGTTAATGGTGGCAATCTAGAAGGAGAACCACAGATCACTGTGAAACTGGTCCTTTTGCTTGATGGTCAACAAGTGGAAAAGACTGCTGGACAGCAGGTTTCTCGAACTAGGCGTATTTATGGCTTTGGTGGTAGGTTGGGGACTATTGACTTGATCGAGAGGGCTTACCGTGAGGCCTTGGCAGAACGCTGGCCAGAGATTAGAGAATTGCTGAATGAATTCAATACCCCTGGCTATAGCGTAATGGCCATGGGATTGAGTACAGGACCTGAAGGTAGTGAGCACCATGTCCAGGTGAGTATGCAGGTAATGAATGGGCGTACTCACGGAGGAATTGTCAATGAGGGTGTAGACACTATTCAGGAGGTAGTCCGCACTTACAAGACAGCTTTTCACTGGTTAGCTTGGCGACTTTTGCGACGGGTGCGTGGGGAAGCCCGAGCCAGAAATTAGGATTTTTTTGGGGGGAAAAAAAGGAGGTGAAACATTGCCCCCCACACAAATGTTTTAATACCTATTGTAGATATGTAGCATGTTACATATCTACAAATAAAAACATTTGTGTGGGAAAAATATTTGACAAGGGTTTTTTAAATGTTATAATAAAAATGATCCAAGAACTGGGCGGTGTGTATCATATCCGCAAATATTCATACTTGGGAGATCTATATTTCTTTGGCCCGTGGGTCAAAGGTGCGATCACCCACCTGATTTTCAGGGGTATGGATAGCACTGTCCCAGCTTAGTGGATCGAATAAATCCCGAGAACTCGGGGTTTTTTGTCCCCTTGATTTATTTATTTTGTTGTGCTATACTCAGCCTTGATTTTGTAAATATTATTTGTTATAATCGGACTCATAGCTCCCGCCTTCGCTAAAGCTTCGGCGGGCAGGCAGTTGGTTAGCGGGGCGACTAGCTCACTTGGTTAGAGCGCTACATTGACATTGTAGAGGTGACAGGTTCGAGTCCTGTGTCGCCCACAAGTTTACGGGCAATTAGCTCAGATGGTTAGAGCGCGTCACTGATAATGACGAGGTCGATGGTTCGATTCCATCATTGCCCACGCTGATATCCCGATAAAGCCGGGATTTTAATTTGCTTTTTTTGTTTTTTTGCTTTATAATGTAGCTGTTTACATTCTATAAATATGACTGTAGATGATGATAAAAATTTAAAAGAAGAAAAGCTGATTACAGAAGAAAAAATGACTGTGGGCGAACGTGAACAAAGCTGGTTGACCAAGGCCACTTATTTCTTTTTGGAATTGGTAAAAGTGGCTATTTTAGCAGGGATTACCATTGGCTTGGTTCGTTATTTTCTTTTCAAACCTTTTTATGTAAAAGGTCAGTCAATGGAACCAACTTTTGAAGAACGGGATTATTTGATTATTGACGAAATTACTTATCGTTTTCGTTCACCTCAACGTGGAGAAGTTGTAGTTTTTCGTGCCCCTTCAGGAAATGGTGATTATTATTTAAAAAGAGTTATTGGTTTGCCGGGAGAAAGAATAAAAATAGATGATAATAAAGTAGTAGTTTATAATGCGGAAAATCCACAAGGACTGGTGGTTCAAGAATATTATTTAAATGAGGATACTTTGGGTTCTTTGGTGCAAACTTTGGGATCAGATGAATATTTTGTAATGGGTGACAATCGTAGTGCCAGTTATGATTCACGGCGTTTTGGTCCAGTGTCAGAAAAAGAGATTGTCGGTCGCGCTTGGTTTCGTGGTTATCCATTTTCTCGTTTGGGTAAGCTTTCCAATCCAGATTATAATTAATAATATTTTATGATTGTGAAAAGAAAAAATATTGAAAAGAAAAAAACTTCTCATAAAAAGGAGAAAAAAATGGTAAAAGTTGTAAAAGAAAAAAAGCCAGTTGTTAAGATGAAAGAAGAACATAGGGAAGAAAATTTAAACAAAGGACTAGCCAGGACACCAGTACTTTTGCGAGGGATGAAAGATCTCTTGCCCAAGGATGAATTTTATTGGAAAAAACTTTATCATATTGGTGAAGAGATTGCCGAAGCTTATGGCTATGGGCTTATTAATACTCCGATTTTGGAAGAAGCAGGTCTTTTTGTTCGTTCATTGGGAAAAGGTACTGACGTGGTAGAGAAAGAAATGTATGTTTTTGAGGATGCTGATGGCGGAAAAATTTGTTTGCGTCCAGAAGCAACAGCTTCTTGTGCACGAGCTTATATAGTACATGGCATGCAGTCTGTGCCTCAACCAGTAAAGTTTTGGTATTATGGACCGATGTTTCGTCATGATCGCCCGCAAGCCGGACGTTATCGTCAATTTACTCAGTTTGGAGCTGAGTCTTTTGGAGTGCGTGAGCCAGTAGTGGATGCAGAGTTGATTGCCATGGCTTATCATTTTTTGGATGATTTGGGTTTGAAAGTTAATATTCACATCAATAGTTTGGGTACTCCTGAAGATCGACAAAATTATTTAGTAGAATTGACTGGTTATTTGCGAGCTAAACGCAGCTATTTGTGTGAAGATTGCAAGAGACGTTTGGCCAAAAATCCTTTACGTTTATTGGATTGTAAAAATGCTGATTGTCAGGTAGTCATTTCCGAGGCTCCGCAAATCATAGAGTGGTTGTCAGAATCTTCCAAAAATTATTTTATGAAAGTTTTGGAATATTTGGATGAATTGTCTATTCCTTATGTATTGCAGTCAACTTTGGTTCGTGGCTTGGATTATTATACGGATACAGTTTTTGAAATTTATCAAGAAGATGAAGAGGGGACACAGAGCGCTTTGGGTGGCGGAGGCCGCTATGATTTATTGGTTGAACAATTGGGTGGACGGCCCACGCCAGCTGCTGGTTTTGCTTTGGGTTTAGAAAGGATTATCACCGCGCTTCGTAAGTTGGCTGAAGAGGGTAAATCCAAATTGAAAGAAGAACTGCCAAAGATATTTTTTGCACAATTGGGTGACCAAGCTCGCCGCAGGGCCCTGCTATTGTTGGAGGATTTACGTCAAGGTGGGATCATTGTTGGTCACAGTTTTGGCAAATCTTCTCTCAAAGCCCAAATGGAAATGGCTGATAAAAATAAATCACAATATAGCTTGATTTTGGGTCAAAAAGAAGTTCAAGATGGAACAATTATTATTCGTGATATGGAGTCAGGAATTCAAGAAATTGTTGACCAAAAAAAGTTAAGACAAAATTTGCACAGAAAGCTAGAAAAAAGTTTGACTTAAGGTTTTTTTTGTGTTATTATAGAATAAATTAATTTTTAAATTTTGGGGAGGTGAATAATGTGTCAGAGGTGAAAAGACGTAAAGGCGAATCGTTTGATTCTTTCATGCGTCGGGTAAAACAAAAGTGGTTGCAGTCAGGTAAATTACTCCAGGCTCGCAAAGTTCAGTTTTTTGAAGAAAAGAAGAGTAAAAATGTCCGTCAGAAACAAAGAGTGGAGCTGATCAAGCGGGTAAACAAACAAGAGTATCTGCGCAAAGTTGGTCGTTTGCCAGCAGAAGAGCTGGAACCGGCTTATAAAAAACGTAAAAAATAATCTATGGCAGGAGTGCGTGAGCAATTATTTGCAGATCAAACCAATGCCCTAAAAACGCAAGACACTGAGAAGTTGGCGATTTTGCGTATTGCCACATCGGCGGTCAAGAATGTTGAAATTGATAAAAAGCAAAATTTGACTGATGAAGAAACAGTAGAAGTGATTAGGCGTCAAGTCAAACAGTTACAGGATGCTTTGAAAGATTTTTCAGCTGGTGGTCGTCCAGATTTGGTAGAAAAAACAGAAAAAGAAATTGTCTTTTTGAAAGTTTATTTGCCAGCTGAGCTTAGCCGTGATGAAGTTTGGCAAATCGCAGAAAAAATTATCAAAGAAAATAATTTTGAAGCCAAAGATTCGGGTCGGGCCATGGGTCTAATAATGAAAGAACTCCAGGGTCGAGCCGATGGTAATCTAGTGCGTGAAATTGTTAATCAGCTGTTGACCGCATAAAAATTAATCTAAGGTTCCATGCTGCCTTGGATCAAAAAAAATAATAATTGGTTAAAAGCTACCGCTGTAGTGCTGTTTTTGTTGGCGGTGGCTTTTTTATTTTTGGATATTTCTTTGGCTCACGCACAAGATACTTTTGGATTACAACCAGTAGGTGATACTGTCAATCTCGGTAGTCAGGATATTAGAATAATTATTGGTAAGATTGTGCGAGCAGTTTTGGGGTTACTCGGCATCATAGTGACAGTGATTATTTTGTATGCTGGCTTCCTTATAATGACTTCTGGTGGGGAAGAAGAAAAAATTACCAAAGGAAAAAGAACCATGATCAATGCCGTGATTGGTTTGGCCATTATTCTTTCTGCTTTGGCAATTGTTCAATTTGTTTTGAATTCTTTGACTGGCACTGGTTTGCGTGGACGATCCGGAGCTCCTGGTACACCGGTTTGGGACAGTTTTGCTGGTAGTGGTGCTTTGGGAAGAGTGGTGAAGGATCATTATCCCTACCGCGATCAAGTAGATGTGCCACGTAATACCAAAATTACTGTCACTTTTGCAGAAGCTGTAGATCCTGCCAGTTTGATCGAAAATACCAATAATACTTGCTGGCCACAAAGTGGTGCCAACACACCAGTGCTTTGTTCTTCAGCAGAAGCCAATGTTGAAAAACCATACTATGGTGATTGTATTGTGGGCGGTAATTTTTCTTGGGAAACAAATTGTGACCATTTGAAAAATCAAGCAGTTAGTATTTATCAGTCTACTTCCACTCCCTATTCAACTTTGGTTAGGAATAATCCTGAGGTTTTTGTTTCAGCCGCGTCTATGGCGGCCTATGAATGGAATGCCAATATTCAGGAATTTGAAGTTTTTACTTTTGTTTTTAAACCTTATAATCCTCAATATTTAGGTAGTAGTGAAGAAAATGTTCCTTATACTGTGCGTTTGACTGAAGCCATAAATAAAAAATCTTTATCAGCGGATGAAGATCCAATCAGTATTTTTATTGGACAGTATCAAAATTATTATTTTTGGGAATTTGAGACTGGAATAAATCTTGATCTGACACCTCCTTATGTCAAATCTGTGCGACCGGTAGCCAATAGTGTGGTGCCCAAAAACAACATTGTTCAAGTTTATTTCAATGAACCGGTCGATCCGACTGTGGCACAAGGGTATCTGACCCCAGAAGCTTTGGATATCAATTTATTTTTTGATCTGGCTGTCACCGGTACTTGGAAACTCAGCAATGGTTATACTGTAGCTGAATTTGTTTCTGATGTTGAATGTGGAGTAAATAGTTGCGGAGAAAAAATGTATTGTTTACCTTTGCCCAGATGTACCAACCCTAGTGATAAAGATTGCGCACAAAATTATCAGGCGATGGTGAGAGCTGGTCGTCTATTGAATTCTGACAGTTTTGAAGCTGAACCTTTTAGCGGAGTCATGGATATGGCTGGCAATGCTCTCGATGGTGACAATGATGGAACAGCTGAACAACGTCCTTCCAGTGATCTTACTTTTGTTGAACAGAAAAAACCTGATAATTATTTTTGGGCTTTTATAGTGCAAAATAGGATTGATCGAGTAGCTCCGGTAGTAGAAACTTTTTTACCAGAAATAGATAAAGAAGGGGTAAAAGGCAGAGACAGTTTAAAAATTCGTTTCAGCCGAGTAATGTGGTTGTCCACGCTTAATTCTCCCGGCACTTTTCTTACTGAATATCCGACTGCGGTAGAGGCCTCGGCTGGCAAAGATTTTGAAGTAAGGGATGTTCTTGGTTTTTATTTGCGATCTGATTTGGTCAAGAGTGGGTCTTTTGATAAAACAGAATTAACTTTTGTTCCGACACGTGAATTTGGTCCTTACAATCTTGATCTTTATTATTTTCCTCAAGTTTATAGTAGTGTTAAGACCGAGACTCAAAATTGTTTATATCCTGGACGCGGTTCTTGGGGGTTGGGTGGGGCCACTCCACAAAAAGGCACAGCTCCGGTGTGTGTGTATGATGAAGATGAAGCTGGCAATGTCTTGATGAATGAAAATTGTATTCCGGTTAGCATTGATTCTGAGACTGATACTGGCTGTGCTGAGACTACTGTGCCCAGTTTGGATAATATTTTAGCTCCCAATGTGGCAAAGTGTTTGGAAACTATGGAAGAAAATTCTGTTTGGGTAAGCGATACAGCTGAATAATTTTATTATGCGTATTTTTAAGAATCAAAAAAAGAATAAATTTTTATTAGGGTTTGGCCTGGGTCTGGTCTTGTTTGTTTCTTTGTTTCTTTTTTCTTTGAATACAGTTTCGGCGCAAGATACTTTTGGTTTGCAAGCTGTGGGGGATAATATTAATTTGGGAGCTCAAGACATTCGTGTGACGATTGGCAAGATTGTGCGCGCAGTTCTTGGTCTTTTAGGAGTAATAGCAGTGGTTATAGTTTTGTATGGTGGTTTCGTTTATATGACTTCGGCTGGTAATGAAGAAAAAGTAACTCAAGGCAAAAAGATTTTGATAAATGGAATTATTGGTTTGGCGATTATTTTGTCAGCTTTGACTATTACACAGTTTGTCTTGAATAAATTGAGTGAAGCGATCAATCCTAGACCTCCGATAGTAAATGAAAATTGTCGCAATTTGGATTATGCTTTTGCCCATCCAGAAGAATGTGGGGATAATTTTTGTACCAGTTTTCCCGAATATTGTTCTTGTGCAGATCAACATTTTGTTATCCAGAGTATTACTCCACGTACTGATAATACTCAAATGAATAACGCCAAAATCAGGATTGTTTTTAGTAAGAGGATTCAGGGCATGTCTTCGGCTACTATCGCCAATTATGTAAATATTACTTACAATGGAGCCACCTCAACTGATTTTAGTTTTCAAATTTTAGGAAATGTTACACCAGATAAAAATGCAGTGATTGAGGCTAGTTATAAAGATGTCAATCTTCCCGCTGGCGACTACGAGGTGGTTGTTAGCCCAGAGATAAAAGATGCCAGCGGTAGAGTGCTTGAGACCAATACTGATTGTGGGGTATTTGGTAATTCTGCGGAGTTTAAGATCTTGACTGATGGAGTTATTGATAGTGTGGCTCCTGTGGCCAGTCCCATTGTTATTCGTTTTGTGAATGATCAAGGACAATTACAAGAATTGACCGATTTTAAATTGGTGCAAGGAGAATCATATTTTTTTGAAACCAATGTTACTGATAATAGTGGCGCTGGTTATGTCGACATGAAAATAGAAAAGTTGGGCGCTATTAATAATAAGATTTATGGTTATTTTGATGGTCCGACGATTGTTCGCGGTTCAGATGCTTCTGTTAGTAGCCCTTATTTGTTTAGTCATCGTCGCTATTTTCCCACCAATACCAATGTCAAAGATACTTATTTAGTGACTTTGACGGTTTTTGATATTGATAATAATTCTACTACAATTACAGCTTTATTCACCGTGGTTCCCCCTCATTGTAAAAATAATATTTTTGAACCAGAGCTAGGAGAAATTTCTACAGATATAGGTGGGACTTGTCCGGGTGGAGATGGAGATGTATGTCTTAGTGATCTTGATTGTGCTTATAGCTACCGTTGTCTGGATACTTTAAACGACGGTAAAAAATATTGTACAGCCGTACCACTTATTGAAGAAGTGGACCCCATGGCTGGCGCTGGTGGGAATTGGGTGACAATTATTGGCAGAAATTTTGGCGCCAATATTGGCAAGGTTGAATTTGGTTATGATCGGAATGGCGATGGAGAGATTCCACTTAATGATGTGGATGAATGGACAGAAGCTTCAGTAGTTAGCTGTGGTCCACAAGCTAAACAAAGTTGGTCTGATAGTTGGGCGATAGTTGAAGTACCTCTGGACAATGAACGTTTACCTTTGTATTCAACCAGTACTATTCGTTTGACAGTTGATTATGATATTAGTGAAGATTTTAATTATGATCTTACTACCAATGATTGGGGCACCAAACCTGGTGACAAGAATGGTTGGTTTACCAAAAATAATGAATCATTACCTGGACTTTGTTTGGTAGCTGTTACTGAAAATCTTTATGATAATGAAGATCGTTTGATTGTCAATGCTGGAGCCACAGCTGCACCTCCAGATACTGTAATTAGGGCCTATGGTAAGGGCTTGGGTCTAGAAAAAGGCGATAGCAACCTTTATTTTTCCTTAGGAAGGAGTGCGGGTTTTCGCGACAGTCCGGTGAGAATTAGAAATAGAGCTGATTGGACTGAGACTGAAATTTTGACTAGAGTGCCAAATTTGGCAGTTGGTACTTATGGCGTTTATGCGGCCATTGTTGGGTCTGATGAGCAGACCAAAAGAACTAATAAGGTACCTTTTGGTATTTTCAATTTAGGTGATTTTCAGATCCCTGTCATTAGTGGTATTGATCCGGCTACTACTACTCCGGGTAGTTATATCACCATCACTGGTGAACATTTTGGTGATATGCCCGGACAAGTTTATCTTTCAACTACAGCTGGAGGTACAGATTATACTTTGAATATTTCTTTGCCAGCATTTTGTGGACAAACTTGGACCAATCGGCAAGTAGTGGCTGAAGTGCCAGAGAATTTTCCTTTGTCTGGTTTTACTCAGGAGTCAACACTAGAATATGATTTTTTACAATTGGCTGGAGAGAATGCACCTTACGCAGTGAACAGTGCCGAACAAGTTTTGGCAGTAGGCGGTGCTATCTCTGGTTATGCTTTTAATGAAGATTTTATTTTGAATATTGATTTGGAATTGCAAGAAGTGGAAATTCCGGTAAATTTAACAAGTTTAGAAAGATTGATTGTTCGCAAAGATAATAATTCTAATAATGATGGTGGGGATTATCGTATTTCAATTTTAGACGAGCGAGTAGTGGAAGGGGGGGTGAAGAGAAGTTTTGTGATTGGTTCGGTTGAATCAAATGCTGATGATTTGGTGATTCCTCTTCCTGACAATGGTTTACGTCAAGAAATCATTGTAGAAGGTAGAAAGAGCGGATTTTTGGAAGTGAAGGCAGTAGATCACAGCGAGGAAGGAAATCCTCTGAAAGTTGTTTTTTCGGAGGACAGTTTTTTGGAATTAAACCCAATCATAAGCGATGGGCTACTAACCATCGGTGGAATGACAAATGGCGATTTTCTTTTGCAAGGTAAAATTAATGTTTTAAAACAACAGAAAAAACTAGTCAGTATTGGTTCAGGTAGTTTTTATCTTACTTTGGAGCGTGGTGATAATAATTTAAGAAGTAGTGGTAATGATTTGTTGGGTTTAGAAAGTGGAGCAGGCAAACCCAGTCTTTGCAATTTACGGCCCAGCAGTGGTCCGGCGCCGACTCCAAATGGGGATAGTTTGGAACTTTTTGGCGTTAATTTTTCCAATAGCCCGGCAGTATTTTTTTGGCGGGATGTGTCTCAATTGAATAATCTGAGTACCTGGCTTGCAGCTGAAAGTTTGAATCTTTCTTCTGTAGTTTCTGGAAATAAAACTGGTAATAAAATCATTACTGCTATTCCTTATCATGAAGATGAATACGGTGGCTACACTATGCAAAGTGGTCCTGTCAAAGTACTCACCAATCAAGGTGTAGTTAGTAATGGCTTAAATTATGAAGTGAATGATTGCCGTCAAGCCGATACTGCTCTGATCGGGCGTATGGATAGTGAAAACATGCGTTGTTGTGAAGCTGAAGGTAAGGACACTGGTAAATGGAAATCCAAAGTTTTTGCCTGTGAAGGAGAATCTCGGGATGCTGGGTATGTTTGGCGTTTTACTACTGGTAAGATTTCTGGTCTACCCTATGTAGTAGAGGAGTGTGATCAAGAAGCTTGGGCCACTAGCAGAGTTATTCCTTCACCAGTGCCATGGGATAATTGGGAAGAAGGAACTGAGACTTGTTTGAACGCTGACATCGCTGTTCGTTTTTCTGTGCCTATGGATGAGGCAAGTGCCAGCCCAGACACTGTGAAACTTTATAGTTGTCAGGGTACGGTGACCAGTCATGACTGTCAGAATGCGGAACCAATAATTTTATCAGCCAATAGAGAGGTAGCTGGTGCCGGTGGGTATCTTTATTGGGAAAATAATGTTTTGTACATTCATACACCTTTGCCAAGATTGCGGAGTAATACTTGGTATCATGTGGAAATTTTGGGTGGTGATAATGGTTTGAAATCAGCTGAGGAGGTTAATGAAATAGGTGAATCGATTGGCCAGCAAAATTTACTGGCCACCAGATCTTGTGATGAACTTGGAAACAATGAAAACACTGCCTATTGTTATGATTTTCGCACCGGTGATGGTCTGTGTTCTGTTTTGGGAGCAGGGATCAATCCGTCAGAATATACTACTTATTTATTGGGGATGTTGCAAAATCCTCAAAAACCTTATGATTCAGTAAATATTTTCAATCCTTTAAATCCTTATTATTATTATCTTTGGGGAAAAGGTAACCAAAAGTGTTCGATACTTAATGTTGATGGATTGGGCTGGCAATGGGGTTCTTCCAATATTTCTCAGGCTGAATCAAATAAAGCTCCTTCCAATGAACAACCTCGAGCTCGTTATACAGATACGCGTGCTACAGTTACAGCTTTGGCCAATACTGTGCCTGGAGTTGTGAATATTTTGGCTTCAACTACAACTCTAGATACCAATCTTGAAATTACGGAAAATCCAAAGAATATTGGGGGAGTGTCCTTGATGGAATTATCCGGTGTAGGTATTACTGATCTTGGTTTTGATTTGAAACAAAGCCCTAACAACCGTTCATTTTTGATGCTTGATTCAGTTACAGATTTGAAATCACCTTTCACCATGGAAATAAAATTTAAATTGGAAGGTCCAGTTGGTGGCACCATAGGTGCGCAATATTTGTTGAATAAGGTAGATGCCTACTCTTTGCTCTATATGAATGGTGACAATGGAACCGGGCTTTGTATATCCTCTCCAAATTTCCCTGGCACTACTATAGTTTGTAATAGAGAAACTCCAGTTGTAGGACAAGTTTATAGGTATATATTCACTTGGGATGGTGTCACTGGTACTTGGTACAATTCTCGGGGCTATATGGATGCTCGACCTTTTACAGTTTCCAGCAGTGAAAATCCGCTGTATATAGGTTATTCCAATTATGCAGCTTTGGCTGACTATGTTCTTTATGATTTGCGTTTGCGGGAAGGAGTTTTGGATACTTCAACTATTGATCTTATTTTAAATCCACCGATTGAGGAAGAAAGTGAAGTCCCGCCAGGAATGAGGAAGATCGAAGCCATTAGTCCTTTGACCATTGATTTGAGTAATCCCAAAGTCATTGATTATTGGCCGAATTGTGAAGAAGCCTGTGTTAATTCTTCAGTGGGTGTGCGCTTCAATCAAATGATGATGACCAGCACTTATCATTCGGGTTTACGGGTTTATAAGTGTCTTGATGTTTTATGTAATACGTTTTTACCAAGTAGTTCAGTGACTTTGAATATAGAACCTGACACGGCTGAACCACTATTTGTTCTTCGCGCCAATCCAGAGTTTCCTGGTTTTACTTCCAGTACCTGGTATCGAGCAGAAATAAGTGATGATATCAAATCAATAGGTGCTTTTAGAAATGGTGTAGCAGTTGAAGGTGAAAGTGTTGAGGATTTTGTCTGGCGTTTCCGCACCAAAGCCGATGGCACACCTTGCTTGGCTGAAAAGATTGAGATCAAGCCAAATCCTTTTGTGGCTACTTATATTAGTCAAAAAAATCTTTATTCAGCTATTCCCAAAGGTGCTCCAGACCAATGTAATACTCGCGGGCAAGAGCTGAATCCTTGGTGGTTTGGTTGGTCATGGTCGAGCAGTGACACCCGGGTGGCAGAAATTAGTGATTTTGCTTCTTCCAAGAGCAATAAAGATTATTGTACTTTGGGTTGTTTGTTTAGAGGTTCAGATATTGCTAAGGATTCCAGTAATAATTATTTTTGTGGTAATAGTGTAGTAGATCCTGGTGAAGATTGTGATATTGGCAAAGGGACAGAAGGGCATAGAGCGGGGATTGATTGTACTTATGATTGTTTGAAAATAAACAAAACTAATACAGGTTCTTCAGCCACTCCACCTTCTGGCCAGATTGGTGTTGCTTGGTGTGGTGATGGGGTAGTGACCGCAGGCGAAGATTGTGATACTGCTATGACAGTTACTGCGGCACTTAGTCTTGGTCATGTTGAATGGAGTCAGGTTGGTTGTTCTGCCAAATGTCTACATACAGGCACACCTTTGGCGCAATCTTGGTGCCAGGCACAAGGTGATGAAGAAGGGAATAATATTGTAGCTTGTAAAAAGTCTTTGAGTATTTGTGGTAATAGTGTTTTGGAATTAGGGGAAGAATGTGAGATTGGTATAGCTGGTGCTACAGTTGAAAATTGTGATAATAATTGTTTGTTATTTGGGAATGTTTGTGATACTACTCCAGGTAAAAGTGGACTAGAACAGTGTTTGGCTGGCGAAAAAGGTTGTACTGATGGATGTTTGCTTCAGGGATCTTCTCTAGGGTATAGCACGCCTTCGCTGTGCGGAGATGGTGAGATAGGTTTTGGTGAAGATAGTAGATGCGAAGCAGTTGGTGGTTTGCCAGCCGATATAAATATTAAATCTCCAGTACAAGTAGCCACAGCCATTGGTCTTGGTCCGACCACCACCTATAACAATCGTCTGGCACAAAGATCTGATATTTCGGCTATTGCTACCCATTTCTTGGCTTTGAATAATAACCAAGAAATAGTTTATAGACCAATTACCACTAATGAAGGTGGACCAAAGACTGGTAAAGGTGATTATTATTTACAGTGTGGTAATACAGAGTATAGGACGCCTCAGCTTATTAGCCAGCCGGAAGATATTAAAAAAGTTTATTCTTTTAATGACTGTAATAATAATGAAGGTAATGTGTTAGGAGTGGGTGCCAATAGTTGTTGTTATGCGCGAGCGGTGAGAGAGAGTGAATTGCCACATGATGGCGCTGGATTGGGCCGAGTGGTTTTGGGAGAAGATGGTAAAAACATTTATGAACGAGGAGTTTGTCGCAATCCTTATATTGAAGTTACTTTTGACAAAGAAATTGATGCCAGAGCTTTGCGTGAAAATGTTATTTTGGTGGCTGGCTATACTGGCAGTGATGATATAGAAACATGTCTCAATACTCCCAATACTCTTGATCGAACCGGAATGGTTCGTGATAGTTTGGGACAAAGTGGGGAAATTTCTCAAAGTTCTTTAATGGCTTTTATAAAAAATATTTGGTTGGCAATTAAAAACTTTTTTGTCCGTTTATTAAATTTTGATCAAGCTCTGGCCAGTGGTTATGCCAGTAATTTACCCGTTATTAATAAATGGTGCAGTGGCGCAGTATCGCTTTCACCCGAGGTTTATTATGAATATGATTCCAAGATTTCTGCTACGAGCACTATAGTTTCTCTTTATGTGAGTGATTTATTGGAAGCTGACAGAGCTTATGCTTTGGTTGTCCGCGGTGGGTTGAATGGTGTTCGAGATATTCAGGGAGTTGGCATTAAATCCAAAGATGATGCTAATCAAATTAATGATGTTTGGATATTCAAAACCGGTAAAGATATTTGTAAAATCAAAGAAGTGACCGTGGCTCCCGATGCTTATCTTTTTGATCGTCCTTATACTACTTCCACTTTTCGAGCGAATATAGAGAGCACCAATGGTCAGCGTATTGTTCGTACCCCTGTTTATAATTGGCGTTGGTATTGGGCTCCTCAAGGTCATCCAGTTTTTGAAATTCCTTTGTCCGGTACCCCTCTAGATACTGACAGGGCTATTATTGGAGCCAAAAATGTAGAGGGCAGTGTTTTGGCAGTGGCTCAAGCAATCGTTACCGAAGATAAGAGTGAAACTGATAATCACAAAGGAAAAGTCTTTACTGGCTTGTCTTCACTTACTGCCAAGTTTTGTGAAAATCCTTGGCCAGCCAGAGAGGGTAATAGTTGGGAGCCATTCAAAGATTTATATTTCAATTTTAGCATGAGTTATTGTGCGGATGCTGGTCGTTCTGGTATTACTACCGATGATTTGCCTTATTTTACCATACTCACAGTTACTTCTAGTTCTGAATTGGCAGAAGACATTCTACGTCGTTATCTTTTCTTTGCTTCCACCACTGAAGATGCCATTGGTTTGCAAGTCTTCAAAAATGAAACTCGTTTATCCGCTGCCGCTTGGTTTAAAAATAAGTTTCCTGATGCCCAAACTCAGTTGCAAAATGTCAATGTGGCTGGTTATCAAGGTGTAAGTGATGGCAACAATTATTATATCAATGCCAAAAATATTGAAAGATATAGAGATAGTGTTAGAAATATTTGGGATTATCGTACTTATGATAATATTTATCAATTCAGTTTAAATCAAAATGCCCAGGCTGACAGTCGTCAGGTGTTGGAACAGCTTTTGGGTTCTTTGGAATACAATATAAATCTAACTGATCATGGCTATTGTTTGCAAAGTGCTGAAGGTATAGAAAATGAAAAATTTCCAGCAGAAGAAAATTTGGTAAATGCTATTACCGATATTCGGTGTACCACTGATTTTGAATGTCACAATGTCGATGGTGCTTTAAAAGAGGGAACCAATGGCGTTTGTTCATTAGCCAAGACCAAGTTTTTTCGAGATTTATCTCGTCTGTCCGACATACAAACTATTCAAAATAATTTGGATAAACATTTTAATACTTATTACAATACAGTTGATTTTAGGGCTGATCTGCGAGGCGGTACTTATATTCCTGGCTATACCAATTCTCGTTGGCCTTCTTGGAATAATACTTTGGGTGCAGCGGTTGGCAATTTACCTTTGGAAAAAATCAATTCTTGGACCACTTGTGGTGATAATACAGCTGAAAGCCAAACTTGTTGGAATGCTTCTGCTTCCACTTACTCCTGTCCAGCTTTTGCCCAGATTTATGAATATGAATTTGTCTCGAGCACCGCTTCATATTTGTTGCATGGGCCATTGGAATTTTTGACTGAGGATAATAATCTGGTTAAAGATGCAATAAATGAAGACAAATTTACCACCGTTCCAGTATGTAGAGGGCAAATTGTTAGTCCAGTTGGTAAACAATGCGGTGATGGAATTATTCAGCCAGGGGAAACATGTGAACCACCGAATAGTACCAAATTGAGCCGTGTGGGTGCGACGGTTGAAAGTTTGGGGTCTTGCGATTATGAATCGGAGTCAGTGACCTGTGCTAGCGAAGCAGATTGTCCCCAATCAGTCTTTTGGTCACCGAACAATGCCACTGTACCTTTTTACATCAATCAATCTGCAGATAAAAAAATTTGTCAGTATAACACAGATCTTTATGGGCCAGAAATTTTGTACGGAGAATTGAGAGCAGGTAATGAATTGCAAGTATTTGGTTGTGAGTCAGATAGTGCTTGCCAATCTTTTACTGCTTATGGAGAGGGCACAACTGTTCGAAATTTACAAGGTACCATGGAATTTACAATAGAAAATGATTTTGGTTTAAGTCCTGATGAAAAGTTTGTTTGCTTACCGGCAGGTGATTCTTATCAATATGATAATACAATTGTTGCTTCTTGTGAGGGTGGGGTAGTTGGAGGGCAACAAGAAATTTGTCAGTCAGGCTCAATAGCCACTACTTATTGTAATGAAAATTGTCAGCAAGTTTTAGGGGCTTGCCTCAGTGTGAGTGATTGTGGCAATGGCATTGTAGAAGTAGGTGAGGCTTGTGATGATGGCAAGCTAAATGGTACTTATGGAAATTGCAATGCCACTTGTAGTGATCTCCATCCAGATTTTTGTGGTAATAACAGGATTGATACTTTGAATGGTCGTTCATTGGAGTTGTGTGAAAAGATCAGTGAACAGCAGGTCGTTTATTATAAAGATTCATCTGCTCAAGAGGCAGTAAGAATGGTTTGTAATGATTTTGTAAGAGATGGGAATGACCTATTAGTATTTTATGCTTTGGGTTGTAAAAATTTTACTAAAGTTTGTCAAAATGATAAAAAAATATTGTGTAATGTGGATGCTGATTGTAATAATGCTCCTTTGGATTCAGCTCGTGTAGTCCCCAAAGAAAGTATAGAAGAATTTAATTGGGGTGCGGCTAACAATAATTATGGTCCTTGTGTAGATTTGAAATATGGCCCGGATTATACTTATAGCAAAAATAAACAACTGTCTTGTTCTTGGGATTGCCAAAATACGGGGTCTTATTGTGGAGATGGCAGAGTAGATAGCTACTATGGTGAAGAATGTGACGACGGCAATACGGACAATAATGATAGCTGTAATAATTTATGTAATTTGAATAGTGCTCCTTCTGTTTGTGGTAATGGAGTTGAGGAAGCAGGCGAAGAATGTGATGATGGCAATACCAAAAAAGGTGATGGTTGTTCAGATATTTGTAAAGATGAACCACCAGAATACAAGACCTGTGGTGATGGTGTGGTGGATACAGATCTGGGGGAAGTCTGTGATACTGGGAAAGAAAATCTAGGAGTAGCTTGTGATCCAGAATATGGCAAGTCCTGCACTTATTGTTCAGTTGACTGCAAAAAAGTTCTTACCAAGGACGCGGTAGCTTATTGTGGCAATGGATTGGTAGATTTTATTGATTTTACATTACCATTATGGGAAACTTGTGATGTGCGAAATGATAAAGTTATCACCAAGTCTGCCCCTTTGTCTCCTGAAATAGTAGAATCATGTGATGATAAAGGTGTTTATACTTGTGGTGAAAATTGTCGTTCAATCACTAGCAATTGTGTTTCTTGTGGTAATTTAGATAAAAATACTGGAGGAACTTTGCCTTATTTAAGAATAGTCAATCCAGTTCAGGGCAATGCTTCTTGGTGGACAGATATGGGCGGTCAAGATCAACAAATGAAAGGTAATTATGCTTATCTTTATAGAATTAATCCACCGGGATTAACTGGTTGGGCACAATTTTTAAATTCCAACCCCCAAGGTTTAGCTTATTCAGTTTTCAATCCCGGGGGCAGTGTCTTGAGTGATGAACCAATGCAATACATCCAACCTTCATCTTTATGTAAGGATGAATATAAAGTTTTTTTTAATACCAGACAATTGTTAGATTTTATTATCAATCCTACCAATCCACTTTATAGTTCGGGCATTACTACTAGTAGTTTTATGGTGAGTAATGTTAATAAACTTGGTGATTTCTTTGATTTTCCAGTGAACAATGAAAGACCCCAGGTCACTAAAGAAATGATTGTTTCTCCGCCAGTTTTACCTGGACAATTTAGAATTGTGGCTCGTTGGACCGATAAAGAAAATGATCTTGACGCTTCTTTTCGTTTGAGTGTGAAGAATGTTAGTGTTTATAATAACAATGTTCTTCGTTATGTTGCTGCTTATCCCAACAAATATTGTAATAGTCAGGATTTAGCAGTTGACTGTTCAGACAAAAATTTTGATGGAGTATATATACATCAAAAACAATCAGGTGAAACTATTTTTACTCAAGCCATAACTATTGATACTAGTTTTATAACTTCAGGAAGTTATTTGATATTTGTAGAGAGTGACGACATACCAACTAATATGTATAAATACCGAGACAGCGAACTGCAAGTAGAAGTTTATGCCAATCGTCCTGGTCAAAATGATTTATATTCCATTTTTAAGCCAATAAAAACTTTTAGTATTAAGAGTATAGGTGCCGGCAATCCTGACGCGCGATTTTGGCAGGTCTTTAATTTGGTAAAAAATGATGATAAATATGAAATTGGTATTTTGCCCCATCGTGATCCTAGTGGTCAGGTCATAGGGACTTATCCCAATGGCACTTTGATTACCGAGGAAAAAGATTTGATTAATACATAATTTATGTTAAAAAAAAGTTTAATAATTTTATTGGTTCTGATAGTTGTTTTGGGTTTGGTTTTTGTTTTTTGGTATTTTTCTCAAAATAAAAAGACAGCCGATACATTACTAGAAAAATCCAATCCTCCAGTCAGTTTGATCAAAGATCCCAATGATTTGGACAGTGATGGAATAAATAATGATGAGGAAGAAAAACTTGGTTTGAATTCTCAGTCATCTGATACTGATGGTGATGGGCTAAACGATGATTTGGAAATAAATATTTGGAAGACTGATCCCCTCAATCCTGATACTGACGGTGATGGCTTTAGTGACGGGCGGGAAATTTCCGAAGGTTATGACCCACTTGGTACGAGTAAATTGTTGGATTGAATTCATTCCGAATCCCGACTCGAGCCGGGTGAGGAATCTTTATTAAAATAAAAATAGTTTAAATCATTAAGTTTTCATTCTTAAAAAGTATGAGGTAGTAAAGATTCCTTTCCGTCAGCCGACGGATCGGAATGAGAAAAAATTATATGTTTGATGATCAACCAACCAATAATAACACACCAAATAATTTGCCTTTGGGAGAGCCCGATGATATTTTTGCTACCAGTGATAAGGTGGCTCCCGACTTACCTTCGGCAACCCCAGAAGAAAATTTACCTCCCACACGGGAGAGCGCTCTATCGTCTGGAGTTTTACGTCCGGTGATCCCGGCCGATCAACCAGTCGCATCGCCAGCTACTGCTCGACCGACAGAAGAACCACGCTATATTATCCCTCCCACTGAAGCCAATCCAGCTTATGATCTCAAAGAACCGACTGCCACACGAACTCTAGTTTTAATAATTGTGACAGCAGTGGTTATTGCTTTGGTGGGATTTTTTGGTTGGTGGGCTTATGGTTATTTTATCTCACCTCAGGGAGAGACTGAAAATACACCTTTGGAATTGGAGCCAGAAGTTGAGATTAATGAAAACACTACCCCCCAAATAGAGACAGTGGAAGAGTCTTCACCAACAGAAGACGTGGGCGGTAGTATTATTGATGAACAAATTTTATTTGGTCAACCAATAGACAAAGATGCCGATGGTTTGGATGACGTTCGTGAATTGGAATTGGGAACTGATCCCAATAATTGGGATAGTGATGTTGATGGACTAGGTGATGGTGATGAAATTTTGATTTGGAAAACTGATCCTTTGAATCCTGACAGTGATGGTGATAGTTATCTTGATGGGGAAGAAGTTAAAAATGGTTACAATCCAGCCGGTGAAGGAAAGATTTTTAGTGCTCCGACTTCTTAATTTTTTATGTGGTTTGGTAAAAAACAAAAAAAAACACTAGTTCAAGAAAAAATTTCAGCTCATATCCAAGTGATTCCTGAAATTTTTTATGGTGGCCGTGATCCAGAAATTCGTTTTTCCCAATCTCGAGGCGACAATAAGAAAAACCCCCCAAAAATTTCTTGGCCCAAATCTTCAGGAGTAAGTTCAAAAATTGGTTCATTTTTTGCCAATAAGTGGGTACGTTATTTGGGTCTGGCTTTGTTTTTTTTATTGGCCATAACAGTGATTACTCTTTATTATTTACAACAAGCAGGAATAATTTCTTTATTTACTAATAAGGATAGCCAAATTCTAGAAGAAACTACTCCCGCCCCTCTTACTCAAGAACAAGTACCAGTTGTAGCCACAGAACCAGAACCAGTGGAGGAAGTGTCAACTACCACTGTTTCAGAAATTCTTGAAGAAGTAGTTACCACCACTGTTTTCACTCCAGTTTTGCAGTTTCCTCAGATTTTTTTGACTGATAGTGCTGACAATGATAATGATTCTCTTACTGATATAGAAGAAGAAGTTTTTGGTACTGATCCAGGTGTTTGGGATACTGATGGTGATGGTTATTATGATGGTCAAGAAGTTTTGAATCTTTATAATCCTTTGGGGACTGCGCCTATGAAAATCATTGATTCAGGTGTAGTACAAGAATATATCAACCCAGTGTGGCAATATCGTTTTTATTACCCAGTAAATTGGCAGGTGGGCACAGTAGACCCAACAGGTAACCAAGTGCTGGTGAGCGCGGTGACCGGTGATTTTATTGAGGTTTTGGCTTTCAAAAAATTAAATTCTGAAAGTTTTCAAGATTGGTTTGCCGTGAATGTTCAGGGTCAAAATTTTATGGAATTGGGATCATTTACCAATCGTTTTCAAGAAAATGGCTATCGGCGCCAAGACAATTTGGTGATGTATTTTGATGATGGAAATAATATTTTTGTTTTGATTTATCATCCGGGAACTACTGGTTTTATTTCTTTTCGTCATGTGATGACTATGTTGGGTGCTAGTTTTCGTCCCAATAAAACTTTGGTGGAAATTCCTGAACAAGTTATTTTACCTGCCACACCCGATTTTACAACTGTCACTAATACGGCTTTTTAATTTTTTATGGACTGTTTTGTTTACTATAGGGAGGGCAATAAACAAAATTTGCCTATAAAAAGAATGGTGGCATTCTTTTTTAAAAAAATAAAAAAAAGTGGTCAAGTAAGTGTGCACTTGGTGAGTATTCCGGAAATTAAAAAACTTAATAAAAAATTTAGAGGTTTGGATAAAGTGACGGATGTTCTATCTTTCTCCATGAGAGAAGGGGATCAAATTCCAGCAGTGAATGAAGAAGATTGGGGAGATATCTTTATCTGTCCTCAACAAATAAAAAAACAGGCCAAAGAAAATAAAGTAAGTTTTAGAAATGAATTGGCAAGGATGATTATACATGGCCTTTTGCATTTGGATGGTCATGATCACCATGAACCTCAAGCTGCCAGGAAAATGTTTAATTTACAAGAAAAATTAGTTAGTGATTTTTTATCAATCAAAGATTGATATGAATTTAAAAAGATTATTCCAAAGTTTTCGTGATGCTGGTCGGGGCGTTAAAATAGTTTTTCAAAATGAACAAAATTTTCGTTTACAGTTTTTTTTGTCAATTCTGATTATTTTTTTAATGTATTTTTTTCCTTTGAGTAAGAGTGAAAGAATCGTAGTGATAATGCTAATAGCCTTGGTTTTGATTTTGGAGCTTCTGAACAGTGCTGTAGAACGTTTAGTGGATTTATTTAAGCCCCGGCTATCCTGGCAAGTGGAGATGATCAAAGATATTATGGCCGCAGCAGTATTATTGGCTTCGTTTGGTTCTTTGATTATTGGGCTGGTAATTTTTTGGCCATATGTCATTGCTTTCTTTTCTTTACCGTGGTAAAATTTGAAAGTCTATTATGATAATGAAACGCAAACCACAAACTGATTTATTGGTGGGTTTGGATCTAGGTTCTACCAAGGTCCGAGTTGCGGTTGCCAAAGAAACCTTTTTACAAAATCAACTCCGTGATTTACAAATTGTGGGACTAGTAGAGGTGCCTTCGGCAGGTATTCACAAAGGGGTGATAACCAGTATTGAGGAGACAGTTTCTTCCATTTCCCACGCTTTGGAGCAGACAGAACATCTCATAGGTGTGCCATTGGAGCACGCCTGGGTGGGTATTTCTGGTTCTCAGGTGTTATCTCAAATGAGCAAGGGGGTGGTAGCAGTAGCCAAGGCCGATGGAGAAATAGCTCTAGAAGACATGGAAAGGGCTGTAGAAGCAGCCAGAGCAGTGGCTACACCTTTGAATTATGAAATTATTCACGTTTTACCGCGTACTTACACAGTCGATGGCCAGACAGGCATCAAAGATCCTTCGGGCATGACTGGTGTGCGTCTGGAAGTCGATACACAGATTATTGAGGCCCAAACAGTTCACCTCAAAAATATTACCAAAGCGGTGTATAGAACAGGGGTAGATATTGATGATTTGGTTTTTTCTATATTGGCGGTGGGTGATTTGGTAACCACTTCCCGACAAAAAGATTTAGGCGTAGCAGTAGTCAATATTGGTGGTTCTACTACTAGTTTGGTGGTTTATGAAGAAGGTGATGTGATTCATACTGCTGTTCTGCCAATTGGTGGTGAACATGTTACCAATGATTTGGCTATTGGTTTACGTAGCTCTATTGAAGTGGCTGAAAAAGCCAAAATTCAATATGGTGATTGTCTATCCAAAAATATCGCCAAGAAAGAAGGCGTAGATTTACGATCGATCGGTGGAGAAGTCAATGAGGAAGTGAGTTTGAAATATATTGCAGAAATTATTGGCGCCCGAATGGAAGAAATTTTGGAAAAAGTTGATCAAGAGTTGGTAAATATTGGCCGTAGTGGATTATTACCTGCTGGATTAATCTTTACTGGCGGAGGAGCCAAGATTTCCGGTCTGGTAGATTTGGCCAAGATGCAATTGCGTTTGCCAGCAACTTTGGGGTACCCCTTGGATATTATGAGTGTTAGTGACAAAATCAATGATTTGGCATTTGTCACTGCTGTCGGTTTGGTAAATTGGGGTGCCAATTTACAAAAAAAACCAGGACGAGGTGCTAGTAGTCGTTCTCGGGGGGTAGACAAAGTTTCCCGACAAGTAAAAAGTTGGTTTCAGTCTTTGATACCCTAAGTTATACACAAGCCCTTTTGACGTCGGAGTATAAAAATTATACACTATAAGTGGAGCCAGTCTCCACTTATTTTATTTATAGGAGTTTGTATACAAATTGTGTTCAATAAAAATATGCCACAAGTAAAACCAGAGGTTGAAACTTTTGCAAAAATTAAAGTCATCGGCATCGGAGGTTCCGGTGGGTCAGCAGTAGATCGTATGGTCAAAGCGGGCATCCGTGGTGTTGATTTTACGGTTATCAATACCGATGTTCAGGCCTTGCATTATGCCAGTGCTCCCCATAAATTACATATTGGCAAATCAGTGACTCGTGGTTTGGGCGCCGGCATGGATCCTGAGCTTGGAAGAAAAAGTGCTGAAGAATCACAAAATGAAATAAGAGAAATTTTAAAAGATGCAGACATGGTTTTTCTTACTTGTGGTTTGGGTGGTGGCACAGGTTCAGGAGCCAGCCCTGTGGTAGCCGCTATTGCCAAAGAATTGGGAGTTTTATGTATTGCCGTAGTCACTAAACCTTTTGCTTTTGAAGGTAAACAACGTAAAGCGATTGCTGATCGAGCGCATGAAGAGCTTTCTAAAAATATTGATACTATCATTACCATACCCAATGACCGTGTTTTGCAAATTATCGATAAGAAAACTTCTTTAATTGATGCTTTTAAAATAGTAGATGATGTTTTGCGACAAGGAGTGCAAGGTATTTCTGAGGTTATTACAGTTCCTGGTCAAATAAATGTTGACTTTGCTGATGTCAAAGCTATTATGCGGGACACTGGTTCAGCTCTCATGGGTATTGGAGTGGGTAAAGGTGAAAATAGAGCAGTTGAGGCAGCCCAAGCAGCTATTTCCAGTCCTTTGTTGGAAATTTCCATTGATGGTGCACGTGGTATATTATTTACCATTACTGGAGGACCAGATTTGGGTATGCATGAAGTAGAGGAAGCAGCCAAAGTGATTACTAGTTCTGCCGATGAAAATGCCAAAGTAATTTTTGGAGCGGTGATTGATGAAGATATGAGAGATGAAGTAAGAATAACAGTAGTGGCTACTGGCTTTGAAGATCGAACCAATAAATTGCTTTCAGGATTTCGTGAAGAAGAAAATCGTTCTTTTTTTGGAAGTGCTCGTAATTTTTATTCAGCTACCTCGCCTTTTGTAAAAAAAGAAAAAGAAGAAGAAAATCCCCTCAAAGATGAGCTAGCAGTTGAAGAAATTCCTGTTAAACGTTCGCCATTTATTAGCAAATCAGTAGCTGACACGGATGAAGAACCGGTTAGAAAGAGCTTTGTAAAACCAGTGTCTAATAAAGCCAAAAATGATGATAATAAAGATGAAGATTTGGAAATCCCGGCCTTCATTAGGCGTAAGATGGGCATGTAAGCACGAATCGCCTCACGAATTTACACTAATAAAATTATTCTTGTTAATTGTTTAACAAGGGTTTTTTATTTTTAGTAGCTATGTTATAATATTCGTGTTAATTAGTGTTAAGATTTGTGTTTCTATGTTTTGTCCTGTTTGTCGCCACAAAGAAACCAAAGTAATTGATTCACGCTTGACTCAAGATGGCATGGCTATTCGTCGTCGTCGTGAATGTGAAAAATGTAGTTATCGTTTTTCTACTGTTGAGGAAGCAGAACTTTTGGATATTGTGGTTGTGAAAAATAATGGGGTTCGCGAGTCTTATTCACGCAATAAGCTTGAGAATGGCATTATCCGTTCCCTGGCTAAGCGTCCTTATACAGAAGATAAATTTGATGGCCTGATTCATGCTATTGAACGCGATATCCAAAAAAAGAAAAAAAGGGAAATAACCAGTAAAGAGATTGGAGAATTAGTGATGAGACATTTACAAAAGTTTGATAAAGTGGCTTATGTGCGTTTTGCTTCTATTTATCGAGCTTTTGAAGATGTAGGTAAATTTCAGAGTGTAATTAAAGAACTTAAAAAATAAGAATCAGGAATCAGGAATTATAGTTATTATTCTTGATTCATTATTCTTAATTCAAAGTTTATGGATGAAGAAAATAAAGTTGAAAAATTAGAAGAACAATCTGAAAACTTCAAATCATTGATTGAGAAGAACCTCAAGTGGTCTCAGATCATTTATGAACAGAATAAAAAAATAAAACGACGCTTGGATTGGATAGTTTGGGGTGGTGTTTTCAAATGGGTTTTGATTTTATTGCCGATCATTGCCGCTTTGATTTATTTACCTCCGCTTCTTCGTCCTTTGATAGAGCAGTATTCACATCTTTTGAGTGGGGCTTCCAGCGTCAATCTTGGTACTGAACAATTGAATACTTTGTTGCGAGATATTTCTCCTGCTCAATTACAGGAAGCCATGAAAATTTTGGGACGTTAGTTTTTTTATATAAATTGTTTTAGTGGAAACCTCGCCTCTAGGAATTGTTTTTGGTTATTTTATGAAAAATTATACTTGGAAAACTCTGGGTTATTACTGGCAACACATGAGAGGTTACTCTTTTTCAGGCTGGGCAATAGTTTTTTCCAGTGTGGTAGCTTGGAGTTTGAATACTGCGGTACCGTGGTTTTATAAAAAGTTTTTTGATATTTTGAGTCAAAATGGTGATAGAGGGGCTCTTTATCAAGAATTGATCAAAATTTTATTAATAGTTATTAGTTTGGAATTGTTGGCTTGGTTTTTTTGGCGGATTATGGGTTTTACCGTGGCTTATTTTGAATCTCGAGTATTAGCGGATTTGTCCAATACTTGTTTTGCCTATATCCACAAACATTCTTTTACTTTTTTTAATAATAGTTTTGTTGGTTCTCTGGTCAAAAAAGTTCACCGCTTTACGCGTTCTTTTGAAAGTCTCATAGATCGGGCTGTTTTCAATATTTTACCGCTCTTGGTGCAATCTAGTATTATCTTGTCAGTTATTTTTTATATCAATTTTTATTTGGGTTTGGGTTTGTTGATTTGGTTGATAATTTTTTTGACCTTCAATTGGCTTTTTGTTAAGTATAAACTACCTTATGACATCAAACGTAGTGAAGCTGATTCCAAGACTGGAGCGATTTTGGCTGATACTTTCACCAATCAAGTAAATGTCAAATTGTTCAATGGTTATTGTCGAGAATTATTTGGTTTTGGAGAAGCGGTGAAGAAATTACGTGATTTACGTTTTTTTACTTGGAATTTGATGAATATTTTTGAAGCCGTGCAGGGATTTTTGGCGATTATTTTGGAAGTTGGTTTGCTTTTTTATGGAACAGTGCTTTGGAAACAAGGATTATTCGGAATCGGGGATTTTGTGTTGGTTCAGTCTTATGTGATCAGTTTGTTTGGCCGGATTTGGGATTTTGGTCGGGTGATGCAACATGCTTATGAGGATTTGGCCGATGCTGTGGAAATGACAGAAGTTTTAGAAACAGTGCATGAAATAAAAGATATTCCTCAAGCCAAAGTTTTAAAAGTGAAAGGTGGACAAATTAATTTCAAAAAAGTTTGTTTTAATTACAATCAAACTCGCAGTATTTTGAAAGATTTTGATTTACAAATAAAATCAGGAGAGAGGGTGGCCTTGGTGGGGCCTTCGGGCGCTGGCAAGAGCACCATTATTAAACTTGTTTTGCGCTTGCATGAAGTTTTTGCAGGTGAGATTTTAATAGATGGCCAAGATGTCAAAAAAGTTACTCAAGAAAGTTTGTGGCAAAATATTAGTTTGGTGCCTCAGGATCCGATTCTTTTCCACCGCAGTTTGTTGGAAAATATTCGTTATGGTCGGCCAGAAGCTAGCGATGAGGAAGTGTATGCCGCCGCCAAAAAAGCCCATTGTCATGAATTTATTATTGATCTACCAGAAAAATACCAAACTTTTGTTGGTGAGAGAGGAGTCAAACTTTCTGGGGGAGAGCGCCAGCGCGTGGCCATTGCTCGTGCCATACTCCGCAATGCTCCTATTCTTATTTTGGACGAAGCTACTTCCAGTCTTGATTCTGAGTCTGAACATTATATTCAGGATGCTTTGGACATACTTATGAAAAATAAAACAGTGATTGTGATTGCCCATCGTTTATCAACTATCATGAAAACTAATAGAATTTTAGTGATTGATCATGGTGGAATTGTGGAAGAAGGAACTCACAATAGTCTTCTCAAAAAGAAAAATGGTTTGTATAAAAAACTTTGGAATATTCAAGCTGGGGGGTTTATTGAGTGATGCGGACTTACGCAGATTGAACGCAGAAAATAAAAAGCCTCTTTTAAAGAGACTTTTTTTATTTAACAATTAGTGTTATAATTAGTCTGTTAACATAATTTACAAAAGTCATAAATTTTCCAACTTTAAGGACTTTATTAACTTTATAAACTTTTGACTTCGGAGTATGCAAAAACGTACTAAAATTGTTTGTACCATTGGTCCGGCTTGTGAGAATGAAAATACTTTGGCCAAAATGATTTTGGCAGGGATGAATGTGGCTCGGCTCAATTTTTCTCATGGGATTTGGGATTGGCATGCTTTGGCTTTGAAAAATATTCGTAAAGCTTGTAAAAAAACTGGAGAAACTGTAGCCATAATGCAAGATTTGCAAGGACCTAAAATTCGTGTGGGTTTGTTGCCTCAAAAGGGGATAAATTTAAAAAATGGTCAAGTTTTAACTTTTGATACTGCTTTGGTTGATTATACTGAAGAAGTAATACCGATTGATTATCGAGATTTGCATTTACAAATAAAAAAAGGTGAGAGATTGATGCTTGATGATGGTCGCATGGAAACCAAAATCATTAGAGTTTCAGGCACTAGGATCGATACCGAGGTGGTGGTGGGGGGATTATTGACCTCACACAAAGGTATCAATTTACCAGATTCCAAACTGGAAATAAGAGCTTTGACAGACAAGGATCGTCAAGATGTGCTTTTTGGGGTCAAAAATCAAGTAGATTTTATGGCTTTGTCTTTTGTGAGCAGTGCTCAAGATGTTTTTGATCTCCGTTTTCTTATAGAAGAATACGAAAAGAGATTACGCCTTGAAAGAGAACAGCCAATAAAAATTATTGTTAAAATAGAGCGACATCAAGCAGTAAAAAATATTAGAGAAATAATAGACGCGGCCGATGGTGTAATGGTAGCGAGGGGAGATTTGGGGGTGGAGATTCCACCACAAAATGTGCCACTGATTCAAAAACAACTTATTGATGAATGTTTATTGGCTGCCAAGCCGGTGATCGTGGCTACTCAAATGCTTGATTCCATGCAAAATAATCCTCGGCCCACTCGTGCCGAAGTCTCGGATGTGGCCAATGCTGTAGTTGACCATACTGATGCGGTGATGTTGTCCAATGAAACAGCTGCTGGTAAATATCCGGTAGAAACCGTGGCTATGATGACTAGTATTATTGAAGAAACAGAAAAGTCAATTTATGATGATTTGGAAATATCCACATACGTAAAGAAAAGAAAAAAAATTGATGAAGTGGTTAGCGAAATGTCGAGAATGTTGGCTGAGAGAGTGGGAGCACAATTAATTTTGGCAGCCTCAATTACTGGTGAAACAGCTCGTTTGATTTCTCGTCATCGTCCAGAGTTGCCAATTTTAGTAGCCACCAATAATGAAAGGACAATGCGCCAATTAAATTTGTCTTGGGGAGTAAAATCTTTTTTAATGGTTCCTTGTCGTACTATTGAAGAATTGGTGACTCGTTCTTTGGTTTATGTAAAGAAAAATAAAATAGCCAAAAAAGGGGAGAAATTGATTGTGGTTTCTGGAGAACCAGTTGGTCAAGCGGGCAATGTGAATTTACTTGAGGTGAGAGAGGTAAAATGAAGTCGAAAGTTCATAAAGTTCATAAAGTGTGAATTTATTTTTGTGAATTAAATTATATTGTGCTATACTGTCTGCACTATGATTCAAAAACAAAATAAAAATATTCTCTGGTTTAAAGAAATTTCCATTGGTGATGTACCTTTGGTTGGTGGCAAGAACGCTTCATTGGGGGAAATGTATTCCAAACTTACTGCTCAAGGCGTGGCTGTACCCAATGGTTTTGCTCTGACAGCGGATGCTTATTGGAAATTTTTGGAAGCCAGTGGGCTTAAAAATAAAATAAAACAAGAATTAAAAGGTTTAAACGTCAGTGATGTTCGTGATTTGGCTAGACGAGGAGAAAAGATCAGAAAAATTATTTTGGAAGCCAAATTTCCCAGAGAGATTGAAAAAGAATTAATCGAAAACTATCAGCGCCTATCGGCTGAAAATAAAATAAAAAATATTTCCGTGGCAGTTCGTTCTAGCGCCACTGCCGAAGATTTACCAGATGCCAGTTTTGCCGGTCAGCAAGAAACTTATTTAAATGTGGTTGGTGAAAAAGAATTATTATTGGCAGTCAAAAAATGTGTAGCTTCTCTTTTTACCAATCGGGCTATTTCTTATCGTGAAGCCAAAGGTTTTGATCATTTGCAAGTGGCTTTATCAGTCACTGTGCAAGTAATGGTGCGTTCGGATTTAGGCTCGTCTGGCGTTTTGTTTACTTTGGATACAGAGTCTGGTTTTAAGGGTGTAGTGCTTATAAACGCAGCTTATGGGTTGGGTGAATACGTGGTCAAGGGTCGGGTGACACCAGATCAGTTTTATGTTTTCAAAGATGGTATCAGTCGTGGTAAGAAGGCAATATTTAGTAAAATTTTGGGTACCAAAGAAGTGAAACTTATTTATGGTAAAAAAGGTGGCACCACTCAGGCCAAGGTAGCCAAAGCAGATCGTGATCGTTTTTCCATTACTGAAAAAGAAGTTGTGCAGTTGGCCGAATGGGGTATGCAGATTGAAAAGCATTATGGTAAGTCTCAAGATATTGAATGGGCCAAAGATGGGGTTACTGGCAAATTATACATTGTTCAAGCTCGTCCAGAAACAGTTAAAGCTCGAGTAGATCATTCAGTTATTGAGACTTATGTCTTAAAAAAATCAGGAAAATTATTGTTGTCTGGTTCGGCTGTTGGACAAAAAATTGGTGCGGGTAAGGTAAGAGTGATAGATAATCCCAAAAACATGAAGCTTTTTAAAAAAGGTGAAGTTTTGGTTACTCGTATTACTGATCCGGATTGGGAGCCAATCATGCGTTTGGCTTCGGCTATCGTCACCGAGCAAGGTGGCAAGACTTCTCACGCAGCGATCGTGTCACGTGAACTTGGCGTTCCTTGTATTGTGGGCGCTCGTGAAGCTAGGAAAGTATTGAAAACCGGTCAAGCAGTCACTGTTTCTTGCGCCGAGGGTGATGAAGGTCATATTTATCGGGATATTTTGCCTTTTGAAGTCAAGAAAACTGAAATCAAAACTAATATCAAAACTAAGACCAAAATCATGATGAATGTAGGTGATCCGGATAATGCTTTTTCACTTTCTTTCATACCGAACGATGGTGTGGGTTTGGCTCGTGAAGAATTTATTTTTACCAATTTTATTCGTATTCATCCTTTGGCTTTAATTAATTTTAATAAATTGAAAGATAAAGTAGCCAAGAAAAAAATTGCGGAAATGACCAGAGGTTATAAAAATAAAGAGCAGTATTGTATAGATAAATTGGCCGAGGGTATTGCTCGTATTGCAGTGGCTAGTTATAAAAATGATGTAATTGTGCGTTTGTCAGATTTCAAAACCAATGAATATGCCACGCTTATTGGTGGTAAAGAATTTGAGCCCAAAGAAGAAAATCCCATGATTGGTTGGCGTGGTGCTTCGCGTTATTATTCCAAGGAATACAAAGAAGGTTTTAGACTTGAATGTGAAGCTCTAAAAAAGGTTCGCAATGATTGGGGTTTGACCAATGTAATCATCATGGTGCCTTTTTGTCGAACTCCAGAAGAAGGCGAACAAGTTTTGAAAACCATGGAAGAATTTGGACTTAAACGAGGAGAAAATGGACTTCAAGTCTATGTAATGTGTGAGATTCCCAGTAATGTTATTTTAGCCGAAGAATTTGCCAAGATTTTTGATGGTTTTTCTATTGGTTCCAATGATTTGACTCAGCTTACTTTGGGAGTGGATCGCGATTCAGCTCTAGTAGCTCATGTTTACAGTGAAAAAAACAAAGCCGTAGTCACTCTTATCCGTGAAGTTATTCATACGGCTCATAAATATAAACGCAAAGTAGGTATTTGTGGGCAGGCGCCAAGCGATTATCCAGAGTTTGCCGAGATGTTGGTGAGAGAGGGGATAGACAGTATTTCTTTGAATCCTGACACAGTTGTTTCTACTCGTGAACGTATCGCGGCAGTAGAAAAAACTTTGGGTAAGGCCGGAACAAAAACTAGCGCTAAATATCTAAGTTTATTAGTGGTGATTGGTTTTGCGGCAGCCAGCTTGATTGGTTTGGGTGCTGGCTGTGCTAGGACTGATTTTTTGGATTTGGAAAAAAGTTCTTTGGCCAGTGAAGTTGACATCACTCCAGCTCAAATTAGAGAAAGAATGCAAGATAAAGTTCAGGCCCGTCTAGAAAGTCAAATGTTGCCTTTACGAGAAAGCAGTTTTGCTGATTTTAGTTTAAATTATCCATTGGGCTGGGCTATTGAACACAGTGAAAATAGTTTAGTTCTACGTAATGAAGAAAATGGTGATTATTTTTATATTTCCAGCAATGGCGCACGAACTAGTGAAAAAATGCCTTTGGAAGCTCTCACCACTTCTACTATTAGTGGTCGTCCGGCAGTCGTTTATCAAGATGCTTTGCCAGAAGAACAAGGTGGTGAATTTATTGGCGCTGAGATTGGTAGCGGTAAAAATATTTTATTTGTTCGTGGAAAAGGGGACAAGTTTGAAGAGATTTTGAATAGTTTGAGGTTTTAGTTTATTTTTGTGAGAATGTAAAAGAAAATTTTATCATTTTCCTCCCCCTATAAGGGGAGGGAAAAACAAAAAACATCGCTTAATTACGATGTTTTTCGATTGCGGACCGGACGGGACTCGAACCCGCAACTTCCGCCGTGACCCCGCGTAAGTGCTTCGCACTATGCGGGGCAGGCATGGCTAGTAAAAAATTGAGCGGTAGCGATGTCCGGAATTTTGAACCGAAAAAACGGCTTAACTTCGCTGTTATTGATAAAAGTATACAGCAATTAAGGGATTATTACAAAATACATCCAGAATGGTTTGAAACTCCTAAACCAAAGTTGGATAAAGGTAAAAATGAGGTGGATTATTCAATATAGAGATACAAAACCACTCTAAATGAGTGGTTTTGATGAGCTAGGTGTAACCTTTCTACCGCTATCATGGGTTAGCTAGTCTGATTTACTGCAAGCTGATTTTCTCTACCTATCAAGCGCGTTATAAACCAGTTTCTTTTGCTCAAGTTGACCTATTATCCTTTTGACTCTACAGGATCAGCGCTTTTGGGATATGTTCGTTCCTCTTGAATTCTTCCGTTCTCTTTTTGAATTTTAACGGAACCACCATCTTTTCCAAGAACTTTCTTTAAGACTCCACCTGCGGTTGCAGCTTCTTTTGTTTCAAAAGATCTAACCACTTTGTTGGTCTTATCGTTTTCAAGATCCCAGCGATCTTTTTTTTCGTTGTATTCTAAAGTAAATTTTCGTAATTTTGTCATATTTTTCTTACTTAAGATTACTTATCATTAATTCGACCTTTAGGCATAGAAAATGTGGATAAATATACACTTGCATACTTTCTATTTATTTTCTATAATACTATTATACACCTAATAAAAATTGTCTGTCAATAATATATGCTTACTAAAAAACAGAAAGATGTCTTGGATTTTATAAAACAATATTACGTCAAGCACAAATACGCCCCCTCTCTTGAAGAAATTAAGAAACATCTAAAAATAGCTTCTGTTTCTACTGCACATTTTCATATAAAGAAACTTCAAGAAAAAGGTTTTTTAAGAAAAGATAACAATCAACCAAGAGCAATTTCTGTTTTTGAAAATGAATTAATGGTGAAAATACCTTTACTAGGGATTATTGCCGCAGGGGAACCAATACAGGCAATAGAAAATTGCGAAGAGGTAGCATTACCTAAAAGCAGAATAAAAGAGAACGGTAATATTTTTGCATTAAGAGTCTCTGGGAATAGTATGTTAGAAGAAAATATCAATGATGGTGATATTATTGTAATTAAGGAAACAAAAATTCCTACAAATGGTGATAAGGTTGTTGCATTATTGGATAAAGAAAATGCTACTCTTAAAACTTTTTACAAAGAGAAAAATAAAATATTGCTTAAACCGGCAAATAAAAATTATAATTCGATTATTATTGATAAAAATAGGGATTTTGAAGTACAGGGTATTTTAATTGATATTGTTAAACAATCTTTTAACAGTCCAATCAATATTTCCTTATTAAAAAAAATAGAAAAAAGAAAAACCAGTACAATATTTAATAAAATAATTTGTGGTGATTGTGTCGATGTGATGAAAAGTATACCTGACAATTCGATAGATATGGTAGTTACATCTCCCCCCTATGATGATGTTAGAAACTATAATGGATTTAGTTTTAATTTGCACAATACGGGAAAAGAGATTTTTAGAATTTTAAAGGAAGGTGGCGTTGCTGCAATGGTTATTCAAGATCAGACAAAAAATTTTGGTAAAAGCGTCACATCTTTTAGGACCATTGTTGATTGGGTAGACAACATTGGATTTAAACTTTTTGAGACTGTTATTTACAGAAAGCATGGCACGGAAGGGGCTTGGTGGAAATATCGTTTTCGAGTAGATCATGAATATATGCCAATTTTTATCAAAGGAGAAAGACCAAACTACTTTAATAAGGAAAATCTTAAAATACCCTCAAAACACGGAGGAAAAATTATGACAGGAAGTGGAAACCGAAAAACAGATGGAACCACTACAAAAACAGTCACTAGACCAATTAATTTAACTAAGTGTCGTGGTACTATTTGGGAATATTTGAATGCAGGAGATAAAAATATACTTAAAAGAAGACACCCTGCTGTTTTTCCAGATCAAATACCTGTCGATTTTATAAATTGTTTTTGTCCTCCAGGAGGAATAGTGCTGGATCCTTTTGTTGGTTCCGGCTCGACTCTTGTGGCCGCAAAAAAATTAGGAAGAAACTATGTCGGTATTGACATATCAAAAGAATATTGTGATTTGGCAGAAGAAAGACTAAAAAAAGATGCGCCACCATCGCTCTTTGAGTAAAATTTTTATTTCATTTTGTCTGGGGTTTCTAGAGTATATTCTATATTAGTTCCACTTGTCATGGCCATAGAAAGAGGGTTTTTCTCCATTAATTTTGTATAAGATTGATTATTTAATGTGGTGTTTGAAAAATCTCCCTTTGTAAATTTTAGCATTCTAAATCCATTCCAAGTCCATTTTTCTGGGTCATATTTCCAACCAACATATTTTGATATAGAATTGATAAATTTTTCTATTCTTTTCTTCTCTTTTTCATGAATATCAAAAATAGAACTATTTTTGATTAAATTAATTGGGTCACCATTAGAATTTGTAATTTTTAACTTATCTCCTGTTCTTTTATTTCTTCCACCTTCATGGTATCCTTCGGAGGAATTAAAATACCCTTTAGCATTATAATTATCTCGCATTCTAAGAAAATCATTTAGACCTAACATTATTTCGTAAAAACTTTGATCATTTGAACAAAATAATGGGTACATAACATTATCTTTTTCGTTGATTTTGAGATAATTTATCCATTCGATACAATTTTCAGTGTATCCAAAAAGATTATTCCATACGCCATCTGTGAAGAGTAGTGGCCATACAGCATCCTTTTCTAATTCATCAACTATTTTTGCTTCATGTAAAATACCCAAGAGCAGATGTATTGTGCCGAATGGATATTTAGCTTGAAAATCATTCTTTCCATCAAAATCTCTTAAGAGATTTGGTTGTATACATTGTTTAGTATAGTGGAAATTTAAATTTGTTAGTTTTTTATTATAAGTCACCATATGGTGACCGACACTTTTTAAATTCTGTCGATTTACATCCATATCAAGAAATATGCATTCCTCAGCAGGAATATTTTTTTCAATAAGGGCAATCTTACCATCGTAAAATCCAACAATATTACCTTTAAGGTAGTGGGTTAAAAGTAACGCGCTTAGAAACCCATCACTGTCTGGACTTATTATATAATTTTGATTTTTTTGAATTATCCAAGGAAATTTTTTGATTAGTGATGAATATTCAATTTTTTGTAACATTTGATCGGTCATAAAATTTAATTAACAAAAAAATCAAGTGTTTTATTATAAATTTTTGCAAACTCTTTTAGTTGTAAAACATCGAAGCGCCTTTGTCCTGATTCAATCTTGGAAATATATGACTGAGTTTTTCCAAGTTTTTTAGCGACATCAACTTGCCCTAGACCAGATTCAAGACGGGCTTGTTTTAGGCGTTCAACAATTTTCTTATGTTCGTTTTGATAAATAGACCTTGGCATATATTTATATGATAGTATTCCAATGTGTTATATTCCAAATTGCCATATTATAGAATTAAGCAAAAAACCGACTCTCAAAGGAATCGGCTTTTTTATCATTTTAAAATCTATTACTTTAATTGGTTTCAAAGTTGGAGATTTGGCGGACCGGACGGGACTCGAACCCGCAACTTCCGCCGTGACAGGGCGGTGCTCTAACCAGTTGAACTACCGGTCCGTTTGCCAAGCTTATTTAGCTTGGGTTTTTGTTTTTGCCAATCTTTTTAATTTAGCCTTATCGCGCTTGATCTTGGCTTTCTCACGTTTTATTTTATTTATAGCATTTATTTTCTTTCTCATTCCCATATGATTTTATGTTAAGCAATGACAATATAATACTAAATTTAAATTTATGTGTCAAGTAAAAAGACCCATTAAATGTTCGGCACTGGACATTGGGACCAAAGGAGGGGGTGGTCCCGCCCTATGCCAAACATTTAATGGGCCTTGGATTTTGTTTTAATAGACAATCTTAACATGTTCTCAGAGTTTTGTCAAGATTTCTTTGTGAATAATTTATTTTAAAGCTTTGACAAGTTCAGCAAATATCTGTGGGTATTTACTGGCCATTTCAGCCAAAACTTTACGATTGAGGTCAATATTTTTGGCTTTCAGTCCGGCCATAAACTTGCTATAGGATAGACCGTGTTCACGGACTGCGGCGTTGATGTTTACTTGCCAATTACCCCGCATAGTTCTTTTTTTCTTTCGTCGGTCAGCATAAGCATAAGCTCCAGCTTTGGTAACAGCAGTTTTGGCCAATTTGATATGGCTTTTGCGCTTACCTTCGAAGCCTTTGGCTTTTTTCAAAATATTGGCGCGACGTTTATTGTGTTGTAATCCTCGTTTTACTCTAGGCATACAGAAAAATTTTTAATTTGAAATTTTAAATTTTTAATTATTTGGTTAGTAATTTTTTATGGCTCGCAAAATAGTCTGCTCCATAGCTTTGGCCATGGTACGATCAGAACGTTTGTTTCTTTTGGTTTTGCCACTTTCACGTGAATTGAAATGGTCCTGACCGTCGGTGCGTTTCAAAACTTTCAAACCTTTTTTGCTTTTTTTAATGGTAAATCTTTTGATAGTACCTTTGTGGGTTTTGGCTTTATGCATATAATTTAAATAATAAAAAGTGTTCCGATTGTACACTATTTAAGTCAATTAGTCAAGAGCTAACGGCGGGAGATGATAGCGGTGACTTTATTGGCCTGTTTGGTGGGTTCTTGTTCATAGCGGATTTCCAGTTTGCCACCCAGGAGTTCATAGAATTTTTTAATAACTTCAAAAGCCAACTGAGGTTTGGCATTTTCTCGACCACGAAGAATTATCTCTGGTTTGACCTTGTCTCCCTGTTCCAAAAATTTTGTTGCTTGTCCCAAACGAACTTCCAAATCATGATCACCGATTCGAACTGAAAGTCGCAGACCCTTGATTTCACTTTCATGAGCGCCGGCTTTTTGTTTGCGCATCTCTTTTTCTTTTTGATATTTAAAATGTGAGAATTCAATAAATTTACAAACTGGTGGTTCAGCTTTGGGGTTGATCTCTACCAAATCCACTTCCATTTCTCTGGCTTTGGCTAGAGCCTCGGCAATCGTAAAAACTCCAAGGTTGTTATTCTCGTTATCTAGAACTCTTACTTCTGGAACTCGGATATTTTCATTTACCCGATAAAAAGGAATAAGAGGTTTTTCTGGGCGTTTTTTACGACTGATTCTCATAGGGCTTCGCTTATGCTACGCCCTATAAATAGGGCTTCGCGTGTTTGTGCTACGCCCTATAAATAGGGCTTCGCGTGTTTGTGCTACGTCCTGTAAATAGTGGCTTGTAGCATAGGGATTATTGTTTACAGGGCGTAACTTTAGTGAAGCCCTGTGGAGATGCCGGGAATTGAACCCGGGTCTAGAACGGGTTAAGTATACATTCTACATGTTTAGCTGGACTTGGTATTTCATCAATGACCTAAAAGCCAGCAAAAAAGTCATTGACTAGTTTTCAAAGTTTTCGATAAACAAAAGAAAACAATTTTGTTTACCTACACTCAATGGTTGACACCGCGATTCCGTTATTGAGCATGGCGGAAGCGATGGTCGAAGCGATTAAGCGACGACAGAAGCCAATGCTGGCATGCGAAAGGCATTAACCAACGCATTTTTAGCACGGCTGATTACATTTGCACGTAAGAATTGAACAGTTTAGCGAGTTATTCAGCTCGGCATGCTTGTACAGATAACTTGGTCCGTCTATCGAACCCTGTCATCCCCTTTGTAAATTCTAAATTTTTAATTTGAAATTTTTAATGAACTTGCTGGATTCACGGTTTAGTTCGCGTTTTTTGATGGTAGCGCGTTTGTCGTACTTCTTTTTGCCTCTAACTACAGCAATTTCTAGCTTGATATGACGGCCCTTATTATACAGGGAAAGGGGGATGATTGTCAAGCCTTTTTCTTGGCTTTTTCCTCTAAGGTAATTGATTTCTCGCTCTTTTAATAGTAATTCTCGACTCCGTTCAGGGTTATAGTTTTTAAGGTTGCCAGAAAATTTGTATTTGGGAATATGGGTATTGATCAAGTGAACTTGGTCGCCATGAAAAACTATAAACCCACCTTTGAGGCTGACCTGACCATTTCTTACTGACTTAACTTCTGGTCCTGAGAGCACCAAACCCGCCTCGATTTTTTCCAGGATTTCATAATCAAAAGTGGCTTTTTTGTTTACAGCGTAGACTTTAGACATAAGTTTGTGATTTTTCCGTATCTAGTGTATAATATTAGCGTAATTTAAGCAAGATGCTTTGGTTTAAAAAGAAGACAACTCATCAGCTGTATTTTGTGGTATTTGGTCTCGTAGCTTTGGGCATTGTTTTGTCCACAGCAGTTTTGCTTTTCGCAGTGATAAAAAAAGCAGGTTCTTTTTCCAGTTCCACGAAGATTCTTGCCCAAAGCTTAGACCTTCCACAGACCAGTAGTCCGGCTTTGGTTAGAGACAATTATTTTCAAGGTCTCAAAACTTTGGTGGAGAAATTAAAAACAAGTTCTTCAGTAGAGGCCTTAATAGCTGACTTTGAAAATTCTTTTTTAAGTCTGCGAGTGCCGGCAGAAATGCGGGAAACTCATTTATCAGCTTGGTTGGAATGGCTAAGGTTCAAATCTAGCAACCCAAAAATAGAAACAGAAGATTTACGTCAGATTTTATTAGCTTTGGTTGCCAATATTATTCAACAAAATTAGTTTATGAGTAGTTTGAAAAATAAGTTATTGATTTTAATTATAGCTCTTTTCACTGTTTTGACTTTTTATTTTTGGACCAATATAACCAATCGTTGGTTTTTGTTTGGATTAGCTTTTATTTATTTATTGTTTATTGGTTTGAGCGCTTTTTATCTCAGGCGTGGTTTATCAAAACGTGGCTGGGGTTTAGCTGTCTTTACTGCTCTTTCTACTTTGGCTTTATTGAGTGTCTTGGAAAACAGTTGGTTGGAATATTTATTTTCTGTCATTGGCGTAGTGGCGGTTGTCTATTTCTTTTTAAATATTGGAGAAGAAAATTTACCTTTGCCCGAACGTAAAGTTCGACGCCGTTGGCAAACTTTTATTATTGTTTATGATTTTTTGGCAGTAAATTTTTTATTGTTTGCCCTCAGCGCTTTTTTGCCGGGGGCACCTTTTTGGTCTTGGTCTTTTGTGGTTAGTTTTATTGGTGCTTATTTGGCTTTTTTGTTTTGGCAGGAATATCTACCAATGCCTCGAGAGAAATTTTTTTTGTGGATGGCAGTTTTTTTCTTGTTACTCTGGGAATTATTGTGGACTATAAATTTGTTACCTCTCGGTTATTTGGTTTCCGGGGTCTTGGTGGTCTGGCCTTGGTACGTGGGAGTTCTCTTGGTGCGTTTTCATTTGACTCCAGATGGTATTGTTTGGCGACGACAGGCTGGGTTTTTATTGGTAAATCTAATTTTGTATATTAGTCTTTTAGTTTTTTTTGTTAAATGGTTATGAAAAAGAATGCCCCTCACTTGCCTTCGCGAAGTTGTCGAGTTGATACTTATTATCGTTTACAAAATATTAAGTGGATTTTATTATTTGCCTTTTTTGCTTTTGTGGCTGGGGCTAGCGCCGCTTTGGTTTTTAGTGCTTGGGTGGTGCCTAATTATAATTATACCAGCAATTATAATACCAATTTTATTGATCGTGGGATGAATCGCAGCCAACCAGATATTATTTTGGAACGCCAAATGAGTCAAAGGGTTTTTACTATTCATGATAAACGCAAAAAAATTGGTTCACAGTTCTATGGACGGGAGTCTTTTGTTTCTTTGGCTGGAGTTGTGAGTTCAGATGGTTGGCTTGTGACTAGAGTTAATAATTATTTGGTTGGCGCAGAAAAGAATTGGGAAATTTTGGATAATCAACATTTGCTTTATACTTTGGAAAAAGCTGTTTATGATCGGCTGGATCAACTGCTTTATCTAAAGATTAAAGCCGATGGTTTGCGGGTGGTGGCTTTTCCTAGTTGGTTGGAAATGACAGCAGGGGATAGTGTGTGGCAAGTAAGTTTTTCGGGCTGGAGTAACAATACTCTTAAAAATAAAATTAAAATTTCTGAAAAAAATTTATTTACTGTTTGGCAACCGCAATATTATTGGCAACTTTGGGATGAGGTGACTGCTGGTTCTTTGGTTTTTAATAATCGAGGTGAGCTCTTGGGGATCGTGGGCACAGAAAATACTTTTTCCCCTGGTTGGCTTATTGAAAAACAAACTAATGCTTTACTGGGGAGTGGTAAATTGGTTTATTATGGAGTGCCTTGGCAAGGATATTTTGTTTCTGCCAAAATTGGGGAAGCTGGCAATATAAACGGTTTTTATGTGGAGAGGAACACCGCTGGTTCAGCTGTTTTGCGTGGGGATATTATTTTAAAAATTAATGGGTTGACTCTTGCTGAAGATAGTCTGGCAGAGCTTGTTTGGTTGGCGCCAGACAATTTTCGAGTCTTGGTTTGGCGTGCTGGGGAAGAGCTAGAGTTGGAAGTTTCCAAATTACCAGTCAGTCTATAAGGTTGACAAAAACGGGTTTTTGTGGTATAGTGTGATGTTTATTAGTTCATCCCGAGCCCCACAAGTGTGGGGCGAGGGATCTTTCCTAAAAAAATATTTTTAAATCATTAATAATACATTCTAAAAGCGTAAGAGGTAAGAAAGATTCCTCACTACGCTCGGAATGAAATAACTCTATGTTTCTCCATCAAGCACCTATGAAAATATTAATTCGTCGTTTTCGTTTATTATTTTTTGCTGGTTTGGCCGTGGCACTCCTGGTTAGTTTTGTTAGTTTGGTTTTGTTTCCTTTGGAATACCGAGCCGACGCCCAGGTTTTGATCGTCTCCAAATCTCGCTATGGCGTAGATCCCTACACTGCGATCAAATCATCTGAAAGAGTGGGTGAGAATCTTTTGCAAGTGGTCAAAACCAATGATTTTTTTCAGAAAACCATGAGTCAGTCGGGCTATACTTTGGACAAGAGTCGTTTTGAAAATGTTAGTGAGAGGATCAAACGTGAGCGTTGGCAAAAAACTTTGAATTTGTCAGTAGTTTATGGGACTGGAGTTTTGAATATTTCTGCTTTTAATAAAAATAAAGCTCAAGCCGAACAATTGGCCGGAGCCGCTGCCAGTGCTCTTATTAGCTCTGGTTGGGAATATGTCGGAGGAGATGTGAGTTTCAAATTGGTCAATGAACCGGTGGCTACCAGATTTCCAGCCCGACCAAATCTACCAGTCAATGCTGTTTTGGGGTTTGTTGTAGGCTTTGCCTTCATGTCTGTTTTGGTTTTAAAACGTTATAAAATTTAATAGTTTTATGCCAGATGATAATCTTCAAGCTGGTCAAAAAAAAGAAATGACTAAGGAACAAGCTGATCGTCTGCTTTTTTGGTTGGAGAAAATTGAAAAAGGACTTAGAGACTTGGATTTGGAGATAAAGGTTTATCACGAAGATTTACAAACAGAATTGGATAAAGTTAAATTGAAAAATACTTTACAAAAATTAGTTAATCTTAAAGATAAATAATATGGCTAAAAGAAAAGTTGAAGGAATAGATCTTGATTTGTCAGAGCCAATAGAGAAAATAACAAAAATGAGAGATTTGGAAAGTATTTTGGATGAGTGTGATAAAGCTTGTCGCAGTTTGGAAAGGCATGGCTTGCGTTTGGCTGGTTCTCTCAGTGATTTGAAGAGACTCTATGGTGAATTGCAGAAGCATCATGGGCGCAAGGAGATTGAACCAAGTGAAAAGCTTGAAAAACTCAAAAAAGCTTTGGATGCTTGGGTGGGAATGTACCATGCTATTCGTGCGACATTATCTGGTAATGAATTTGATGAGGCAGATTTTTCTCAAAGATATGAGACTTTTTCGCGTTTATTGAAAGAAATTGGAGATTATCATTCTAAATCTGATGAAGAAACAGTTGATATAGATCCAGCTGATGTAGATAACTCTGATTTAGAGGGTATAGAAGTGCTTTCATCTTCGGAAGAGCCGGTTTCAGTTGTGCCTAGCGCCCCTGAACCTGTTGTTGCGACACCAAGTAAATCAGAAAAAGAAAAAAAACAAGAAGTTTTAATTTTTGATAGGAAAGGTCAACTTACTGTTGAACTTGGTGGAGAAAAGAAAACTTTTGATTTGAATATAACCAGTTTAATTTTGAAATGGAGAGAAGTGCAAGATATTGACACTCAAGTGGTTCAGCATTTTCAATATTTTAGAGAAGGAAGCGATACTCTTGAGAGTGCTGATGCTGAATTTTATATTTTTTATTCCAAAAAAAATCAAGTAATTAAAAAAATTCAATATCGAGCTGATAAAGATAATAGAGAAGAAAAAACGACTGGAGAAATTGGTAATGTTGAAGATTTGGCGAGACAATTAGCAGAAATTAAATATTTAATCATACAAAAAATATCAGGTCGTGATAGTGAACCGACTAAAGAAGTAAAAGTAATAGAAAATTTTGCTGGTGGAAGATATGAAGGTGAATTGACCGGTGTAGGCTTGCCGCATGGACAAGGTAGGTGGACATTTGCTGGGGGTATTTTTGAAGGAGAGTTTAAACATGGTTTGCCATACCGTAGTAAAAAAGAAATGATGAATAATCCTGAATTTGGAGATTTGGTCAGAATATCTGGTGATAAAAAAGGTGAACCGGTTTTAGAATTAGCAGACAGTAGTCTGAGTTGGGTAGATCCAGAACCAAAAAATAAAAATTTTGCAGTTTTACCAAAAGAAATTGTTGATAAACTTTTAACATATTTAGGTATGAAAAGAGATACTACTTCCACGCCAGAATCAAAACCTGTGGAAACAACACCTGCTGGATCATCTGCAGAACCAGTAACAACTACTTCCGAGCCAGTACCTACTGTACCTGGTACACCCGAACCTGTCGCGTCAACACCAACCGTACTAGATTCAACTCCTGCAGTAACTGAGCCGACACCAGTATCAACTATTATTGAACCAACTCCAGAACCTATTTCTGAACCAGCGCCTGAACCTGAGGCTGATTCAGAAAAATTTGAGCTTTTGCAATGGGAAAAATTTGGTAAACGAAAATTTTATGTAGGACAGGAAATTAGTTTTACCAATAAATCTAAATACACAGGTAAAGGTTTGATCGTCTCTATAGATAAAGCTGGTGACTTCATGGAAGTAATGTTGGAAAACGGAGAAAAAGTAGCGGTTTTGGATGACAACGAAGTTGGTAAAACTATTGGGGAGATGGAAGATGAGGAGAGAATTGAAATTTTGGGCAGAATGTCCAGACAAAATTCTAGAGAGGGCAAACATGATTTTCTGATGGCTCTCAAAGAAGCTATTTCTGTGGAAGCAGTCAGTTTGGATAAATATCGTGAATATGTGGAGGCATTTGCTGAATATTTTGCGCAAAAACATGGACTCAAAAACAAGAAAGATTTTATAGAAGAAACAATGGCTGAAATAGAGAGATCAGCTCGCTCTATGGCCAATTTTCGTGCTGGACAAAAAAGAAAAGAAGAAGAGAAAAGAGCTAAACAAGAAGAAATAAAAAAGAAAAAATCAACAGAAAGTAGATCTACAAGTGGAGAAAGAGCAATCTCTGCTACCACTCCTGTGACAGAGAGACCAACTGTACCAACTGTTGTGACTACTGGCTCTGCCAGTGTGGGTACCGGCAGATCAACAGTAAGGGCCGGGGGCGGTGGCGGAGGTCCAAGGCCAGTTGAAGCCACTCCTACCAAAGAACCAAAAGAAAAAAGTAAAACAGAATTTTTGTTTAATGGCGAACCAATCAAAGTGGGGGATGAGTTTGTATATGCGGATTCTACTTTAGAGTTTGCTGAGTTGAAAGTTCTGGGTACCAAAGATAAAAAGATAGAAATAGAATTTACAAAAAAAGATGGTACCAAAATCAAGAAAATAATAGACGAAAATAAATGGGATGAAATAAGTGTTAGTCTGAATAGGAAAAAAGAAGACGGAATAGACAAGAAAGTGGATGAGATAGTTGGTGGTGTCACTCCTGGATCTGGCAGGCAAGAAAAAAAGAAAGATAAAAAGCTGAGTTTTCTTGGTAAGATAGCTCAAAGCAAATGGGGGAGAAGATTGGGTCTGGCTGGAGCTGTTGTTGGCGCAGGAGCTTGGTTTAGTGGTGGTGACGTAGGTGCGCGCCGTGAACAAGAACCACAAAAACAAATATCACCTGTAGAACAGCCAAAACATATTAGAAAAAGTTTATTCACAATAGAAGAGATGATGAGAGATATTTCAGATAGAAAGAGAGTAGAAACTAATCCTGAAGGTGCAAAAATCAGAATAAAATTGAAAGCTTATTTGGAAGCACTAAATCTAGAAATTCAAGCCAAAGGCATTACTGATCAAAATCAGATTGATCAAATAATTAAAGATTGGCTTGGTCTTTTACCAATGGAAGAAAGACTTTTGTTTAGAAGAATAGATGAAGGGATGATAGAAGCTACAGGACACGGGTTAGTGATTGGTACTTCGGAGGGCAAACGGTATTTATGGATACCGGATTACACTTTTAGTGTAAGAGATAGTCGTTTGTATTGTCGTTCAGTGGAAGATGGCACGGAAAAAGAAGTGGAAATAACTTTGGATAAAGGAGAATTTAAAATAGAGCCAATAGAATAAAAAAATAAAAAAATTATAATAAAGACCTCTGATTATAGGGGTCTTTTTTAGCTTTATATAGGCAAAAAATCTTAATTATTCACTCTAAGCTCTTGACAAAAGTAGTTAAATATGCTATAATTCCGTGTTAAAAATTAAATAGCTGTGGATGTACTATTTTGGGAAAGAGAGAGCCCAAGGTAGCTAATTCAGAACAAACATTAATAACTCTCTCAATTTTGATGTAGAGTTTTTATTTTTTAGTAGTATGAAGAGTTGTTGATTGTATAAATCAATCACTCTTCACTCTATTAGAGTGAAGTTCATTAAAATTCACTTCTTATCTTAGTTAAAGTTAAAAATGCCCTATTCAGGAAAGAGATTATTAATCTTAATTTTTTCTTTCCTGGATGGGGCCCCACTGAGTGGGTCTCTATGTTAGGGGCCTGCGTGGCCTCGACGCAAGTTGGGGCCGAGCGGCTCCGACATGGCGGTCCCACTCTAGGCGGGGTGATTCTGACGACAATCCTTTCTTTGTCTCTTCAATCCGATTTGCAGGGAGAGCGTTTGTTATTCTTGAAATTCAAGCGGGCAAATAGCCCCGACTAGTCCTTCACTGGACAGTTTTCAACTGCAAAATGTTGAAAATAGTTGTATGAAGTATTTGTTAGTACCCCGCAAGGCATAAGCCTTTGGGTCTGGCAAACTTCATAGCTGAGTCAAAAGAAATAACATTCGCATTTCTGCAAAAAGGGTTCGTTGAAACAAGAAAGGTGAGTCCAAGATTTGCCCGCCGGCCTCTCAAGCCGGCGTGAACTTGCCAGCTATAAGCTGGCTTCGCCGAGGGTTGAATAGACCCTCAAGGAGGCTACCATGGCCGAAGAAATCACCAGTCCCGCGATCCCCGTGATCGACACCGTGACCCCGCCGACGCCTCCCGCGCCGACCCCGGCCCCGACGCCCGTGCCGCCGACGCCTCCCGCGCCGACCCCGGCCCCGACGCCCGTGCCGCCGACGCCTCCCGCGCCGACCCCGGCCCCGACGCCCGTGCGGGAGTCCTCGGACTCCCACTTCTGGATCTGGGTCGCCCTGGGTGCGGTGGGGATCATCGCCATCGTCGCCCTGGTTTTGGGTTTCCGCGGGCCGACGATGGCCGAGCACGACATGGTCGCGGCCAAGGCCGACCAGGCCTTCCTGGCCGCCGGCGAGGCGGGCAACAAGGCGGACGTCGCCCAGGCCACGGCGGACACGGCCATCGAGGCCGCCCAGGCCGCCCAGGCCACGGCGGACACGGCCATCGAGGCCGCCCAGGCCGCCCAGGCCACGGGTACCAAGGCCGCCCAGGCCGCCCAGGCCGCCGCGACCAAGGCACGTCTGGCCTACTCCAAGGCCAAGGATGGCCTGGCGGTAGGAAAGACGGCCCAGGCCACGGCCGAGGAAGCGTTGAGGGCGGCGAAGGCCGCCGCCCAGGCCACGGCCCCGCAGGCCGTGGAGGCCCCGCTGGGCCAGGTGAAGGTCGTCATCAAGCAGTGATGCTACTGGTCGGCCTAAACCGTTAACTTTAACAGGAGGTGAAAAGGAGGGAGGGGTTGAGATTGCGGAAGTTTTAGCAGACCTCTCCCTCCCTCCAAGTATGTTCAGCAAAGGTGTCATCCTGAACTTGTTTCAGGATCTTTCACAGATAAAGTTTACTTAATAAGCATGTCTGTAAGAAAGATGCCGAAACAAGTTCGGCATGACAGACAGTTGGTGAACAGACTAGAGAAAGATTATTAAGTTCTTTACAATTAAGTTGAAAGAATAAATATAAAAGTTAGTAGTTCGTGGAATTTTCCCTAGCGTGAAAAGAATAGTTTTGTAAAACTATTTTGTTTGCGCTGGGGAAACAACCCACCAGGGGTGCGACCTGCACTACCTATGGTAGGGGCGGGTGCCCCTGGCGAGTGTCAACAACGGAGGTGTTCCATGAACAAATTCTTTTCCCTGGTCACCATGCTCGCGCTGGTGGCCTCCCCGGCGATCGTCGGGGCGCAGAGCGCGAGCCAGCAGGTCGAGGTGACCTGCAGCGACGGGCGGATCGTTTCCGCCGAAATCCTGGCCGACGGCCAGGTGGTGGTGCCGAACTGCGGTACCGAGGACGTCTTGGTGGAGCTCACGCTCCCCAAGCCAGTCCCGGTGGTTGCCGCGGTCCCGGCTCCCCCTCAAACCCCGCTGCTCGGCGTGGGCCTCGCCATCAGTGGTGGGGTCATGACCGTCGGCAAGCGGGCCGTGGCTGTGGGGTCGCTTCAGCTGGACGCAACCGTCCGGTTGACCGCGGATTGGCGGGCACTGTTCCTTGGGGGTTTCGATATCTCCGGGAAGGTGTTCCGCAGTTCGCGGTTCATGTTCGCCCTGTGGGGCGGGCTGGGAGCGGTCCGCACGTGGAACTGGGGTCGTGTCGGGTTCGGGATCGATTGGGCGGGCTACCGCTCCACGTCCTGGACCCAGGCCGGCACCGGCCCGGGTGCCTTCCTCCTCATGGACCTGTTCCTGAACAAGGACGGGCCGGTCCGTGGGGTCTGGCGCTTCTGGGTCGAACCGGGGGTTCTGCTCCACCGCGTCAGCGGTCAGAGCCGGGCCGACTTCCGGTTCAAGGTCCTCATGGGGCCGGGGTTCGTGTACTAGGGAACAAGACCTGCTCTGACCTAAGATGAACTGAATCCGCCCTAGGGTGGAGCCTCTCAAAAATATTATATGAGAGGTGTGATACCGCAATAACTGGCGAGCCAAGAGCTCAACGGTGCGGTGCACATAAGGGTAGTCAGGTCAAAAGAGTCGGGTCGAGAGATGATGGGAGATCAACGATCATGAAGAACATCTTCAAGGTGCTGTGCATGTGCGTCATCGTGGTCTTCGCGGGCTGCGAAGAAGCCCTGGAGGACGGTGACGGCAACGTCAACGTCCAGGTCCAGGTCGGACCGTTCAACTTCTCCGCAACGGATCGGGACGGCGACGACGTCGTCAAGGAGACCCCCGAATCCGCGTGTTCGGAGATGGGTGTGCCCGGGTTCGAGTGCGAGTCCGCGGCGATCAGCAGCGCCCTCATGTGGGGCGACTGCGACGACACCGATCCCAATACCTATCCCGGCGCGCCCGAACTGTGCGACGGGAAGGACAACGACTGCGACGGCCTGATCGACGAGGGGCTGGTCGGCTGCTGCCTCTCCAACGACGAGTGCGCCGCGGACGAGTTCTGCGACGCCACCA